>PFFW01000121.1:13507-13812 GCA_002781745.1 Rhodospirillales bacterium CG15_BIG_FIL_POST_REV_8_21_14_020_66_15
TTCCACCACGACGCCGGAAAATTCCTCGTCCACGTCGACCACCACTTCCTCGATGGGCTCCTCGCGCTGGCCCGTTTCCGGGTTGGAGCGGTAGAGCACGCGCGGCCGCGAGATGGACAGCTCGTAGCCCTCGCGGCGCATCTGCTCGATCAGCACGCCGAGCTGCAGCTCGCCGCGCCCGGCCACGTCGAAGGCGTTGTCGTCGCCGGTCTGGGTGATGCGCAGCGCGACGTTGCCCTCGGCCTCGCGGTCGAGACGGTTGCGGATGACCCGCGACTGCACCTTGTCGCCGTCCTTGCCGGCGA
>PFFW01000048.1 GCA_002781745.1 Rhodospirillales bacterium CG15_BIG_FIL_POST_REV_8_21_14_020_66_15
GAAAGCGGCATCCGCTCGACGCGCATCGACGTCCGCGCGCTCGGCGACAAAACCTCGGACGAGCCCAAGAACCGGGTCGACATCACCCTGGCCCCGCGGTAATCCCGTCGGCGGGCCGCGCCTGACGTTCCACGCAGCAAAAGGACCGTGTAAGGCCCCTTGCCCATGACGCGCCCCACTAAATACCTGATCAGGATGATCCTGTTCCTCGGCGCCGTGGTCGCGGTCTGCGCGCCCCTGTACCAGCCGCTGCGTGATGCCTTCATGGCCAACGCGCCCTTGAACGGCGGCATCCTGGCAGTGTTGGCGCTCGGCATTGCCTACAACTTTCTGCAGGTCGCGCGCCTGAAGCCGGAAGTCGAATGGGTCGAAGGCTACCGCCGCGACGGCGCCCAGTTGTCGCAGCCGAGCCCGCCGCGCCTGCTCGGTCCCATGGCGACCATGCTGGGTCAGCGCTCCGGCCGCCTGACGCTGTCGACGACCTCCATGCGCACCCTGCTGGACGGGCTGTTCTCGCGCCTCGACGAATCGCGCGATATCTCACGCTACATCATCGGGCTGCTGATCTTCCTGGGCTTGCTCGGCACCTTCTGGGGGCTATTGGAAACGGTCGCCTCGGTCAAGGACGTGATCGTCGGCCTGACGGTCGAGTCCAGCGACATCAACGCCGTCTTCGAGAAGCTGAAGAAGGGCCTGGAAACGCCGCTTTCCGGCATGGGCACGGCGTTTTCGTCGTCGCTGTTCGGCCTCGCGGGTTCGCTTATCCTTGGCTTCCTCGACCTGCAGGCAGGGCAAGCCCAGAACCGCTTCTACAACGATCTTGAGGAATGGCTGTCGAGCCTGACCCGCCTGTCGTCGGGCGCCTTGTCCGGCGACGGCGACCAGTCCATGCCCGCCTACGTTCAAGCCCTGTTGGAACAGTCGGCGGAGAACCTGGAGAACCTGCAGCGCATCCTGGGCCGCGGAGAGGAAAGCCGCATCGAAGCAAACCAGAGCATCCTGGCCCTGACCGACAAGCTGGACACCCTGACGGACCACATGCGCACCCAGCAGCAGCTGATGAAGGAAATGGCCCACGGCCTGAACAGGGGCGAAACGGGGGGCCTGGACGCGGAAACCAAGGCCAGCATCCGCAACCTGGACCGCGCGCTCACGCGCCTGGCCGACGACCTCAGCCATGGCCGGGACGAGATCATCAAGGAAATGCGGTCCGAGATCAAACTGCTGGCGCGGACCATCGCCAACATCGCCGAAGGCGAGTATGAGCGCTGATCCCATGACCGCGGTCACCCGGAACGGGGCAACCGACCATGGCTAGTATCGCCAGACGCCAAGAACGGTCGACCAACATCTGGCCCGGCTTCGTCGACGCCTTGGCGACGCTGCTGATGGTCATCATCTTCCTGTTGCTGATCTTCGTCATGGCCCAGGTGTTCCTGGGCCAGGCCCTGACCGGGCGTGACGCTGCGCTGCGCAAGCTGGAGGGCGAGATCAGCGAACTGGCCAATCTGCTGGCGCTCGAACGCAAGACCACTGAAAGCCTGCGCGCCGACGTCAGCCGCCTGTCGGGTGAACTCGAGGCCTCCATCAGCGAGCGGGAACGGTTGAGCACCAGCGTTGCCGAACTGCGCATGCGAGCCGAAGCGGCGGAGCAGCAGCTTGTCGACGCCATGGTGACCATGGAGGCCAATCGCCAGACCATCGGCCGTCTGGAGTCTTCGCTGGCCGCGCGCGAGGAGGACCTGGCCAAGGCCAGGGAATCCCTCGCCGAGAGCGACAAGGAGCTGGCAGAGCGGGCAGCGCGGCTGACCCGCCTGGCGCGCGAGATCGAGGCACTGACGGCGCTGCGCGACGAACTGACGGCCAAGATCCTGGAATTGGGCCGCCAGGCCGACGAGAAGGGCGAGGCGCTGATCGAAGAGCGCAAGCTCTCCGAAAGTGCCCGCGCCCAGGTCGCCCTCATGAACCGGCAGTTGGCCGCCCTGCGCGAACAGTTGGCGACTCTTGAGGCGGCGCTTCGCGCTTCGGAAGAGAAAGCCCAGGCCCAGAACGTGCAGATCGAGAGCCTGGGCAAGCGGCTTAACGCGGCGCTCGCCTCCAAGGTCCAGGAACTCAGCCGCTACCGCTCCGAGTTCTTCGGCCGCCTGCGCGAGGTTCTGGGCAATCGCCCCGGCATCCGCATCGTCGGCGACCGCTTCGTGTTCCAGTCCGAGGTCCTGTTCGATGTGGGCTCCGCCGACCTGGGGCCGGCCGGCCGGGAGCAGATTCAGGCCCTGGCCGAGACGCTGAAGGAGCTGATGACACGGATTCCCCAGGACATCGACTGGGTGCTGCGGGTCGACGGCCATACGGACAAGACGCCGATCTCCAACGCCCGCTTCCCCTCCAACTGGGAACTGTCGACGGCGCGCGCCATTTCCGTCGTCAAATTCCTGATCGACCAGGGCCTGCCGCCCGTGCGCCTGGTGGCCGCCGGGTTCGCCGCCAACCGTCCCATCGATACGGGCGGGGACGAAATCGCGCTTCGGCGGAACCGCCGGATCGAACTAAAACTGACGCAGCGCTGAGCAGCCACGTGAAGATGCTTTCGCTGTTCCTGATCGTCGTCGTCGATCTTATCGGTTTCGGGATCATCATCCCGCTGCTGCCGTTCTATGGCGAACACTTCAAGGCCGACCCGCAGACCGTCGGCCTGTTGATGGCGACCTACTCCTTCGCGCAGTTCGTTTCCGCCCCCCTATGGGGCCGGCTCAGCGACCGTGCGGGCCGGCGGCCGGTACTGCTTCTCAGCCTCGCCGGCGCGGCGGCGGCCTATGTCTGGCTCGCCTTCGCCGACGCCCTCTGGATGCTGTTCACGGCGCGCGCGCTGGGCGGCCTCATGGCCGGCAATATCGCCGCCGCGTTCGCCTACATGGCCGACATCACGACAAAGGAGAACCGCGCCAAGGGCATGGGGCTGATCGGCGCCGCCTTCGGCATCGGCTTCATTCTGGGCCCCGCCGTCGGCGGCATCCTGGCGGGCCCCGACCCCCTGACCGCCGACTACCGCAGCCCGGCGCTGGCCGCCGCCGGCCTGTCCCTGCTGGCCCTTCTGCTGGGCTTGCTGCGCCTGCCGGAGTCCCTGCCGGCCGAAGTTCGCGCCCGCATGGCGGCGCTGCCCCCGGGGCGGCGCCTGGATCAGTTCCTGGCCGCCCTGCGGCTGCCGGGCGTGGGGCTTCTGATGCTGCTGGGGTTCCTCGCAACCTTCGTGTTCGCGGGGCTGGAAACGACCTTCGCCATGTGGTCAAGGCGCGCCTTCGGCTGGGGACCGGAACAAAACGGCTGGCTGTTCGCCTACATCGGGTTGATGTCGGCCGCGATCCAGGGCGGCCTGATGGGACGCCTCGCGGCGCGGTTCGGTGAGAAGAACCTTCTGGTCCAGGGCGCCGTCGCCCTCGCCCTCGGCATCGGCGCCATCCCCTTCTGTACCGAGGTCTGGCACCTGCTGATCGCCATGGCCGTCGCCGCCTACGGCTTCAGCGTCATCAATCCGGCCTACAACAGCCTGATCTCCCAGCAAGTGCCGGACACGGACCAGGGCGGCGTTATGGGAGTGACCCGGTCCGCGACGACGCTGGCGCGCGTGCTGGGCCCTGCCTGGGCCGGGATGCTGTTCGCCCATCTGGGCCGGGACTGGCCCTATTTCTCGGGTGCGGCGGTGATGGCGGCGGTGCTTCTGCTGGCGCTGGCCGTGCCGGGCCGGGGGCGCGTGGAGGCCACGCATGCGGACCCGCCGTCACAGGCGGACGGCAACCCCCGTTAAGGTCTTGAGTTCGGCCGCCAGGGTCTCGTCAAAGCGGCTGCCCGAGCGCGTGCAGCGCCAACCGGCCGCTTTGGCGTCGTATTCGTAGTGGGTGGCGCCGCTTTTCGGTGACGACATCCATATCTGCCTGTTGGGCGCGTGCTTGTTGATGACGTACTGTCCGCCGGCGTCCAAGTCGATGGTCAGGATGCCGCCGTCCAGATCGACGTCGGCCTGGTCGCCCAAGGCCCCCTCGACGGCGTCCATGACCGCCTCGAGGGTCTCGTCGGCGATGCGGGCGAAGGCGGTATCGTCCAGGGACATGCAGGAAACTCCTGTCGTTCTCGGTGGAACCGGCGGCTTATGGAGCGGCAGCCCATCAAGCCTTGCACACGGGGGGGCATGTCTGTATATAGGGCGCCTCGTTTGCCGGAGCCAAGCCCAATGAAGAAAGATATCCACCCGGAATACCACGAAATCACCGTCCAGATGACGGACGGCAGTTCGTTCACGACCCGCAGCACCTGGGGCAATCCCGGCGACGTGCTGAAGCTGGAAGTCGACCCGAAAAGTCATCCGGCCTGGACCGGCGGCGGACACCGTCTGGTTGATGCAGGTGGGCGCCTCGCGCGCTTCAACAAGCGGTTCGGGAACAGTGGCCTGAAGATGTAGGGGTTCGCCCATTATCGGGTGGAACGCCTCGAAACGGCGGTTCCCACCTGCGCGCAAGGGCGCACCCCCAGGGGCGCGCCCTTTTCCATGCGAAATTCGTGGAGACATACAGTTAAAATCACCCCCTCCCCTGGCGCGGAGAGCTATGCTAGATTTTTGCGAAACGGGTAGGAATTTATTTACCCGACTGCGTAAGAATTGCTCTTCTGGGAAGTACCGAAACACTGGGTAAAGTCCGTTCGGCAGGGAAAAGTGTCGTGTGCCCCTTGTCGCGTTTCGGTCTGACCTATGGGGAGCGGCTGGGGTATCGGCCATGGCAAGACACATTCACTTCGAGGTCCACGTGCAGCAGGCCGGCCGTTGGTCGATCCATGCACAGTTCGGCGCCGCGCAGCGTGAAAAGGCCATCGAGGAAGCCAAGAAGATCGAAAAGACGCCCGGTTTCGACGCCGTCAAGGTCGTCAAGGAAACCTATGACAGCGAATTGGGCAACCACCAGGACACGACCATCTATCGCGGCCCCAAAGGGGCGGAGGCGCACAAGGGCTTCCGCGACATCGGCGCCGGCAAGGACGGCGACGGCGGAGGTTCCGGCGGCGGCGATTGGTCCATGGCCCGCGGCGGCGGCGATGACGATGACGACGACGCCCCCCGCAATCGCGGCGGCGCCGGCAATCCCAACAGCATCACCGCGACGGCGACGAGCGTCGTCGTCAAGATGCTCATGCTGGCGCTGGTCAGCCTGCTGGTGTCCGGCGGGTTCGCCGTCGCCTTCTCGTGGTATTTCAGCGGCAAGATGCTGTTCGGCTACAAAATCGTCGACGCGGTCGAAGCCAACGCCATCTTCCTGGTGTTCGTCGCCAGCTTCCTGCTGACGGCGTCGACCCTGGCCATCACCTACCTGAAGAACATCCGGCTCAAGGCCAGACAGGGTTACGGCGGCATGGCCCCGCAACGGGCGGCGGGCGGCGGTTCCCTGAATTCAATGCTCGGCCAAGCAGCCTCTGCCTTGGGTGCGCAGCCGGTGGACGCCGGCCACGCGGATCAGGAAAAATCCGAAGGCTCGGTCGCCGATTGGCGCGAGCAGGCCAAGGCCGAGGAGGCTGCCCGGGCGCAGACGGACGACGCCGCGAACCAGCGCCTGCGCGAAGAACTGGACGGCGGTGATGGCAAGCGCGGGATCACGCTCGAGGCCGACAAGTACGGCACCCAGGACCAGCAACCCATGCTGGACGCGGCGGGCGAGAAGCAGAAAGCCTACATGATGAAGTTCCTGGGCCAGCTTCTCGACGTGACGGGCCAGGACAAGAAGAAGCTCGACAACTTCACCAAGTTCGGAATCAACCTGTTCCTGGCCGGTGCCTGTGAATCCCTGGCTTCCAAGCGCGACCTGGAACCGTCGACGCGGGCGCGCATCCTGGCCGACAGCGTTCAGGTCATGGGCTTCAAGAAGTCCCACGCGGCATCCTTCGCCGACCGCTACGAGGAATACCTTCTCCAGGATGCCCGCTACATGAGCATGTTCCAGGCCGGACGCAACGCCATGGCCACGCATCTCTCGGACAACGCGTCCGGACCGTCACACCTGAAGACGGCGCTGGAGGACTGGAACAAGCCCAAGCCCAAGGAAGCGCAGGCCCGTGTCGTCGCCGTCCTGTTCACGGACATCGCCGGGTCGACGGCGCTGACCCAGCAGCTGGGTGACGCCGGGGCGCAGGAAGTCGTGCGCGCGCACAATAAGATCGTCCGCGAGAACCTGACCCGCTTCCACGGTCGCGAGGTCAAGCACACGGGCGACGGCATGATGTGCTCGTTCGATCAGCCGACCAACGCGGTCGAGGCGGCCATCGAGATCCAGAAGGAAACGATCCAGCTTCGGGCCTCGAATGCGAACCTGCCCCTGAAGCTGAAGATCGGCATCAACGCGGGCGAGCCCATCGCCGAGGACAACGACCTGTTCGGCACCACGGTGCAGCTTGCGGCGCGCATCGTCGACAAGGCCCAGGCGGACCAGATCTTCGTGTCGGAAACCGTGCGCGGCATCTGCACGGGCAAGGGCGTCGCCTTCAAATCGGCCGGCGGCTACGCCATGAAGGGCTTCGACGGGGACGTCAACCTGTACGAAGTGATGTGGCAGTCGGGCGACACAGCCAAGGCGTCCTAACCATCTGAAATATTTCCTGTTTACGTGCGTGAAAAATTCCGCCGAAGGGTCTTGCGCGGAATTTTCCGCGCCCCTATTTCAGTTTCCGACAGCGGGTGCCCGAACGGGGCCCGCGTCGTGAGAACCGCCTGCCCCGCGCGGTTCGGCTGATCGGCCTTCTTCGGCGATCGGGAATGGGCGTTGCGCAGGCAGGCACCATATCGCTTCGTTAAAGGAGGACTTGGTCATGCGTACCATCGATTTCACTCCCCTGTTCCGCCATTCCGTCGGCTTCGACCGGCTTGAGCGCATGCTCGACAGCGCCATGCGCCACGACGAGGGCAATTCCTACCCGCCCTACAACATCGAACAACTGGGCGAGGACCGTTACCGGATCACCATGGCCGTCGCCGGCTTCGGTGAGAACGACTTGGACGTGGCCGTCAACGAAGGCACCCTGGTCGTGACCGGCAGGCAGGAGGACAAGAAGGACGAGAACGTCGCCTTCATCCACCGCGGCATCGCCGGCCGCGCGTTTGAACGCCGATTCCAGCTTGCCGACCACATCGAGGTCAAGGGCGGTGCTCTTGAGAACGGCCTCCTTCACATCGAACTGGAGCGCGTCGTTCCCGAGGAGAAGAAGCCCCGCAAGATCGAAATCGCGGGCGGCGACAAGAAGTTGGTCGAAAGCAAGGCTGCCTAAGCGGGGCACCGGTTTCGGCCCACAATTTCCGACGTCGGACGTCGGAGCGAAGAGGCGTGCCCGGGAGACCGGCGCGCCTTTTCTTTTCCGCGCTCAGCGGAACCGTTCGTAAACGGCGCGGGCAGCGTCGGGCATGGGTGCCGCGGTGTGCTTGTCGCGGTCCGAGAACACGTGGATGAAGTGGCCCGTGGCAGCCGGAGCGGCGGGGTTGTCCTCGCCGAAGAGGCCGATCAGGAAGGTTACGCTGGAATTTCCCAGCCGCCCGACGCGCAGGCCCGCGTGCACGGTTTCGGGAAAGCTGAGCGAGCGATGGAAGCGGCACAGCGTTTCGACGGCGACCGGGGCGATGCGGTCGCGCGCCCAGTCGACGCCGACCTCGCGCATCTGGAAACGGGTGACCACGGTTTCGATGTAGCGGTTGTAGGCGACGTTGTTGGCGTGTCCCAGCATGTCGTTGTCGCCGAACCGGGTCGGGATATCCAGGCGGTAGGGATAGGTTGCAAGCGACGCCTTTCGGGGATCTTCGGCTTCCTCGCTCATTCCCCCTCCCCCGCCACCGCAATCTTCTCAAGAGCCGCGCGGATCGGCGCCGGGATCGGCGTCGGCTTGTCGGTCGTGCGGTCGACGAATACGTGCACGAAATGCCCGGCGGCGGCGGCCGTGTCCTCGCCCTCCTTGAAGATGGCGATTTCGTAGCGCACGCTGGAATTTCCCAGCCTGCCCACGCGCAGCCCCGCCGCCAGTTTCTCGGGATAGGCCACGGGCTTGAAGAAGCGGCAGGATGTCTCGACCGCGAAGCCGACCACCGCACCGTCCTGGATGTCCAGCCCGCCCTGATCGATCAGGTAGCAGTTCACCACCGTGTCGAAATAGCTGTAATAGGTCACGTTGTTGACGTGGCCATAGATGTCGTTGTCCATCCAGCGGGTCTGGATGGGCAGGATATGGGGATAGGTTGTGCGGGTTTCGGGGGAGTTGGCGTCGGCCATGGATGACAAGGACTCGTTGTTTTCACAATCCGGTGGCCGGAAATGTTAAGGGCCGCAGGTTGATCCCAGCGGCCCTTTATTATTTTTAAATGCCTCAAACCTGTCAAACTCGCCTGAATGACGGGGCTAAGCCTAGCTTTCCGCATATAAACGGTCAACTGCAAAGGGTTGTTGACAAAGCAAAATTCACCCGCCGGGACATGATGCGGCGCGCTTGCCCGAACAAAAAGAACCGCCCTCAAGTTGGGAGGGCGGTCGTCGAGTTTACAGGGAGGCATAGATTGGGTCGCGTTCGCCACGCGCCCACCTTGCAGCCTAGGCCAGGGGTGTTAAGTTTCCCCTAACCGAATCGGAGACCCACCTCATGTCGCCTGCCCTCGCCTGGGCCGTGATCGTTGTCGGCTTTGTCCTGCCGTTGATCCACGTCGCCCTGTCCAAGGACATCGCCCGCGCCGGGCCCGCCGCCGAAGACGGCGCGAAATGTCCGTTCAGCCCGCGCATGGGCTGGCTCGTCATCGTGCTGTTCCTGGGGCCGGTTGGCTGGCTGATGTTCATGGGCTCCCGGCGCAGGAAGCGCGCCCTTGCCGCCGCCCGCGCGGCACGGGAGCGGGCCG
>PFFW01000102.1 GCA_002781745.1 Rhodospirillales bacterium CG15_BIG_FIL_POST_REV_8_21_14_020_66_15
CGCCTACTTCTTGAAGAAACTGTCCGCGCTCTGCCGCGCGGCTTCCTTGGCCTTGATGACCTCGCGCACGCGGGCGATCTCGGCTTCCAGCTCGCCGATGTACTCGTTCAGCGCCTCGATCGACATCACGTCCAGGTTCTTCGGTTCCGGCTTTTTCTTGCGCGGTTCCAGGTCGTCCGCATCCATGGCGCCCGTTCCTCCCTTGGAATGCCCGGCAATTTCCTTGCCAAGGTGCGCGCTAATTTACTAGGTGAAGGGGCCTTTGAAAAACCCCTGAACGAACGAGCGCCCCCGCCATGACGATCCCCCAGACCATGACCTGCGTCGAAATCGCCGAGCCCGGCGGTCCCGAGCAGCTGCGCGCCACCATCCGGCCCGTCCCCTCCCCCGCCGAGGGCGAGGTCCTGATCAAGGTCGCCGCCGCCGGCGTCAACCGCCCCGACGTCGTGCAGCGTCTGGGCCATTACGCCCCGCCCGAAGGGGTCACGGACATCCCGGGGCTGGAGGTTTCGGGCACCGTGGCGGCGCTGGGCGACGGCGTCGACGGCTGGTCCGTGGGGGATGCGCTGTGCGCGCTCGTCGCGGGCGGCGGCTACGCCGAATACGTCACGGCGCCGGTGGAACAGTGCCTGCCGGTCCCCAAGGGCCTGTCGATGGTCGAAGCGGCGGCCCTGCCGGAAACCTTCTTTACCGTGTGGACCAACCTGTACGAGCGCGGCGGCCTGAAGCCGGGCGAGGCGTTGATGGTCCACGGCGGCACGTCCGGCATCGGCACCACGGCGATCCAGGTGGCGAGCCGCCTGGGCGCCCGCGTCATCGCCACGGCGGGCAGCGCCGAGAAATGCCGGGCCTGCCTGGATTTGGGCGCGGAGCGCGCCGTCAACTACCGGGAAGAGGACTTCGTCGAGGCCGCCAAGGACTTCACCGGCGGCAAGGGGGTAGACGTGATCCTGGACATGGTGGGCGGCGATTACATCGAGAAGAACCTGAAGTCCCTCAACCGCGACGGACGCCTGGTCAACATCGCCTTCATGAAGGGCGCCAAGGCCGAAATCAACTTCATGCCGCTGATGCTGAAGCGCTTGACCATCACCGGCTCGACGCTGCGCGCCCAGTCTGTCGCCCGCAAGGGCGTCATCGCCCGGGCGGTCCGCGAGCACGTCTGGCCGCTGATCGAAGCGGGCAAGGTCAAACCCGTGATCTTCAAGACCTTTTCCCTCGACCAGGCGAAAGACGCCCACGAACTGATGGAATCCAACAGGCATATCGGCAAGATCGTCTTTCAGGTCGCGGAATAGTCCCCGGAAACCAATCTGATCCTTTGACCCGCCCCCCCTTGTGACTATATAACGTCGCTGTTCCGGTGCGTCCCCGTGCGCGCGGGGGCGTGCTGGTCGAAAAGACAATCCCGACATCCGACACCGAATGGGAAGGTAACTATGGCGCGTCCTTTGATGCCGAAGGCCACAGCCGTCTGGCTTGTGGAAAATACGGCCCTCACGTTCAGGCAGATCGCCGACTTCTGCGGCCTGCACGAACTGGAAGTTCAGGCCATCGCCGACGACGAGGTCGCCGTCGGAATGCAGGGGCTCGACCCCGTGCAGGCCGGCGAACTGACCCAGGAGGAACTGGAGCGCTGCGAAGCCGACCCCACGGCCGCGCTGAAGGCCGCCAAACCCAGCCTGCCCCAGCCGAAGGCCAAGACCAAGGGTGCGCGCTACACCCCCGTGGCCAAGCGCCAGGACCGGCCCGACGCCATCGCCTGGCTTTTGAAGAACTACCCGGAAATGTCGGACGGCCAGATTTCCAAGCTGATCGGCACGACCAAACCGACCATCACGTCGGTGCGCGACCGTTCGCACTGGAACACGACCAACATCAAGCCGCAGAACCCGGTGGGCCTGGGCCTATGCTCCTCGAACGAACTGGAAAAGGCGATCGCCGTCGCGCGCGCGCGTGCCGGCACGGTGCACGGCCCCGTGGCCCAGCCCGGCCCGGCGGCGGAAGGCCCGGCCGGCATGGAGCCGGCTGCGCCACCGGCCCCCGCGTGGCCGCCCGCCGAAACCGGCCAGGATTGAGGCCGGCGCCCGTCCCTACCGCTTGAACTGACAGAGCGCCACGCCGGCCAGGATCAATGCCGCCGAGGCGAGCAGCGGCAGGGTCATGACCTCGCCCAGGAAGATCGCGGCCAGGATCAACGTGACCACCGGCTGCACGAACTGGAACGCCGCGATGCGGGCGATCCCGCCTTTCTCCATGGCCCAGTACCACAGCACGAAATTGATCACCTGGGCGAAGGCCGCCAGGTAGACAATGCCGCCCCAGGTTTGCCAGCCGACGGCCGCCAGATCGATGCGCGCCAGCCACCACAAGGCCCAGGGCAGCACCAGCAGCGAGGCGATCAGGTTGGCCCAGTAGGTGACGGTCCCTGGCCCCAGGGTTTTGGCAAGCTGTGCTCCCGAGACATAACCGACCGCGACGGACAATACGCCCGCCAGAACGATCAGGTCGCCCGCAAGGGACGGCCGGGCGTCCGCGGCCATGTCCCCAGCCCGGATCAAGACCAGTGCCGCAACCCCGACAAACCCAAGCAGGGCACCGACGATCCAGGCCGTCTCCGGGCGCCTGCGATGCCACAGGGCCGCGACGATGCCGGTCAGGATGGGGGCGGACGCCAGGATCAGGCCGCCGTGGCTGGCCGTGGTCATGCCCTGGCCCAGGCTGAACAGCACGGGAAATCCGACGAAGGACGACAGCCCCACCAGGGATAGGGATTGCCAGACACCCGCCCCCTTCGGCGCCCGACGGCGGCGGCCGGCCAAAATCACCGCCACGACGGGAAAACAAAAAACGACACGCAGGATACCGACCAGTAGGCCGTCCATTTCCACCGCGGCGACCTTGGTCACCAGCGGCACCGCTCCCCAGACCGTGATGCAGAAGGTCGCCGCCGCAGCCGCCCCCCAGTGCCTACCGCCCCCGCCCAAATCCGGCGAGGCGGCTGCAGTCCGGGGGCCGGCATCGCTCACCCGGCGTCGGCCGCCAACTTGTCGAGGCAGGCCAGTTCAACACAGGCGCAGACCACTTCCATGGCTTGGACGACCTCGTCCAGGGGCGGCAGGGTGGGTGCGAGGCGGATGTTGCGGTCGAACGGATCCTTGCCGTAGGGAAAGCAGGAGCCGGCGGGCGTCAGCTTGACCCCCGCTTCGTTCGCCAGGCGGATGACCTCCTTGGCGCAGCCGTCGAGCACGTCCAGGCTCACGAAATAGCCGCCGCGCGGCTTGGTCCAGGTCGCGATGCCCTTGCCCGCCAGATGCTTCGTCAAGGCGTCGTCCACGGCCTTGAACTTCGGAGCCACCAGTTCGGCATGGGCGTCCATGTGGGCCAGGACGCCGTCCATGTCGCCGAAGAATTTCACCTGGCGAAGCTGGGTGATCTTGTCAGGACCGATAGTCTCGAAGAACAGATGGTCAAGGGCGTCCTTCACGTTGGCCTTGGAGCCCGCGAACATGGCGATGCCCGCCCCGGCATAGGTGATCTTGGAGGTCGAGCCGAAGATGAACGGCCGGTCCGGGCAGCCCGCAGCCTCGCAGGCGGCCAGGATGTCGGCGACCGTATCCAGGCCCCGCCCCAGGTGATGCACGGCATAGGCGTTGTCCCACAGGATTCGGAAATCGGGGGCCGCCGCTTTCATCTTGGCCAGGCGGTCGACGACGGCGTCCGAATAGGTTGCCCCCGTCGGGTTGGAATACTTGGGCACGCACCAGATGGCCTTGACCTTGGGGTCATTGGCGACCAATTCCTCGACCGCGTCCATGTCCGGGCCGTCGTCCTTCATGTCGACGTTGACCATAGTCAGGCCCAGTTCCTCGCAGATGGCGAAGTGGCGGTCGTAGCCGGGTACGGGGCAGATCACCACCGGCGCCTCGTCGCGCCAAGGTCCCTTGCCGCCAACAACGCCGAAGGTCATGGCGCGGGCCAGCGCCCCGTACATCATCTGCAGGGACGAGTTGCCGCCGATCACCACCTGCTCCGCCGGCACGCCCAGATAGTCGCCGAACAGCTTGCGGCAGGACGGAATGCCGGCCAGCCCGCCGTAGTTGCGGAGGTCCGTACCATCAGTGTCGATCACGTCGCCGGGACCGATGTTGGTCAGCAGGCCGTCGGACAGGTCCAACTGCGCCGCCGAGGGCTTGCCGCGGGTCATGTCGAGCGCCAGGTTGCGGCCGCGGATGTCGCCGTAGCGCGCCTTGGCCCGGGTCAGGGACTGGGCGATCTCGGCCGCTCCGGCTTTCGTCAGGTCGATCATGACGCTCCCTCAGATGCTCGCCTGGGTCACGAACTTGGGGTTCGGACAGGCCCCGACCGCTTCCATGCCGCACGCGCGAGGCATCGCGCCCTTCCGCGCGGCATCACGGGTGACCCCGTCCGTGGCCGGGTTCTCCACCGGCAGGGTGCGGCCGCCGGCGGCCTTGGTCCATTCGCCGTCGATGAACAGCAAAACGTCTCGATACATCGGTCGTTTCCTTGAAATTCCGGTTTGCGAAGCGGGCGCGGGACACCCTCAAGCGGCCGGGTGCCGCCCGTTGCCCGCACCATGCCCGATCCGGGACGACGCCTCAATGGGCCAGACGGGAAAAACAGCTAGTCCTTGCGGGCGGCGGCGTAGCCGATGTCTTCCAGGGCGTCCCTGATCTCGTCCAGGATCGCCGGATCGTCGATGGTCGCCGGCATGTTCCACTGCTCGTTGTCGGCGATCTTCTGCATGGTGCCGCGCAGGATCTTGCCCGACCGCGTTTTCGGCAGGCGCGGCACCACCGTCGCCTGCTTGAAGGCGGCGACGGGGCCGATCTTCTGGCGGACCAGTTGCACCACCTCGTCGACGATCTGGTCCTTGTCCTTGGTCACGCCGGCCTTGAGCACCATGAAGCCGACGGGTAATTGCCCCTTCATCTGGTCTGCGACGCCGATCACGGCGCATTCGGCGACATCCGGGTGGGACGCCAGGACCTCCTCCATCCCGCCGGTCGACAGGCGATGCCCCGCCACGTTGATGATGTCGTCCGTGCGCGCCATGATCGAGATGTAGCCATCCTCGTCGAACACGCCGGCGTCGGCGGTCTTATAATAGCCGGGGTATTCGTCAAGGTAGGCCTCGCGGAAACGCTGGTCGGCGTTCCACAGGGTCGGCAGCGACGACGGCGGCATCGGCAGCTTGACGCAGATGGCGCCGATCTCGCCGGGCTTCACCGGCTCATGGGTTTCCTCGTGGAGGACCTGAACGTTCCAGCCGGGGCACGGCTTGGTCGGCGAGCCCGCCTTGACCGGAAAGCGGTGCAGGCCCATGCAGTTGGACGCGATGGCCCAGCCGGTCTCCGTCTGCCACCAGTGGTCGATCACCGGCACGCCGAGGATGCGCCCGGCCCAGTGTAGGGTGTCCGGGTCCGTGCGCTCGCCGGCCAGGAACAGCATTTTGAAGCTCGACATGTCGTACTTCTTCAAAAGCTCGCCGTTGGGGTCCTCCTTCTTGATGGCGCGGAAGGCGGTGGGCGCGGTGAACAGCATCTTCACCTTGTGCTCGGAGATGACCCGCCAGAAGGCCCCGGCGTCGGGCGTGCCCACGGGCTTGCCCTCGTAGAGGATCGACGTGCAGCCGTGCAGCAGCGGCGCGTAGACGATGTAGGAATGGCCGACCACCCAGCCGACGTCGGAGGCCGCCCAGTAGACGTCGCCCGGATCGGCGTCATAGACGTTCTTCATGGACCATTTAAGGGCCACTGCATGGCCGCCGTTGTCGCGCACCACGCCCTTGGGCTGGCCCGTGGTGCCCGAGGTGTAGAGGATGTAGAGCGGGTCCGTCGCCGCGACGGGCACGCAGTCGTGGGGCACCGCCTTGGCCGCTTCCGCGGCCCAGTCCAGGTAGCCCTCGGCGGCGAGGTCGACCTCGCACTCGGGGCGCGACAGGACGATCACCGTGTCCGGCTTGTGCCGGGCGATGCCGATGGCGCCTTTCAGGAGCGGCAGGTACTCGATGACGCGGTTGACCTCGATCCCGCAGGTCGCGCTGACCACGGCCTTGGGCTTGGCGTCGTCGACGCGCACGGCCAGTTCGTTGGCGGCGAAGCCGCCGAACACCACGGAATGAATGGCCCCCAGGCGCGCGCAGGCCAGCATGGCGATGGCCGCTTCCGGCACCATGGGCATGTAGATGATGACCCGGTCGCCCTTGCCCACGCCCTGGGCCGCCAAGACACCCGCGAACCGGGCGACGTCGTCGCGCAGCTGCAGGTACGAATACTTGCGCTGCGTGCCGCCGGTGACCGGGCTGTCA
The DNA here is from genome assembly GCA_002781745.1 of Rhodospirillales bacterium CG15_BIG_FIL_POST_REV_8_21_14_020_66_15. Taxonomy (GTDB): domain Bacteria; phylum Pseudomonadota; class Alphaproteobacteria; order Rhodospirillales; family Casp-alpha2; genus UBA1479. The sequence continues at coordinate 6,332 of PFFW01000102.1, forward strand.
TAGATCAGCGCCGTGCGGGCGCCGTTGCCCTCGTCCACATGGCGGTCCAGGCAGTTGTAGCAGGTGTTCAGTTCTCCGCCCGTGAACCAGCGGTAGATGGGGGCGGCACTGTCGTCCAGCACCTTGTCCCACTTCTTCGTCCAGACGATGGCTTCGGCGGCCTCGCCCCAGAAACCGTCGGGGTCGTCGATGGAGCGCCGATAGGCGACGTCATAAGCATTGGTCATCAGTGGAACCTCCCAATCGTTCGGCCCTTGGGCCATTATGCCGCCCTTGCCCTGCTCCCCGGGAACGCTGGAAATCGGCGGCGTTTATCAGGTCAGTTTGGGCCAAAACAGCGTTTTTTGCCAAGGCGCTTTGTGGCATTCTCCCGGCAACGGACGCGACCCGAAACCAGCGTCACGAATCGCGCCATGACCCGCGCAAAAATAACCGTTCGCCAAGGAGGCCGACTTGAGCCAGATCAACATGTACGAACAGGCGCTGGACGCGGTCCGCGCCAACTACACGCCGCTGTCGCCCAACACGTTCCTGAAGCGCGCCGCCCACGTCTATCCCGATCATGTCGCGGTAATCCACGGCGCCAAACGCTTCACCTGGAAGGAAACCTACGGGCGGGCGAAACGCCTCGCCTCGGCGCTCTCGAAACGCGGGATCAAACGGCTTGAGACCGTGGCGATCATGGGCTCCAACACGCCCGAGATGTACGAGGCCACCTTCGCCGTGCCCATGCTGGGGGCCGTCATCAACACGCTCAACGTGCGGCTCGACGCCGAGGCCATCGCCTTCTGCCTCAACCACGGCGAGGCCAAGCTGCTGCTGACCGACACGGAGTTCGCGCCGACGGTGAAGGCGGCGCTCGCCCTCGTCGGCCGCGACATTCCGGTGATCGACATCGTCGACAGCGAGGCCGCGCACGAGCACGTGCGGCTCGGCGAAACGGACTACGAAAGCCTGCTCAAGGAAGGCGACGAGAATTTCGAATGGGAGCTTCCCAAGGACGAATGGCAGGCGATCTCCCTCAACTACACCTCGGGCACCACGGGCGACCCCAAGGGCGTCGTCTATCATCACCGGGGCGCCTATCTGAACGCCGTGTCGAACGCGGTGGGCTGGAACATGGACCACCACCCCGTCTACCTGTGGACCCTGCCGATGTTCCATTGCAACGGCTGGTGCTTTCCCTGGACCATCGCGGCGCTGGCGGGCACCAACATCTGCCTGCGCCGGGTCAGCGCCGAAACCATCTACGCCGCCATCGCCACGCACAAGGTCACCCATATGTGCGGCGCCCCCATCGTCATGAGCTTCCTGATCAACGCCACCGAAGACGAGAAGAAACCCTTCGACCACAAGGTCAAGTTCATGGCCGCCGCCGCCCCGCCGCCGGCGGCGACCCTGGAGGCCATGCAGCGCGAGGGCATCGAGGTCACCCATGCCTACGGCCTGACGGAAACCTACGGGCCCGCCGTGATGTGCGCCTGGCATCCGGAATGGGACGCCCTGCCGATCGAAGAACAGGCCCAGAAAAAATCCCGCCAGGGCGTGCCCTATCACGCGCTCAACGACCTGCAGATCATCGATCCGGAGACCATGCGGCCCGTGCCCGCCGACGGCGAGACCATGGGCGAGGCCATGTTCCAGGGCAACATCGTCATGAAGGGCTACCTGAAGAACGCGGCGACGACGGAAAAATCGCTGGCGGGCGGCTGGTTCCATTCGGGCGACCTGGGCGTCATGCACCCCGACGGCTACATCCAGCTCAAGGACCGCTCCAAGGACATCATCATCTCGGGCGGCGAGAACATTTCGTCCATCGAGGTCGAGAGCGTGCTCTACAAGCACCCGGCGGTGCTGACCGCCGCCGTGGTCGCCAAGCCCGACGACAAGTGGGGCGAGACGCCCTGCGCCTTCATCGAGCTGAAATCCGGCGTGCCGGCCCCCAGCGCCGAAGACATCATCAAGTTCTGCCGCGACAACCTGGCCCACTACAAATGCCCGCGCCACGTGGTGTTCGGCGAACTGCCGAAGACGTCGACGGGCAAGATCCAGAAGTTCAAGCTGCGGGAGGCCGCCGCGGAGGTTTGACGCCCTCACGGGCGGCTTGGGGACGGCGGGGGTCGGCCAAGCCGCCCCTGCGCCATCAGGGGATGGCATGGTTGGCTTGCGGGCGTATACTCTCCCTATAGATGTACTAAAAACATGAATTGCATGCCGGTGATTCATTTTTGGGAGGATGGCATGGTCAGCTACACCAAGTTCGAACCTGTAAGTTTGAAAGACCATCCCGTTCTTACTGAAAAGTGGGTCCAGGAGAGAATTGCTGAGGATCCATCAATTTTGGGCCTTGGTGACCTCGAACTAAAGGACAAGGAGCGCCCTCAGCCGAAGGCAGGACGGTTGGACCTGCTTCTGCAAGATCCTGACACGCTACGTAGGTATGAAGTTGAAGTTCAGTTAGGCAAAACTGACGAAAGCCACATCATTCGCACGCTCGAATACTGGGATATCGAAAAAAAGCGCTATCCAAACTATGACCACTGCGCAGTCATTGTCGCAGAGGACATAAACTCTAGATTTTTGAACGTTATTAGCTTGTTCAATGGCACGATTCCTCTGATCGCGGTCCAGATGAATGCGTTTAAGTCGGGTGACGGAATTGGACTTCTCTTCACGACCATTCTCGACGAAATCCAGCGTGGGTTGGTGGATGACGACGAAGAGATTCAGGAACCAGCAGACCGTGACTACTGGTTAAAAAAGGCTACGCCAAAAATGATCGCGTTTGTTGACAGCATTCTGGGTGATGTTCAACAGGGCGCACCTGGTTACGAACTCAACTACAACAAGCATTACATCGGCCTTAGAAAAGATGGCCGATCAAACAACTTTGTTTGGTTCCGCCCGAAGAAAAAGTGGGTTCACCTGAATATCAAAGTGAAACGGAACACTGCCACTGATGAGTTTTTGAGCCAAGCCGGTTTCGACAGCGTGGAATACGACAATCGAAATTCCGGATATCGCGTTACGATCACTGAAGAAGATTACAAGAGCAATCCAGAAGCCTTAATTAAGCTAATGAATGAAGCCCATGACGCGCGTGAGCAATAAGTGATTCGCCCGCCGCAATAATCTCCTCCGTGTCGATTGGGCTCTGCGCCGCCGGCCATACCAGGCGCGGCGCGAGGCCAACCCAGCCATCCCCTCGCGCCTTGAGATCGGATCGACCACAAAAATTTCGCGGCGGCCACCGTTCAGTGACCGCCGCGGTCTTCACCCCGGATATTTGAAACCGCTTCGCGGCGGGAGACGGCCCGGCTCCCTAACCCCAGCGGGCCGTCCGCGCGGAAGCGCCGCCGCCCCTAATGCCGGGTGGCGATACCTGCCATTTCGTCTTTGATCCTGAGTTTTTCCTTCTTGAGGGCGTGTATTTCAATTTCGTCGGGGAGAGGTCTTGAGAGTTCCTGTTGGATCATGTCTTCAAGTGTCGAGTGACGAACCTTCAAAGCTTCCAACCGTTCTTCAAGACTCATGGCGACGAACTCCTTCCTCAATGGCGGGGCCGCCGGACCGTCGACGGCCCTTTCAAGCACGATTGTCACAACACCGTCATGATAATCGAATCTGGAACAAAAAGAAACCTGCGGGCCTGAAAACGACAGATTGTTACGCGGGATCACCCCCCGATTTCCGCGACTTTCGCCATATTCGGCGGATATTCCTAGAGGGCCGGCGCCCCGCCGGCGCGGCCGCGAACGCGGCCTCAGCGGTCGCCCAGGCTGATGCCGAGCCCCCGCGCCGTGCGCGCCTGCGAGCCCTCAAGGTCGACGCAACGCGGCCCCGGACCAAGATCCTCGAACGCCGTGTCGAAAGTGTCGCCGCCGCGCCAGCCGACCATGCGCCCGGTCCGCTTCGCCGCCGCCAGGTCCACTGCATGGACGCCGAAGGCCGAGGCCAGCAGCCGGTCGATGCTGGTCGGCATGCCGCCCCGCTGCACGTGGCCGAGGACCGTCACGCGCACGTCGGCGCCCGTGGCCTCGGCGATCTCGGCGCCCACCACCTGGCCCGCGCCGCCGTAATGGACCGTACCGCCGGGATCGGGTCGGGTCGTGACCGCACCGCCCCGGGGGCGCGCGGCCTCGGCGCAGACCACCAGCGCGTGGTTGCGGCCTTCCCCGGCGACGGAGGCCAGCTTGGCCGCGACCGCGCCCGTGTCATAGGGAACTTCGGGGATCAGGATCACGTCGGCGCCGCCGGCGATCCCGGCGGCGAGCGCGATGTGCCCCGCGTCGCGCCCCATCACCTCCAGCACCATGACGCGCTGGTGGCTGGCCGCCGTCGGCTGCAGGCGGTCGAGCGCCTCCACCGCCGTCGCCACGGCCGTATGGTAGCCGATGCACATCTCCGTGCCGGGCACGTCGTTGTCGATCGTCTTGGGGATGCCGACGAAGGGGATGCCGCCCTGGTCGGCGAGGCGCCGGAGGATGCGCATGGAGCCGTCGCCGCCGATGCCGATCAGGGCGTCGATGTCGAGGCCGCGGATACCCTCAAGGACCTCCGCCGAGCGGTCGGTGACGCCGCCCCGGCCGTCGGGAAAGGCGAAGGGGTCGCCCGTGTTGACGGTGCCCAGCATGGTGCCGCCCTGGCGCAGGATGTCGCCGGTGAAGATGGAGAGGTCGAGCGGCCGTGTCCGCACGGGCCGTTCCATCAGGCCCTTGGTGCCCTGGAGAATGCCCACGACCTCGGCCCCGTGGCCGGTCACGGCGCGCTTGACGACGGCGCGGATGGCGGCGTTGAGTCCGGCGCAGTCACCGCCGCTGGTTAGCACGCCCAGGCGTTTCATGGCGTCGGCCCCCCTTGGACCCTATCACCCCCCTTGGAATCTTCGGGAGTCGCGTCTATAGGAACGATCGCCATTCTGGTATCATGAAACACGGGTAACGGAAACGGGCGTCGCGGCAGGGGCAGCCCCCGGCCGTCCGCCACACGGAGCGCCATGGACGAGCAGGACGCGTTACGCCGCAAGCTTGAGGAATTGAAGGTCGAACATCGCGACCTGGACGACGCCATCGGCCGCCTCGCCGAGTCCCTTCCGTTCGACCAGATCAAGCTGCAGCGCATGAAGAAGCGCAAGCTGATCCTGAAGGACGAGATCGCGGTTCTCGAGGATCAATTGCTGCCGGATATCATCGCCTGAACGGGTCCCAGCTTTTATTTGGGAAGCGCCGCTTCCACCGCCTTCAGGACGCGCGGCGCGGTGGGCGAGGTCGGTGTCGAGAACCAATCGGCCAACCGCCCGTCGGGGCCTATCAGGTACTTGTGGAAATTCCAGCGCGGCTTGGCCAGCGCGCCCAATTCCCTGCCCGCCCATTCATAGAATGGATGGGCGCCGTCGCCCGCGACCTTGACCTTCATGGTCAGCGGGAAATCCACGTTGAAGGTGACCTCGCAGAATTCCTTGATTTCCGCCTCCGTGCCCGGCTCCTGCCCGCCGAAATCGTTGGACGGCACGCCGACAAGCACGAAACCCCGGTCGCGATAGCGGGTCCACAGGTCCTGTAGCGCCGCGTACTGGGGCGTGAACCCGCATTGCGAGGCCGTGTTGACGACCAACACCGCCTTGCCGGCGAAGGACTTCATCGGCAACGGCGTGCCGTCGATGGCGGTGAAGGTGAAATCATGGGCGGTGGTCCCGTCGGCCATGACCTTGCCGTTCCAGAGCAACAGGGCGCAGAACGCCACGAAAAGTGCCAAGGGTTTCAATGGGCGCATGTCCTCGGTCCTATCACGGCCGGCTGGCGCCCGGCAACGGTTGAGAGGAGGGAAGGAACGTCGCCGCCGCCTCAGTCCGCGTGCTTTTTCGACTTCTTGCGCTTTTTGACGGCCGGGTCCGCGGCCTTCGGACGGACGGCCCCTTGGCCGCGATGGGCGAACGTCCCTTTGTGGGGCTTCTTGCCCGTGGGCCTGTCGCTCTTGGACTTTTCACCGGAATGCCCGCCGGGCGGTGGCCGGTCGTCGTTGAAGGCATCGTCCCGCGTTTCCTGCCGACGCGTGAACTTGCGCTTGGGCGCACTTTGACCGCGCGCGGCCGCCTGCGGGTCCCAGCCCGGCTTCTTGCCTCGATGAACGCTGCCACGGGCCTCGCGTGGACCGTCGTCGGGCATCTCGGGCAGGCCGTCGACCCGCGCCACGCGGATCGTCTTTTCCATCGTCAGGTCGGGCCCCAGGACCTCAAGAAAACGCTCGGCGCAATCGGCGTTCAGTTCGACGAAGGTTTGCGTGTTGAAGATGCGGATGGCGCCGATCTCGTTCTTGGTGACATGGCCGGCGCGGCACAGCATCGGCAGCAGCCAGCGCGGCTCGGCGTTGTGCTTGTGGCCGACGGACAACGAGAACCACACGCCGCCCTTGAATGCATCGCGGCGGGCTTCCTTGCGGTCGGCCGGGCGGCCCGCCGGGCCCGTATCCAGCAGTTCCTCCGGCGCCGACATCCCGGCCATCCGCTGACGCAGGAAGGCGCCAGCTATCTGCTCGGCGCTGTAGCGGTCGAGAAGCTCGGCGGCGAAGGCCCGTTCCTCGGCGTTGAGGGGCCCGCTCAGGGACGGGTCCGCCAGGATACGCTCGCGGTCGCGGGTCAGAATCTCATCGGCCGAGGGCGCCTTGGCCCAGGTTGCCTCGACATTGGCGCTGTCCAACAGCCGCTCCGTGCGATAGCGCAGGTTGTGCGGCACGATCAGGGCGCTCACGCCCTTGCGTCCGGCGCGGCCGGTCCTGCCGCTTCGATGCAACAGGGTCTCCCGGGTTTTCGGGATGTCGGCGTGGATCACCAGTTCCAGGTCCGGCAGGTCGATGCCGCGCGCCGCCACGTCGGTGGCGATGCAGACCCGGGCCCGCCCGTCGCGCATGGCCTGCAGGGCGTGGGTGCGTTCGTTCTGGCTCAGCTCGCCCGACAGGGCGACAACGGCGAAGCCCCGGTTGGCGAAGCGGCTGGTCATGTGGTTGACGGTCGCGCGGGTGGCACAGAAGACCAGCGCGCTTTTGGCGTCGTAATAACGCAGCACGTTGATGATGGCGTTTTCCCGGTCATTCGGCGCGACCGCCAAGGCCCGGTACTCGATGTCGAGGTGCTGTTTCTGCTCCTCGGCGGTGCTGACCCGCACCGCGTTGCGCTGATAACGCTTGGCCAGGGTGGCGATGGTGCGCGGCACGGTGGCCGAGAACATCAGTGTGCGTCGGTCGGTCGGCGCCGCGTCGAGAATGAACTCGAGGTCCTCGCGAAAACCCAGGTCGAGCATCTCGTCGGCCTCGTCCAGGACCACGGCCCGCAGCCCGGCGACGTTCAGGGAGCCGCGCTCTATGTGATCGCGCAACCGGCCCGGCGTGCCGACGACGATGTGCGCACCCCGGCCGAGCGCCCGGCGCTCGTTCCCCATGTCCATGCCGCCGATACAGGACGCCGTGACGGCGCCGGTCATCTCGTACAGCCAATCCAGTTCGCGTTTGACCTGCAGCGCCAGTTCCCGCGTCGGCGCCACGGCCAGGGCCAGCGGCTCCGCCGCGCGGCCGAAGCGTTCTTCGCCCGCCAACAGGGTCGGCGCCAGCGCCAGGCCGAAGGCAACGGTCTTGCCGGAGCCCGTCTGGGCGGAGACCAGAACGTCGCCATCCGCAAGCTCGGGCGCGAGGATTGCCGTCTGCACGGGGGTCAGGACGGAATACCCGCGTTTGCCCAAGGCGCGGCCAAGCGCCGGCGCGACGCCTTTGAAATCTGTCATGTCACATCTTTCGGAATGCGGGTTTCGTGCGCCCGCCGCAAGTCACTGCACTGTCGGCGCACACGCGCCGCCGCCCAATGCGCGACGATACCTGCGTGATGACGGGAGTTGTAGATCGTGCGGAGGGGACTGTAAAGCCCGCACCTGCCCCTATCGCAGGTCGCGGTCGGCGGCGCTGATCGCCGCCTCGGCGGTCATGCCCGGCTCCAGCAAGGCGACGCCCGTGCGCGCCTCTAGAAACAGGCCCTGCACCGTGTGCGTGGCGCGCAGCGCCGCCTCCAGTTCGCCGGCCTTGCGGCGGGCGCCCTCGATCCCGTCCTCCAGCACGACCAGGGCGAAATCGCAGCCGCCCAGGCAGCCCATGACCATGGCCTGGTGGCTGTCCGCCCCCAGGACGTCGTTGGTCAGGCGCAAGGCGGCGTCGAGCGCGCCCAGGCCGTGGGCACGGCGGATGTCGTCACCGTTGGCCAGGTGGACCAGGATCAGCGCCGGCCGCGCCTCGATATGGCCCAGACGATGGATCAGCTTCTCCAGCTCGGCCAGAAAGCCGCGGCGGTTCAGGGCCGGCACCACAGGGTCGCGGTAGGCATCCTCACGCGCCTGGGCCAATTCCTCCTGTGCATGGATAAGCTGGCGGCGCAGGGGCTCCACCTCGGCCGCCATGCGTTCGAGGGCATGCTGGGCCTCCGGCGACAGGCCTTCCATGGACAGAAGCCCCGACACGTTGATGGCCGGTTCCGGATGGCCGTTCTTGGCCTGCTCTTCCTGGTGTTCCTGTTTCTTGCCGCCGCCCGGGCCGGCGCCACCGCCGTGCCCACCGCCAGGTCCTATTGGCTGGACGGGCGCAGCCTGGTTCACATCCATGACCGGGTCTCCCTTCCAGGTCGCCTTTGTTAGCTGTCAAACGGACCGATATCACATTAGATTAGTTTCATGTGGTTAATAAAGCCTTACGTTTCAACGATATTTTGAACGCTTGCGGTGACAGCGGCGGGCCATATAATGGCGCGCTTCCCGTCACGCGAAGGCCCGTCTGGGGGCCTTTACAGGAAGCGAGGTCTCACCATGCCGGAACCGGCCGCCGACAGTCCCCTGATCGGCATCATCATGGGCAGTCAGTCGGACTGGGACACCATGCGCCACGCGGCGGATGTGCTGGCCGAACTCGGCGTGCCGTTCGAGACCCGCGTCGTCTCCGCCCACCGGACCCCGGACCGTCTTTACGAATACGCCAAGTCGGCGCGCGGCCGCGGCCTCAAGGCGATCGTCGCCGGCGCCGGCGGCGCGGCCCACCTGCCCGGCATGGCGGCGGCGCTGACGCCGCTGCCGGTGTTCGGCGTGCCGGTGGAAAGCAACGCCATGAAGGGCATGGACTCGCTGCTGTCCATCGTGCAGATGCCGGGCGGCGTGCCCGTCGGCACCCTCGCCGTCGGCAAGGCGGGCGCCAAGAACGCCGGCCTCCTGGCCGCCGCGGTCGTCGCGCTGATGGACGAAGGCGTCGCCAAGGCGCTCGACGACTTCCGCGCACGGCAAACCGCCGCCGTCGCCGAAGTGCCGACGGACGATCCCAAGGGCAACTGACCATGGCCTCCGGTTCGGTGCATCCGCTGCCCCCCGGCAGCACCATCGGCATCATGGGCGGCGGCCAGCTCGGTCGCATGACGTCCCTGGCGGCGGCGCGGCTGGGCTACAAGTGCCACATCTTCACGCCGGAAGCCGATGCGCCGGCGAGCCAGGTCGCGGCGGCGACGACCATCGCCGACTACGAAGACCGTGAGGCGCTCAGGCGCTTCGCCGAGGCCGTCGCCGTTGTCACCTTCGAGTTCGAGAACGTGCCCGCGGAAAGCGCCGAATACCTTGCCGAGCACGCCCTGGTGCGGCCCGGGCCCAACTGCCTGGCGATCGCCCAGGACAGGCTGAAGGAAAAGGAATTCATCAACACGGTCGCCCCGACCACGCCCTACCGTCGCGTGACCTCGGCCGACGATCTGGCCAAGGCGGCGGACGAGATCGGCCGCCCGGCGGTGCTGAAGACATCGCGCATGGGCTATGACGGCAAGGGCCAGGTGCTGATCGCGCCCGATTGCGACTACGCCGCCGCCTGGGCCGAGATGGGCGGCGAGGTCGGCATCCTGGAGGCTTTCGTCGACCTGGACCGCGAGATTTCGGTGATCACCGCGCGCTCGCCCCATGGCGGCTGGGCTACCTATCCGGCGGTCGAGAACCGGCACGTGAACCACATCCTGGACACCACGATCGCCCCCGCGCGCCTGTCCAGGGAACTCTCGGACAAGGCCGTCGCCATCGCCCACGACCTGGCCGACGCGCTCGATCTCGTGGGCCTGTTGGCGGTCGAGATGTTCGTGACCCGCGGCGGGCGTATCCTGGTCAACGAGATGGCGCCGCGCCCCCACAATTCGGGCCATTGGACGATGGACGCCTGCGCCACCAGCCAGTTCGAACAGCTGGTGCGTGCCGTCTGCGGCCTGCCCCTGGGCTCCGTCGACTGCCACCACGACGCGGTGATGACGAACCTGATCGGCGACGACGTCAACGGCTGGCCCGACCTGCTGGCCGACCCGGGCGCGCGCCTGCACCTCTACGGCAAGGCCGAGGCCCGCCCCGGCCGCAAGATGGGCCACGTCAACCGCCTGTATCCCAAGGGGCAATTGCCCGGCAGTTGACGGCCGCGCCGCCGCCGTGGCCTCCTTGCACAAGCGACTGCTGCCCTGAAGGAGGCCGGCCATGCTGCTTGAAGGATCCTGCGCCTGCGGCGCCGTGACGTTCACCGTCGAAACCCCCGCCCCCTACCCCTACTGCCGCTGCTACTGCCCCGACTGCCGCAAGACGACCGGATCGGGCGGTTTCGCGTCCTGGATGGTGGCGAATGCCGACAGCTTGCAGGTGACGGGCGACGACCAACTGGCCAAATACCACGGCGAATGCCCGGATGGTCACGAAACCCCGGGAGCCCGCCACTTCTGCCGGAAATGCGGCTCGCACCTTTGGTTTTTCGACCCGCGCTGGCCTGATGACCTACACCCCTTCGCGTCGGCCATCGACACGCCGCTGCCCCTGCCGCCCAAATACGTGGAGTACAATCTGGCCCATATCGCGCCCTGGGTGCCCAGGCCGGAAGCGGGCCCCGCCCATGAACTGTGCGACGGCTCCTATACGGTCGGCATGAAGGAATGGCACCGGCGCAACGGCCTGGCCGAGGATTGAGCGCATACGGACCGCGATAAGATGGCTTGGCGGCGGATCAGGCGGCGCCGGCTAGGTCGTCCAGGGTGATGCGGCGCAGCTTGTAGGCTTCCAGAAGCTCGACCTCCACGGCAACGGAGCGGCCGAGTTCGGCCAGCACCGTGTTGCGCACGAAGCGCTTCAGGTCCTCGGTCTGGCCGGGAAACACCAGGATGTTGGTCAGAAGCTCGCGGCGCACCAGGGGCGGAAAGGCCAGCAGTTCGCCGACCAGAAGCTGCTTCACCGCCGTCGGGATGCGCAGACTGCCGAACAGGCGGTCGAGGCAGAAGCTGTAGATGCCGAAATCCAGGCGCCCGGCCACGTCGGCGGTGAACGCCTTGAACTCCTCGACGAAGGCGGGCGGGGTCATGGCGCCGTCCATCATGCGGCGGACGACCTCCAGGAACTGGCGATAGCGCGCCCGCGCGGGGCTCAGCTGGTCGTTCAGTTCCGCCTCGAGGGATCTGATCTCGGCCTCGCGAAAGCCGCGCTCCAGCAGCGCACGGGCGTTGTCGCGCACGCGGTCGTCCAGAGCCTGTTCCTCGATCAACTGGAACAGACGCTCGTAGGCGTCACGGTCGCGCCGCGCCCTCAGCTTCTTGGCATGCTGGCCCAGAGGCAGGATCGCCGCCTGGGCGACCAGCTTGTCGCGCGAATAGATCGCCGCCATGGCGGCCGCGTCGGCGGGGATGGCGGCGTTGCGCTCGAAATCCTCGGTGATCACGAAGCGGTGGCCGTCGGCCACCGTGAGATAGCGGTTGAGCTTGCAGCATTCCAGGAAATGATCGGCCAGATTGACCGGAGCGACGGCGGTTCTTGGCGGAAAGGCCCGACCGTTGACCGGCTTGGCGGCGGCGGATGTGCCGGATTGCGCAGGGCTCACGGGCCGCGTCTCCTTCGTCTCAATATCTCAACCTTCCCGGGGAAAAGCATAGCCGACCCGGCCGCCCTCCGAAAGGTTTCCATAATCCGGGAACACCGGGGCGGGATCAGGCCGCGCGGCCCGTACCGGGCCGCGACGCCGCCCTCAGGCGTTTCAGCAGGCCGAACGGCGACGGCAGACGGTCCAGCGCCTGCTGCGCCTTGGCCGTATACATGGGAATCTTCAGAACGCCGGCGATGCGGCGGTCCAGGAATCCCCAGGTATCTTCGAATCCATCGGACGAATCGGCGAGCCAGTAGAGGATGGTGGAGGTATAGACCGGCGCCAGCAAGGCGCGCTTCGTATAGTGGTTGAAGTCGGCCGCCCGGTCGCCCGCCGCGTACCAGACGTGGTCGCAGGTACGCCAGGTCATGCGCGCGGCAAGCGGCCCGTTCTGCGGCAGGGCCAGGAACGACAGCAGGCGGCGGATGGCCTCGCGGTAGGGCGCGTTCAGCTCCAGCCGCACCCGCACGCAGGCGGCCACGCGCGCGCGCACCTTCATGGCGTCCAGGTCCATCTTGTCCAGCTCGGCCAGCATCCGCCGGTCGGACCAGTCGGCGAAATGGTCGGCCGCGTCGGCGGGCCCGCCAGGGAAGGCGCGCCGCACGTCAGCCGCGCCAAGACCCAGGTCCCCTGCCCCCGTTTCCAGGGATTTCCGTGACCAGCCGTCGAACGGCACGTGTTCGAGCATCGCCGCGATCAGGCGGTCGCGCAGGTCCCGATGGCGGGCCCGGGCCTCGTCGGCGGTCATGCGTTTGCGGGTCGCGGTCATGCGGCTTCTCCGTCCTCGTTTGCGTCGTCGGCCGCCGGGTCCATGGCCGTGCGGGAGGCCCGCGCCATCTCCTCGACGAAGCCGAAAGTGGAAAGTTCCGTCATCCGCATGGGATAGAGGATGCCGTCCAGATGGTCGCATTCGTGCTGTACCACGCGGGCGTGATAGCCCTTGGCCTCACGCTCGAAGGACTTGCCGTTCAGGCCATGGGCGCGATAGCGGATATGCGTGTGGCGCGGCACGCGGCCGGTCATCTCCGGCAGCGACAGGCAGCCCTCCCAGCCTTCCTCGGTCGCGTCGCCGACAAGCTCGATCACCGGATTGACCAACACGGTCAGCGGCACTTCCTTCTTGTCCTCGGTGCGTTCGCCCGGCACGCGGAACACGACGACGCGCAGCGGCACATGGACCTGGGGCGCGGCCAGCCCGATGCCCGGCGCGTCAGCCATGGTTTCGACCATGTCGGCGACCAGGCCGTGGATCCGCCGGTCGGTAGGGTCCTGGACCGGCTGGGCCGTGCCCATCAGCACCGGATGCCCCATGCGCGCGATCTTCAGTATGGCCATGGCCGATGTCCTCTTGGTCCGGGCCTCTCCGCGTCGATCCGACGCCGAAGATACCCGCGGAAAATAACACGTTTGCTCCTTCACAACGCGGTTTCGATGTGATAGAAGCCCGTCTTCCCGAACCGGTGATAACACAGGTTCGGCTGGTTTTGTTGACTTTAAGATTAGGAGCGTGACCTTACCGTGCAAGTCATTGTCCGAGACAACAACGTCGATCAGGCCCTTAAGGCCCTGAAAAAGAAGATGCAGCGCGAAGGCATCTTCCGCGAGATGAAACTGCGCCGCTCCTACGAAAAGCCCTCCGAACGCCGGGCCCGTGAAAAGGCCGAGGCCGTGCGCCGCGCCCGCAAGCTCGAGCGCAAGCGCCTGGAGCGCGAGGGCTTCTAGGCAAGCCGGCCAGGCGGGGTGTCCCGCCCATCCGATTTTCCGTAATTGCCAGCGCCCGCTTCCCTGGTGAGGCGGGTGTTTGCATTGCCCGGCCTTGACAGGCGGCCCGACAGGACCTACGCGGAAACAGCGTGGCGTCCTTGAAACGGGTACCGATGGCTAACTCCGAGCTGCGACAGTACAACCTTGATTTCCTGAAGCAAGCGGCGCCGACCTTGCACGGCGTTCTTGCGGCGGCCGAAGGGCCCGCCGCCGGTCAATCCCCGGCCGCCCTCCAGAACCCCACCTTCGTCGCCCGCGTTTCCATCGACCCGCCGCGCCCGGACGGCCGCGATCCGTACCTGGGCAGGTTCATCGGCGGCCTGATCGAGCGCGCATGCGAGGAAGACACCCCGTTCTTCGACGAACCCGCCTTCACCCTGTCCACCGCCCTGGCGGTCGTCGGCGACCCGGCCCCCGACGCCCTGGCGGACATGGTCGGCCGCACGCGCTGCATCTACCTGTTCGTCGTCGTCGATGACACCGGCCGGTTCGCAGCACAACTGGACCGCCAGGACTGGCCGGCGGTCGCCGACCGGGTGCGGCGCCGCGGCGGCCAGATATTCTTCATTCTCGGCGGCGACGCCGTCCAGATCAGCGGGGAAATCTGCTCGACGCTGGCCTCGACCGCACCCGCCGCCATCGACGGATTGGCACTGACGGCGTTCGGCCAGGGCACCCTGGCGAAGGAACTTGCCGATACCCTGGGCCGGCTGGGATTTCGCGCGCTCGCGACCCTGGGCACCTTCTATGACGAATGCCTGATGCTGCGGAATTCGGAGCAGAACCTGCGCCGTCCCAATATCCTGCTCTACCGCAACCGAACGCGGCTGCGACCCGGCATCGCGGCGCTGATCGTCGGCAGCGGGCCCTCGCTCGACGCCGACCTCCCCTTCCTCGCCGGACACCAGGACAAGGCGGTCATCATCAGTTGCGGTTCGGCCCTGGCGGCTTTGCTGGCGGCGGGGATACGGCCGGATTTTCACGTCGAACTGGAAAACATTGACGTCATGCCGACCCTGCGGCCGGCGGCGGAGCGCCATGACCTTTCCGGCATTCCCCTGATCGCGCCGGCCTCGGTCGATCCAGAGGCAGCGCGCCATTTCGACCGCATCGTCTTCGGTTTCCGGCCCAACCTGTGCAACCAGCCGCTCTACGGCCTGGACGACGGCAGCCAGCCCATCCTCTGCGAACCGACGGTGGTCAACCTGGCGCTGGCTTTCGCCCGCGAACGAAATTTCCCGGAGATCTGCTTCTTCGGCGTCGACATGGGCACCAGGGCGCAGCAGGCCGACCACGACCACGCCAAGGGAACCTGGCACCGGGACACCGCCAGCGGCTACCGGGCCGTCGCCTACGACATCGCCGTTCCGGCCAATTTCGGCGGCACCAGCTATACCTCGACCGGGCTGTACCAGGCGCTCCACGCCCTGTCCCTCGCGGTCTCGCGGGACGCCAGCGGCCGCCACTACTTCAACTACAGCGACGGGGCGGAGATCGCAGGCGCCCGGCCGCTCCGCGCCGCCGACATGCGGCCGACGCCGCCCGGGCGGCCGAAGGCGAAGATCGTGCAGGACATCCTCGCCGACTTCCCGCCCTGGGACCCGACGCGCCTGCCCGACCCCTGGCCGGGAGCCGAGATGTGCCGGGTGATCGAAGACAGACTGGCGGCCACGCGCGGCCTGCTGAAAGGCATCCGCGATTTCTCCGACAAGGCCTATCTGCCCGCCATCGGCCAGTTGTTCCGCTATGGCGCGGGGCACCTGGCGCCGGCGCCGCCGGGCCCGGAAAGCTCCGCCAACATCCTGATCCGCGGCGCGGTCGGGGCGATGATGCTGTTCATGGAATACTACCTGAACCGCGTGACCACCCCGGCCGACCAGGCCAAGGTGGGACAGGCATGCGTCGCACTGATCGACGCGGCGCTGGACGACCTGATGGCCGACGTGCGCGACCGTATCGGAGGCGACGGTGTGCGAAACGTGCCGGAGTTCAACGATATCAGGCTACCGGCGGACGCGCGCTTTCCGGCGCATCCGACCGTGCCGCGCAACGCGCCCTGCCCCTGCGGATCGGGAAAACGTTACAAGGCCTGCCACGGGGTGGTTTAGCTCAACGCCCCGTCGCCCATGAAGAACCGGACAACATCGACATAGTCGATTGCAAGAGATGTCAAGTCCGTCGCCATGACGGCCCACAACCATTTGCCGTAGACGGTCGACGTGTCGAAACCGCGCCGCCGCCGCCACAGATAAATGACGACAGGCGTCCAGAAAACGACATGGGCGAGGCCGAGAATCCGGGTATAGCCGTAGGTCTGGAACAAATACTCAATCATGATCCAGGCACCAGCCATGCTGGCCAGCACCCATCTTGCCTCGACATGCCGGATAAACGCGAGGCACAACAAATTGATCAGCCCCATCCACATGACCCAGACCGTGACCCACGGCGGGCCGGCCATGATGTGACCCATCATTTCCAAAGCAGCCTCCAAAATGAACGGCGGTGCGCCGGAGGCGTTCCCCGTCCTATCCCAGCGCCTGGACGATCTCTTCCGTCATCTTCTTGGCGTCGCCGAACAGCATCATGGTGTTGTCGGCAAAGAACAGCGGGTTGTCGACTCCCGCATAGCCCGACGACATGGAGCGCTTGACGAACAGCACCGTGGCGGCCTTCTCCACGTCCAGGATGGGCATCCCGGCGATGGGGCTTTGCGGGTCGGTCTTGGCGGTCGGGTTGGTCACATCGTTGGCGCCGATCACGTAGGCGACATCGGCGGTGGCGAATTCGTGGTTGATCTCTTCCAACTCGAACACTTCGTCATAGGGCACGTTGGCTTCGGCCAAGAGCACGTTCATATGCCCCGGCATGCGCCCGGCGACGGGATGGATCGCGTATTTTACCTCGACCCCCTCGGCCTTCAGCAAGTCGGCCATTTCGCGCACGGCATGCTGGGCCTGGGCCACGGCCATGCCGTAGCCGGGTACGATGATGACCTTGGACGCGTTCTTCATGATGAAGGCCGCGTCGTCGGCCGCCCCCGATTTCACCGACCTGCCTTCGCTCGACGTCGCGGCGGCGCCGGACGAGGACTCGCCGCCGAAGCCGCCCAGCAGCACGTTGATGATCGAGCGGTTCATGCCCTTGCACATGATGTAGGACAGGATCGCGCCCGACGAGCCGACCAGTGCGCCGGTGATGATCAGTGCCGGGTTCGACAGGGTAAAGCCGATGCCGGCCGCCGCCCAACCCGAATAGGAGTTGAGCATCGACACCACGACGGGCATGTCGGCACCGCCGATGGGGATGATCAGCAAGAAGCCGATGGCGAACGACAGCGCGACGATGCCCCAGTAGACGGAGTGCGATTCCGAGCCGACGAAGGTGATGATCAGGGCCAGGATGGTGAACCCGACGAGGGCGTTCAGCTTGTGCTGCCCCGGAAAGGTGATGGGCGCGCCCGACATGATGCCCTGCAGCTTGGCGAAGGCGATGACCGAGCCCGAGAAGGTGACGGCCCCGATCGCCGTGCCCAGCGACATCTCGACCAGGGACGCCGCCGGAATCTCGCCGACGGCACCAAGCCCGTAGGCCTTGGGATTGAACAGCGCCGCCGTCGCCACGAACACCGCCGCCATGCCGACCAGGGAATGGAAGGCGGCGACGAGCTGCGGCAAGGCGGTCATCTGGATCCTCAGCGCCACGACGGTGCCGATCGACCCGCCGATGAGGATGGCCAGGACGATCATGCCGAAGGACATGACGCCCGGATCCATGAGCGTGGTAACCACGGCGATGGTCATGCCGACGATGCCCATCAGGTTGCCGCGCCGCGCCGTCACCGGCGACGACAAACCCCGGAGGGCCAGGATGAACAGTACCGAGGAGATAAGGTAGGCGTACCCCGTCCAGCTTGCGGTCATCGGTCAGGCCTCCCCTATTTCTTCTCTTTTTTCTTGAACATGGACAGCATGCGCTGCGTCACGATGAAGCCGCCGAAGATGTTCACCGATGCCAGCGTGATGGCCAGGAAACCCATCCACGACGAGAAGTCCATGCCCTTTGGCCCGGCCGCCAGGATGCCGCCGACGATGATCACCGACGAGATGGCGTTGGTCACGCCCATGAGCGGCGAATGCAGCGCCGGGGTGACCGACCACACCACATAGTAGCCGACGAAGCAGGCCAGCACGAACACGGTGAACAGGCCGAGGAAGCTGTCGTGCCCTCCCATGGCGGGGGCCTGTTGGGCGACGACGGCGGCGGCGTCCGCCGCCAACTTCTGCGTCTGCTCCAGAAGCTGCGCGGCGCCGGCCGCAAGGGCTTCCGCCTGCTTGGCGATCGTTGCGGTATCCATCGTCAGTTCCCCTTGTCCTGGGCCGCGTCATCGGAGGTCCCAGCCGGCTTGTCGTCGGCCTTCTTGGCGGCTGCTTTCTTGGCCGGCGCCTTCTTCTCGGCCGGCGCCTTGGCGCCCATGGCCTCCTTGACCCGCGCGTTCACGACCTCTCCGTCGCGGGTGACGCAGCAGCCCTTGACGATCTCGTCATCCCAGTCGATGGCCAGCGTGCCCTTCTTCTCCTTGTCCGTAAGCGGCGTCAGGAAGTTCAGAAGGTTTTTGGCGTACAGGTCCGACGCGGTCTGAGCCAGGCGTCCGGGCAGGTTGAACCGGCCGACGATCTTCACGCCGTTCGCCGTGGTGACGATCTCGCCCGGCTTCGACATTTCGCAGTTGCCGCCCGCCTCGACCGCCAGGTCGACGATCACCGCGCCCGCCTGCATGCTGGAGACCATCTCCTTGGTGATCACCTTGGGCGCCGGGCGCCCGGGAATCAGCGCCGTGGTGACGACGATGTCCTGCTTCTTGATGTGCTCGGCCACCACCTGCTTCTGCTTGTCGTAGTATTCCTTGGGCATCTCCTTGGCGTAGCCGCCTTCGGTCTGGGCGTCCTTCTCCATCTCGGGATCGACGACCAGGAACTTGCCGCCCAGGCTTTCCACCTGTTCCTTGGTGGCGGGTCGCACGTCCGTGGCGGTGACCACGGCGCCCAGCCGCTTGGCCGTGGCGATGGCCTGCAGGCCGGCGACGCCGACCCCCATGATGAAGGCCTTGGCCGGCGGCACGGTGCCCGCCGCCGTCATCATCATGGGAATCCCGCGGCCGAATTCGGCGGCGGCTTCCAGAATCGCGCGATAGCCCGCAAGGTTGGCCTGCGAGGAAAGCACATCCATGCTCTGGGCCCGGGAAATCCGGGGCACCAGTTCCATGGCGAAGGTGGTGATCCCGGCCTTGGCGTAGGCGGCGACGTCGTCGGGCGAGGTCAGGGCCGCAAGCTGCGAGATCAGCACGGCGCCCTTTTTCATCTGGCCAGGCAGCGCGCCCGAGCCCGAGGTCGCCGGCGGGTTGACCATCAGGACGATGTCGGCGGTCTTCACCGCCGTGGCGGCGCCGGCGGCGATATGGGCGCCCGCGTCCTTGAAGGTGTCGTCGGAAAGGCTGGCGGCCTCGCCCGCGCCCTTCTCGACCGTGACCTCGTAGCCCAGGCCGATCAGTTTCTGCACCACCTGGGGAGAAACGGCGACGCGGGTTTCACCGGCGCGGGTTTCCTTCGGAATTGCAATCTTCATGGTTCTGATCCCCTGGCGCTTGGGCCTTTTATTCAGCTAGCCCCGCTATATGACCTGTCTGCCGCGCTTGCACAAGTGCCGCACAGCCTTTAAATCCTGCGTCGGAATGCTTTTCCATGAAATGAAAATATAGTGGAAATATTTCCGTATCATGGAAACTTCATCCTCCCGATCGCTCCGCCCACTTAGGAAACCGTCGTAATGCTGCATACCCCGACAGCCCGCCGCGGCATGGTCACCGCCCCCCACCACCTGGCATCCCAGGCCGGCCTGCGCGTGCTTCGCGACGGCGGCAACGCCATCGAGGCCATGGTCGCCACTGCCGCCACCATCGCCGTCGTCTATCCGCACATGAACGGCCTGGGCGGCGACAACTTCTGGCTGATCGCCCGGCCCGGCCAGGCGCCCGTGGGCATCGACGCCTGCGGCGCCGCCGCGGAACGGGCAGACGCCGGGTTCTACGCCAAGGCGGGACACGCAAAGGCGATTCCGCATCGCGGCCCGCTGGCGGCGCTCACCGTAGCCGGCGCCGTGTCCGGCTGGGCCGAGGCGCTGCGCATCTCCGAGACCTGGGGCGGGGCGATGCCGCTCGACCGCCTGCTGGAGGACGCCCGCCATTACGCCACCGAGGGCGCGCCGGTGACGCCGTCGCTGCACCACAACACCCTGGCCAAGAAGGGCGAGATGACGGGCGTGCCCGGCTTCGCCCAGACCTTCCTTCCCGGCGGCGCGGGCCATACCGCGCCCAATGTCGGCGATACCCTGAAACTTCCGGCCCTGGCCGAGACCTTGAAGCGCCTGGGCGAGGACGGGCTCGACAGCTTCTACCGCGGCCCGCTTGCCAAGGTGATCGCGGCCGATCTGGAACGCGCGGGCAGCCCGGTTTCCCAGGCCGACCTGGAACGTCACAAGGCTTTGGAGCTGGCGCCGCTCTCCGTCGGCGTCGGCCCGCACACCATCTACAACATGCCGCCGCCGACCCAGGGCCTGGCCTCGCTCATCATCCTGGCGCTGTACGGACGCCTGGGCGTCGAACAGGCGGAAGGCTTCGACTTCGTGCATGGCCTCGTGGAGGCGACCAAGCAGGCATTTCGCGTGCGCGACCGCCATGTGACCGATCCGGCCTACATGACCGTCGACCCGCATGACTTCCTGCGCAAGGACAGCCTGGACGAGATGGCGAACAACATCGACCGCCGCCGCGCCGCCCCCTGGCCTGACGCCGACCCCAACGGCGATACGGTCTGGTTCGGCTGCATCGACGGCGAAGGCCGGGCGGTGTCGATGATCCAGAGCCTTTACTGGGAGTTCGGCTCCGGCACGGTGCTGGAGGAAACGGGAATCACCTGGCAGAACCGGGGCACCTCGTTCGCCCTCGATCCGGCCGCCCTCAACACGCTCAAGCCCCACCGCCGCCCGTTCCACACCATCCAGCCGGCCATGGGCCGGCTGGCCGACGGACGCACCATGGTCTACGGCACCATGGGCGGCGAGGGCCAGCCGCAGACCCAGGCCATGGTGTTCGCGCGCCACGTGCTGCACGGCATGGACCTGCAGGCCGCCGTGACGGCCCCGCGCTGGCTGCTGGGCCGCACCTGGGGAGCGGAGACGACCAATCTGCGCATCGAGAACCGGTTCGACCCGGCGGTGCTGGAGGCTCTGAAGACCGCCGGCCACGACGTCGAGGTCGTCGGCCCGTTCGAGGAGTTCATGGGCCACGCGGGGGCCATCGTCCATCACCCGGGCGGGTTGTTGGAAGGGGCGGCCGATCCGCGCTCGGACGGCTGCGTGGCGGCGTTTTAACCGGGCCGCTTCGCCACCATGTCGATCTCGACCAGCGCACCCCGCGCCAGGCCGGTGACGCCGACGGTCGTGCGAGCCGGCAGGCGGTCGGCCGGGAAATAGGACTTGTAGGTCGCGTTCATCAGCTCGTAGTCCTGCTCGAACCGGGTCAGGTAGATGCGGCAGGACAGCACGTGGGAGAGGTCGAGCCCCAGTTCGTCCAGCACGATGATGAGGTTGTCCATGACGCGCCGCGTCTGGGCCTCGATCCCGTCGGGCAGCGGCGCCGTGTCGTCATCGGGATCGGTCGGCATCTGGCCCGTCAGCTGCACCCAGCCGTCACATTCCACGGCATGGCTGAACGGCGCCACCGGCACGGCGGCGCGGTCGAAGAAATGGAACACTGGCCCCGCCATCAGACGTACTCCTCGGACTCGTAGACGAAACCGTTCAGGTCATTGGACTGGAAGCCCAGGTAGATGGGACTGCCGCCCGATCGGTAGATGTTGACCTTGGCGTTGTAGACCTTGCGGCGCAGGCCGTGCTTGTCGCGCAGGATGTAGCGCTTGATCCCGAACTTTCCGGAATCCAGGCGGTCGCCGGTCAGGTAGCACTGGATCGATTCGACGTTCTCGCCGGACAGCACCATGCCTTCCAGATTCGACAATGACTGCCGCGTGCGTTCGATGAATTCAGGGGTCCCGATGGGCTTGATCTCGCCGGTGTCGGCCTCGCGCATGTCGACGTGGAAATCGCCGACCAGAATTTGCCCGGGCAATGCCTGGTCGATCATGCGCGCAAGCTCGATCGTCACGTCGCCGACGATGTAGCTGTAGACGGTGGGGCTGAGGCCCTCGGACTGAAAGAACTCGTAATGCGGGCCGACATGAAAACAGGAGCGCAGGCGCGGGGTCGTGTTGGCCTTTCCCTTTGACCGCGCGATGGCGTTGTCGGCCAGCACCAGGTGCATCAGATGGTACAGGTTGACGTTCGACTCGATGCTGCGGTCGCGGTTCCAGATGTAGAAGCCGTCGCCCGTGGTCGAGCGCGCGAACTGGATGTCCAGGTCCTTGGCCAGCATCTTGGAAAAGGACGCATTGACGGAATAGGCAAGGCTGTTCAACTGCGTCACCTGCTCCAGCGGCGAATACAGAGAGAACCCGACGATGTCGAACAGCGCCACGGCGCCGTTGCGGATATAGGAAATGCTGTAGCGGCGGACGACCGCCTCCACCAGGTCGGCGCGCAGGTCGATGCATGGGGTGAAGCCGAGTTCGATCAGCCGCGGCTCATAGCCGAAATACTTGGCGATGGTATCGAAGCCTTCCTCGTCGGTCAGCGTATGACCGGCGATGACTTCGTCGACGAACTGCAGGCTGTCCGGGCTCTCGCCCTTCGTGCGGGCCGCCATCTCGCCCAGGATGTAATGGGGAATGACCAGGACCCGCACGCCCTTCCCGGCCGGCGTCCAGGCCAGGATGATATTGCGCCCCAGACCCCACAGGCGGTGGAGTTCGGCATCCAGTTCGCCCACGTGCTCCCGGTTGGCCTCGGACAGCTGTTCAAGCCGGGTTTGATCCAGGACCGGTGGACTGACGAAGTCAGTGTCTGAATACGTATCGTCCATCGATCGAATCCCCCCCGGCCGAAAGCACCGGCCGGGTGCCGCGCGAATACCGCCGGCGCCCCCCGGCGCCCGTTCGCCGGGCGCCGCCGCCCGGCCAGTCCGGGCACGGTAGTGTAACGAGCGCGCCCCCGGGCACACAAGTCGTTGAATTTACTTAGGTGAGCATGATCGAATTTACGCAATCACGCCAGTTTTACAGCCGTGCCGTTGGCGCTGACCATCAGCATGCAGGTCTTGTCGGAGGCGATGGATTCGTAATCCAGGTCCACGGCGATGATCGCGTCGGCGCCCAGTTCGGCGGCCTGCGCCTGCATGTCCTCGATGGCGAAAGCCTTTGCCTTCTGCAGTTCCTTCTCGTAGGCGCCGGAGCGCCCGCCGACGATGTCGCGGATGCCGGCGAAGAAATCCTTGAAGATGTTGGTGCCCATGACCGCGTCGCCGGACACGATGCCCAGATAGGCGGTTATCTGGCGGCCTTCGACGGACTCCGTGGTGGTGATGATCATCGCGCGTATCTCCTTCGCTGCTCTGCACCGGACGTCAGGTGCCCTAGTGTCGTGATTCCGAAGTTCGCATCATATCTGGAGCAGGCGATTGGCGACCTTCGGAATCAGGCCGACACTAGCCAATATAATGATTCTAGCGTGGCACTGGTTTTGAAGTTCGTTTCGGAGAGCGCTCCGGATAATGCGACGAGCTTCAAAACCGCCACACTAGTAAGCCAGCGGCACGTCGGCCTGCGCAAGGGCTTCCGCCTGCCGGGCCTTGAGGCTCGACAGATCGAACCGGTCGATCAGGTCATGGAACTGGCGGTGCCAGTTGATCTCGGCATTCAGGTGGGTGAACACGCTGCCCAGGCCGATGGCCGCCCGGTCCATGAGCACGAATTCCCGGGGCGGCATGACGCCGCCCAGTTCGCGCAGCTTCTTGTGCACCCGCGCCGCGACCCCGGCGCCGTAGGCGGTGCCGCCCGTGTCCTGGATGGTCTGCACCTTGTCCGACAGCAGGGGCCCGTAAAGGAAGCGCGCCCATTCGCTCAGCACGGCGATCATCTCCTTCGACGGGTTGTGGAACCCCCAGGTCTCGTAGGCGTGCACCGCAAGCGCCTCGTCGTCATCGCGCAGCGCCCGGTAAAGGTCGATGACGGCGCCGACGAATTCGGGGCGGAACACGCGGATGCAGCCGAAGTCGAGCAGATTCACCGTAGCGTCGGGACAGACGGAGTAGTTGCCCAGGTGGGGGTCGCCGTGGATCACGCCATGGAAATAGAACGGCACGTACCACGCCCGGAACATGTTGAGCGCGATGGCGTTGCGGCGTTCCAGATCGGCACCGATCTGGTCCATCAGGGGTGCGCCCGACAGCCAGGTCATGGTCAGGAGCCGGTCCGTCGACAGCTCCGCCAGCACCTCGGGCACATGCACGCCGGTCTGATCCGCCAGCATGGCGCGATACAGCGCCATGTTGCGGGCCTCGCGGTCGTAGTCCAGTTCCTCGCGCAGGCGTTCCGAGAGTTCCAGGTGGATTTGCGTCGGGTCGATCGCGCGGTCGTAGCGCCGGTAGATCGCGAACACGGCCTTCAGCTGCTTGAGGTCGGCCTCCACCGCGGACGCCATGTCCGGGTACTGGATCTTGCACGCGAGGTCGCGCCCGTCGAGCGACACCGCCCGATGCACCTGGCCGAGCGAGGCCGCCGCCGCGGCCTCGCGCTCGAAGGATTTGAAGTGGGACTGCCAGCCCGGGCCCAGTTCCGACGTCATGCGCCGGCGCACGAAGGCCCAGCCCATGGGCGGCGCCGAGGTCTGCAGCTTGCGCAGTTCCGTGACGTATTCGTTGGGCAGCAGGTCCGGCACCGTGGCGAGGATCTGCGCCACCTTCATCAGCGGCCCCTTGAGCCCGCCCAGCGCGGCCTGCAGGTCGGCGGCATGGACGCCCTTGTCCAGTTGCAGCCCGAACAGGCGGTTGCCCGCCAGCCGAGCCGCCAGGCCGCCGACGGTGCCGCCGACCCGGGCGTAGCGCCGCATGCGGCCGCCGACCGTGTTCTTGTCCGAGGACATGCGCTCGGCAGGTGGGCGCTCGGAAGGGGGGCGTTCAGACATCGATTTCCCTCAACCAGTCGACGATGGCGTCGGCGACCTCGACCCAATCGGCCTCGAGCATCACCGCATGGCCCATGTCCTCGAAGATATGCGCCTGGGTGCCGAGGAACGCCGCCGTGCCGTAGACGAAGGCGGGCGGAATCAGATTGTCGCGTCCGGCCCCCAGCACCAGGACGGGCTTGCCGCGCAGTCCCGCCAGGGGTGGGACGACGACGGCGTGCAGCTCAATCACCGCGCGGCGGCTTTCCATCTGGAACCTGGGCATCAGGCGGGCCGAGACGTCGCGCGGCATGTGGTCGTTGAAGATCGCCTGGTGCAGGGTATCCAGACCGTTCAAGGGGGCGCCGAAGGATTCGATGCGCGCGATCTCCCAGACCAGCATGGGCCGGGAAAGCGCAAGGGCGACAGACGGTCCCGCCAATCCCGTGGGCGGGACCGAAGACATCAACACGGCCGCCGCCACCTCTCGTTCCAAGGCCACACGCTGGGCGACGAAGCCCCCCATGGAATGGCCGATCAGGACCGGCGGGCGCGTCAGGGAATCGACGACCTGGACCACCGCGTCGACGAAATCCTGGATGCCGACTTCGTGAAGCCGCGCATGGTCGGGCATGCCCTTGCGCCCGGGCAGGTTCACCGCCTGGCAGGAAAAGCCCTGATCGGCGAAGTAGTCCAGGAAATGCTCGGCCCAGGTCCAGGCTCCCGCGAAGGCGCCGTGGATGAAGACGAGCGGAGCATGTTCGGATTCCTCGGGGACCGGCCCCACCCGCAGAACGCGTTGGCCGGCACCGGGCGCATGTGCCATTGCCTAGAGTTCCCGCTCCAGTTCGTCGACGAAGCCAGACAGCATGGACAGCCCGCGATGCCAAAAGTCCGGGTCAGACGCGTCGAGCCCGAAGGGTGCCAGCAGTTCCTTGTGCCGCAGCGTGCCGCCGGCCCGCAGCATATCCAGGTACTTGGCCTGGAACCCCGGATGGCCGCCCTGGAACACGTCATAGAGCGAGTTCACCAGGCAGTCACCAAAGGCATAGGCATAGACGTAGAACGGCACGTGGACGAAGTGGGAGATGTAGGCCCAATAATGCTGGTACTCCGCGTCGAAATGGAAGGCCGGGCCCAGGCTTTCCGATTGCACCTCCAGCCATATCTCGCCCAGCCGTTCGGGCGACAGTTCGCCCCGGGCGCGCTCGGCGTGGACCTTGGTCTCGAACATGTGGAAGGCGACCTGGCGGACCACCGTGTTGACCATGTCCTCGACCTTGCCGGCCAGCATCACGCGGCGCCGCGCCGGGTCCGTTTCCGCCGCCAGCATGGCGCGGAAGGTGAGCATCTCGCCGAACACCGACGCGGTCTCGGCCAGGGTCAAGGGCGTGTCGGCCAGCAGGTTGCCCTGGGGCGCGGCCAGCACCTGGTGTACGCCGTGCCCCAATTCGTGCGCCAGCGTCATGACGTCGCGCGCGCGGCCATGGAAGTTCATCAGGATGTACGGATGCGCCGACGGCACCGTGGGATGGGCGAAGGCGCCCGAGTCCTTGCCCGCTGTCGGCGGCGCGTCGATCCAGCGCCTGTCGAAGAACCGTCTTGCGATGTCGGCCATGTCGGGGGCGAAGCCGCCATAGGCCGTGAGCACGGTATCCCGCGCCTCGTCCCAGGTGTACTTGCGGTCGGCGGCTTCGGGCAGCGGCGCGTTGCGGTCCCAGTATTCCAGCCTGTCGACCCCGAACCACCTGGCCTTCAGCGCGTAATAGCGGTGCGACAGCTTGGGAAAGCTTTCGCGCACGGCGGTTACGAGCGCGTCGACGACCTCGTCCTCCACCTGATTGGCCAGATTGCGGTAGGACACGGGGCGCTTGTAGCCGCGCGACTTGTCGTCGATGGCCTTGTCCTTGACCAGGGTGTTGTAGGTCAGGGAGAACAGCTTGATGTTGTCGCCAAGGCCCTTGCCGACGGCCTTGGCGGCACGCATGCGCAGTTCGCGATCCGGCTCGTTCAGCTTGTTGAGCGCGCCCGACAGCGTCAGGTCCTCGCCGTCCACGGGGAACCGCATGCCCGCCAGCGTCTCCTCGAACAGGCGGTTCCAGGCGGCGGCCCCGGTGACGTGGCGTTCGTGAAGCGCCTGTTCCAGTTCGTCGGAAAGCTGATAGGGCCGGAAGGCGCGCAGGTCGCGCAGCCAGGGTGCATATCGGGAAAGCGCGGCGCTTTCCGTCTTCTGAGCCTCCAGGCGCGCGTCGTCGATGCGGTTGAGTTCCAGCGTGAAGAACAGGGTCAGGGTCGAGATGTCGGTGACCCGTTCCTGCATGGACTGCTGGAAGCGCGCACTGGCGCCGTCCTCCATGTTCTCGGCGAATTTCAGGCCGGCGAAGCTCATGATCCGGCCCAGGCGTTCGCCGATCTCCTCGTATTCCTGGATCGCCTTGCCCAGATCCTCGCCCGGCAGTTCCGCCAGGCGGCCCTTGTAGGCCGCGGAAAAGGCCACCGCCCGTTCCTGGGCCCAGGCCAGGTCCGCCTCGACGGCGGGATCGCCGGTCCCCTTGTAGAGGTCGGCCAGGTTCCAGCGCGGCAAGTCGCCCGCCTGGACCGCCCCGGCGGCCCCGGTGTCGGGGGCGCGGGGGACGGCGGGCTCGGCGGGGCGGGTATCGGTCATGGCTTGCATCCCTTCGGGGCATCCGTAATGTTCTCCCAGGATATAGAGTGGTTGCGGGTCAACGACAACCTGGGGGAACGATCAGCGATGACCAGTTATGCTTGGCCGAACTTGGCCGCCATGTTCTACGCCCAGGCCGGTGAACTGGGCGACCGGCCATTCCTGTGGGAGAAGTCGGGCGGCGCCTACTGGCCGCTGACCTGGGGCGAGACGGCGACGCGGGTCTCGCGCCTTGCGCGCGGGCTGCAGGGGCTGGGGGTCAAGCCCGGCGATCGGGTCGTCCTGGTTTCGGAAAACCGCGCCAACTGGCTGATCGCCGACGTCGCCATCATGACCGCGGGCGCCATCACCACGCCGGCCTATGTCACGAATACCGAGGCCGACCACCTGCACATCCTGGAGGATTCGGACGCCGTCGGAGTCATCGTCTCGACCAAGCGCCTGGCCGACCGCCTGTTCCCAGCCGCGCATCGGGCGGATTCCTGCAAGTTCGTAATCACCATGGAGCCGGTGACGATCTCCCAGGCGCTCAGCTTCGACCTGCATAATTGGGATGACGTGCTGGTCAACGGCCGGGACGGCCATGACAATCTGGTGGAAACGGCGAATCGCTGGAGCCCCGACGACACCGCCTGCATCATCTATACCTCCGGCACGGGCGGAAAACCCAAGGGCGTGATGCTGTCGCACAAGGCGATCCTGCACAATGTCGAAGGGGCGACGGACGCGCTCCGCGAATTGGGGCTGGGGGCCGAGGTGTTCCTGTCGTTCCTGCCGCTCAGCCATTCCTATGAGCACACGGCCGGCCAGTTCTTCCCCATGTCCATAGGCGCCGAGATTTATTACGCCGAGGGAGTCGAGCACCTGGTCACCAACATGGCCGAGGTCCGGCCCACCATCATGACCGCAGTACCGCGGCTTTACGAAAGCATGCGCGCGCGGATCGAGCGCGGCGTCGAGACCGCCGGCGGCACCAAGGCGAAACTGTTCCGCAAGGCTCTGGAGCTGGGCACCAAGCGCTATCGCGCGCCGGCGAGCCTGTCCCTTTTCGAGCGCATCGCGGACGCCGTTCTGGACCGCCTGGTGCGTTCCAAGGTCAAGGCCCGGTTCGGCGGGCGGCTGAAGGCGCTGGTGTCCGGCGGCGCGCCCCTGAACCCGGACGTCGGCATCTATTTCACGGCGCTGGGGCTGCGCATCCTGCAGGGCTACGGCCAGACGGAATCGGCCCCGGTGATCAGCGTCAACAGGCCGCGCAAGGTGAAGATGCACACAGTGGGCCCGCCCGTGAAGAACACGAAGGTCAGGATCGCCGGCGACGGCGAGATCCTGGTGCAGGGCGACCTGGTCATGCAGGGCTACTGGCGCAACGAGGACGCGACCAACGATGCGATCAAGGGCGGCTGGCTGCACACGGGCGACGTCGGCCACCTGGACGAGGACGGCTGTCTGGTCATCACCGACCGCAAGAAGGACATCATCGTCAATTCGGGCGGCGACAACATCGCGCCGCAGCGGGTCGAGGGCGTCATCATCCTGGAACCCGAGTTCGCCCAGGCCATGGTCCACGGCGACAAGCGCCCGCACCTGGTGGCCTTGGTGGTGCCCGACCTGGACTGGCTGAAGGACTGGGCGGCCGACAACGGCAAGGCGGCCTCCCTTAAGGAACTTGCCGGCGATGCGGACCTCCACAAGGCTCTGGCGGCAGCCATCGAACGCATCAACGGCAGGCTGAACACCATCGAGAAGGTGCGCCGGTTCATCGTCGCCGACGAGCCGTTCACGGTCGACAACGAGCAGATGACGCCGACGCTCAAGGTAAGGCGGCACGTCATCCGGCGGGTCTACGGCGAGCGTCTGGAACGGCTGTACGGCTAGGCGGACAGTCCGCCCGACTGCGGCCACAGCGACGCCGGGTCGAAGATCGCCGGGAACCAGGCCTTGCCGTCCTCCACCGCCTCTTCCAGGAGCGAGAAATAGCTCGGCCAGGTCGGCAGGATGCGGGCCTCGACCTCGCCCGCCTCGAAGCTCATCTGGGCTTCGAACTTGGCCGCGACCTTCTGCATCTTCCGGTTTTCCGCCAGGCACAGCATGTACACCCGGTCGATGCAGCGGTTGCGCGCGATGGTGAGGACGCGGCGCAGCAGTTCCGTGCCGACGCCCGCGTTCTGCCACGGCCCTTCGACGGAGAACGCGACCTCGGCCATGATGCGGGGCACCATGCGCACACGGACCAGCTCGCCGACACCCCGCAGTTCGCCGTCGATGAAGGCGCCGACGACCACGGCGGCCGACCAGTCCAGCCGCCCGCAGTAATCGTCGATCGCCGCCTCCGTCACGCCGCCCCAGAACCGCAGGTGGCGGTCATGGGGCTCCAGCCGTTTGAGGTGCCCGGCCAGAAGTTCCGTGTCGGCCGCCGTCAGCTTGCGATAGACGGGCGGCGCGGCGAACGGCGCAGGCGCCGTCATGCCGGCGGGCTTGGCGTCTTCTATGTTGGTGGTCATGGAAGACCTTCCTTTCAGCCGGGCCACCCATGTGGCCCGCGCAAAAGCGTCTTCCCCCTGAAACTCAAACAAGTGAGCACAGGGAAACATATGGGCGCACGATGCTGCACTGCAATATCGATTGCGTTAAATTCTTCAAACGGTTGGAACAGGCCCTTTGCGTCGCGGTATAAAATCCGCCGAACCCGGCCGCATTCCTATTCCAGGTCGAACCCGTGGGCGCGGATGAAATCCCCGAAATCCGCCCGTTCCCGCTTGGCGAGGCGGCGCGCCGTGTTCTCGGTCCAGCCGTAGTCGTCGGAGATGCCGAAATCGTCCTTGTGCATCTGCCTTTCCGGTGGGATGGGCTGGAGCCGGTTGCGCCGGGCGTCATAGGCGCGCAGGTCCTCCTCCAGGTTCGCATCGTCGTAGGTCCCATGATGAACCACCACCGAGGGCGGCAGGCGCAGCGTGAAGCGGCCGTCGTCCGTGGGATAGCCCAGCGTCAGCCCGGACACGGGAAACACGCCCTTGGGCAGGCCGAGAAGGCTGCAGACCTCGGCCGTGTGGGCCCGCACGGCCGAGATGGGACAGCTGCCCAGCCCCTTGAAGTCGGCCGCCGTGATAAAGGCCATCATGGCGAGGGCCGCGTCCACCGCGGCGTTCATGAAGGTGTCGAGGGTGTTGTTGACGTGCTCCTTGCCGCGCAGCTCGGCGATGCGCTGGCCCCGGTGCATGTCGGCGCAGAACACCAGAAAGCGAGACGCATCGGCGATCCAGGGCATGGAGCCAATCATGTCCGAGAGGGCGCGCTGCTGGTCCTTGTCCGTGACGACGATGGAATACTGCTGCAGGTCCGACTTGGCCGGCGCCGACTGGGCCGCCGCCAGCAGGGTCTCCAGCAGGCCGTCGGAAACCTCTTCCCGTCCGTAGCGGCGGCACACCCGGCGTCCGATCATGCGCGCCACGGGTTCGTCCAGCAGAAGGTCCGTATCCTCGAACCGGGGGTTGAGGCCGAACCGGCCGAGGAACAGGTCGTTTCTGAACGGCATGATGCGTCTCCTTCTTAAATCCTCAGGCGTCCACGCCCAGGAACGGCGCCAGTCCGGCCCAGACGGCGTCGGGCGCCTCCTCGGCCAGGAAATGGCCGCAGTTGAGCGGCCCGCCCCGCACGTCGTCGGCCCATTCGCGCCAGATATCGAGGGCCGAAGTCGCCCCGTCGGTAGTCGGCCCACCCGATTTCCGGGCGCTGCCCCAAAGGGCGAGCACCGGGCATTGCAGCTTGCGGCCCGCCGTCAGGTCGGCGCGGTCCAGGTCGTCGTCGACGGTGGCGCCGGCGCGGTAGTCCTCGCAGTTGGCGCGGATCACCTCGGGCCTGCGGTGGGCGCGCTTGTAGTCCTCGAGCGCCCCGTCGGCGAAAGCCGACATGTCCGCCGACCAGCTTTCCAGCAGCCAGGTCAGCCAGAAATCGGGATCGTGGCCGATCAGGGATTCCGGCCGGGGCGCCGGCTGCGCCAGGAACAGCCAGTGGAACGAGCCCATGGCCCAGGTCCTGTTGGCGCGCTGCCACACGCTGCCCGTGGGCACCACATCGAGAGAGCACAGCCGTTCGACCTTGTCCGGGAAGTCCATGGCCATGCGGTGGCCGACGCGCGCACCCCGGTCGTGGCCGACCACGGCGAAGCCGTCGTACCCCAGGTCCGCCATGACCTTGACCAGGTCGCGGGCCATGGCGCGCTTGGAATAGGGGGCGTGGCTGTCGTCCGACGGCGGGCAGGAACTGTCGCCGTAACCGCGCAGGTCCGGGCAGATGACGCGGTGCGTCCTGGCCAGCCGCGGCGCCAGGTGGCGCCAGATGATGTGGGTCTGGGGATAGCCGTGGACCATCAGCACGGCAGGCGCGCCGTCGGGGCCTCCAGCCCGCAGGTTGATCTCGGCCCCGTCGCCCGCCATGCGTGTCTGCGTGAAGCCCTCGAACACGGCCCGGCCTCCTAGCTCAAACCCCGTGATAGTCCTTGTACCAGTCGACGAAGCGGGGAATGCCCTGGTCGATGGGGGTGACGGGATTGAACCCGAAGTCGCGGATCGAGGCGTCGATGTCCGCATAGGTTTCCGGCACGTCGCCCGTCTGCAGGGGCTGGAAGTCGATCGTCGCCCTGCGCTGCAGGGCCTCCTCCAGCACCTGGATGAAGCGCATGAGTTGTTCCGAGCGGTTGTTGCCCAGGTTGTAAAGCCGGTGCGGCGTGCCGTCGGGACCGCTCGGCGCGGTGCCCAGCACGCCCAGGACGCCGCCGACGATGTCGTCGATGAAGGTGAAGTCGCGGCGCATCTCGCCGTTGTTGAACACGGGGATCGGCTCGCCGGCGATGATCTTCTTGGTGAAGATGTAGGCCGCCATGTCGGGCCGGCCCCAGGGCCCGTAGACCGTGAAGAAGCGCAGCCCCGTCAGCGGCAGGCCGTACATGCGGGCATAGCTCTCCGACAACAGCTCCATGGACCGCTTGGTCGCGGCATAGAGCGATACCGGATGGTCTACCGGGTCCTCGACCGAGAACGGCAGCTTGGTATTGGCGCCGTAGACCGAGGACGAGGACGCATAGACGAAATGCTTCAGGTTCTTGAGCCTGCGCGCGGCCTCCATCAGCACCAGGTGGCCGTCCACGTTGGACCGCGTATAGGCATAGGGATTGATCAGCGAGTAGCGCACGCCCGCCTGCGCCGCCAGATGGATGACCCGGTCGATGTCGCCGTGGCGGGCGAAGGTCTGCTCCACGGCATCGCGGTCGGCGATGTCGGCACGCACCATGGAGAACCCTTCGTGGGCCAGAAGGCGCGCGGCCCGGTTCTCCTTCAGGGTCACGTCGTAATAGTCGTTGAAGTTGTCGACGCCGATCACCCGCTCGCCCCGCGCCAGCAGCGCCTGCGCGGTATGGAAGCCGATGAAGCCGGCCGCGCCGGTAACCAGAATGCTCATGAACGGACCGTTCCCTGACCTTGACCGCAGCCGGTATAGCCGCTTGGGAATCAAAAATCACGGGCCAATCGCCGCCCGGCGGCAGAAACCGGTTCCGCGGCAAAGAATATTTCCGCGCCCTCGTCCGGGCGCGCCAGGGCATGACGCGCAAGCGCCGTTTCGCGCCACAAAATTACGATTTTCGCCCGCCGGATTGCAGGCGCACCCGCCATCCCGTAACGTTGTTCGAGAATGCCGCCCGGTCCGGCCCGGACCGAAAACCGGTGGCGCAATGGGAAGAAACCGGTGAAGCTTCGCAGCGTCAGCCTGGATGACAAGTACGGCCTTTCCGAGGGCCGCGTGTTCCTGACCGGGACGCAGGCCCTGGTGCGCCTCAACCTGATGCAGCGCCAACGCGACCTGGCGGCCGGCCTGAACACGGCGGGCTACGTCACCGGCTATCGCGGCTCGCCGCTCGGCGGCATCGACCGCGAGTTCGGCCGCGCCAAGCGCTTCCTCGACGGCCACCACGTGAAGTTCCATCCCGCCGTCAACGAGGACCTGGCCGCCACGGCGATCTGGGGCACGCAGCAGGTGGGCCTGTTCGAGCGCGCGAAATACGACGGCGTGTTCGGCATGTGGTACGGCAAAGGGCCCGGCGTCGACCGCTCGGGCGACGTGTTCCGCCACGCCAACATGGCCGGCACCGCGCCGAACGGCGGCGTGCTGGTGATGGCCGGGGACGACCCGGCCTGCAAGTCCTCGACCGTGCCGAGCCAGTCCGAGCACGCCCTGATGGACGCCAACATCCCGATCCTCAACCCCATCGACGTGCAGGACCTGCTCGACCTCGGGCTCTACGGCTGGGCCATGTCGCGCTTTGCCGGCGTCTGGGTCGGCGTCAAGTGCATCACCGACAACGTCGACACCTCGGCCAGCATCGACGTCTCGCCCGACCGGGTGAGGATCGTCCTGCCGGAATTCGAGATGCCGCCGGGCGGCCTGCACATCCGCTGGCCCGATCCGCCCCTGGAGCAGGAAGAGCGCCTGCACCGCCACAAGCTCTACGCCGCCCTCGCCTTCGCGCGGGCCAACAGGCTGGACCGCGTGATGCTGGATTCGAGCAAGCCGCGCTTCGGCATCGTCTCCACCGGCAAGGCCTATCTCGACACCCTGCAGGCGCTGGAGGACCTGGGCATCGGCACGGCCGAGGCCGAAGCGATCGGCCTGCGTCTCTACCGCGTCGCCATGCCCTGGCCGCTGGAACGCGAGGGGGCGCGCCATTTCGCCGAGGGGTTGGAAGAGATTTTGGTCGTCGAGGAGAAGCGCGCGGTCATCGAGAACCAGCTGAAGGAACAGCTCTACAACTGGCGGGCCGACGTGCGGCCCCGGGTGGTCGGCAAGTTCGACGAAAAGGGCGAGTGGATCCTGCCCTCGGCGGGTGAACTGACGCCCGCGCGCATCGCCCGCGTGATCGCGGCGCGCATCCGCAATTTCCACATTTCGGAAGCGGTGGAAAAGCGCCTTCGCTTCCTCGAGGAGAAGGAACGGATCCTCGAGCGCGCGGTGCCCTCGATCAAGCGCATCCCCTATTTCTGCGCCGGCTGCCCGCACAACACGTCGACCACCGTGCCGGAGGGCATGGAGGCCGCCGCCGGCATCGGCTGCCACTACATGGCGATCTGGATGCCCGGGCGGCGCACGGCGACCTTCACCCACATGGGGGCCGAGGGCGCCAACTGGATCGGCCAGGCGCCGTTCACCGAGCGCGAGCACATCTTCGTCAACATCGGCGACGGCACCTATTTCCATTCCGGCATCCTGGCGATCCGCGCCGCCGTGGCGGCCAAGGTCAACGTGACCTACAAGGTCCTCTACAACGACGCCGTCGCCATGACCGGCGGCCAGCCCATGGACGGGCCGCTCGACCCCGCGCGCATCTCGCGCCAGGTGCGGGCCGAGGGGGTGGAGCGCGTGGCCGTGGTGACGGACGAGCCCGGCAAATACCCGCCGGGCACGGAATTCGCCCCCGGCACCACCATCCGCCACCGCGACGACCTGGACCGGGTGCAGCGCGACCTGGCCGCGTGGCCGGGGGTGTCGGTGCTGATCTATGACCAGACCTGCGCCGCCGAGAAACGCCGCCGCAGGAAGCGCCACACCTTCCCCGACCCGCCCCGCCGCGTCTTCATCAACGAGGCCGTGTGCGAGGGCTGCGGCGACTGCGGCGTCGTCTCCAACTGCGTCGCCATCGTGCCGAAGGAGACCGAACTGGGCCGCAAGCGCGCCATCGACCAGAACGTCTGCAACAAGGACTACACCTGCCTCAAGGGCTTCTGCCCGTCCTTCGTCACCGTGCACGGCGGCGGCCTCGCCAAGGGCGCCGACCCGCGAAGTCCCGACGCCGACAATATCGGTTCGGGCGCTCCCTTCTCCGTGCTGCCCGACCCGGCCCTGCCCGATACCGCCCGGGCCTACAACGTCTGCGTCACCGGCATCGGCGGCACCGGCGTGGTGACCATTTCGGCGCTGCTCGGCATGGCGGCGCATGTGGACGGCAAGGCGGTGACGGTACTCGACGTCGCCGGCCTGGCGCAGAAGAACGGCGCCGTCTACGCCCATGTGCGGGTGGCCGACGACGCGGACGCGCTGAACGCCGTGCGCATCGCCGCCGGGGGTGCCGACCTTCTGCTCGGCGCCGACATGGTGACCTCGGGCGGGTTCGAGACCCTGGCCAAGCTGGACCCGGCGCGGGCGCGCGCCGTGGTCAACGCCCGGCGCACCATGACCGCCGACTTCACCAACCTGCCGGACCTGGAATTCCCCGACGCCGAGCTGCACCGCGCCATCGCCGACGCGACGGCCGAGGCCGCCTTCGTCGACGTGACGCATCTGGCGCGCCGGCTCATGGGCGACACCATCGCCGCCAACATCATGCTGCTGGGCTTCGCCTATCAGAAGGGCTGGCTGCCGGTTTCGGCCGCCGCCGTCGAACGCGCCATCGAACTGAACGGCGTGGCGGTGGACTTCAACAAACAGGCCTTCGCCTGGGGCCGCCGCGCCGCCCACGACCCGGCGCTGGCGCACAAGCTCGCGGGCGGGCACGCCGACGACGAGGCCTCGCAGGCCTTCGACCTGGATGCCTTCATCGAACGCCGCATGGCGGACCTGACCGCCTATCAGGACGCGGCCTATGCGGCCAGGTACGTGAAAGCGGTGGACAGGGTGCGCGCCAGGGAGGCGGCCCTCGGCGCGGGCGGGACCGAGCTGACCGAGGCCGTGGCCCGGTCCTTGTTCAAGCTCATGGCCTACAAGGACGAGTACGAGGTCGCGCGGCTCTATTCCGCGCCCGCGTTCCGCCGGTCCCTGCGCGAGACCTTCCGGGGCGTGGAGAAGCTGACCCTGCATCTCGCCCCGCCGCTGCTGGCGCAGAAGGACCCGCGCACGGGGCACCTGATCAAGCGCGAATTCGGGCCCTGGGTCTTCTGGGCCTTCCGCCTGCTCGCCCCCCTGAAGGGCCTGCGCGGCACCGCCCTCGACCCCTTCGGCCATACGGCCGAACGCCGGATGGAGCGCAAACTGATCGGCGACTACGAGGCGACGCTGGAAACGCTTCTGTCGAAGCTGACCGCCGACAACCTGCCCCTCGCGGCCGAGATCGCCTCCCTGCCCCTCACGATGCGCGGCTTCGGGCACGTGAAGACGGCGAACGTGGAAAAGGCCAAGGCCCGCGAGGCGGACCTGCTCGCCGCCTTCACCGACCCGGCGGGGACGGCCAGGGCGGCGGAGTGACTATTGTCAGGGGCAACCGAAAAAATTGCAGGGGACGCATTTTGCCCGGCAACAAAGTATTCTTGAGTTGTTGTCCGCGTGTCGGGGGTTCGAGTCCCTATACCGCTACCATCGTTACCACCAACTCGGACGTCCATTTCCTATCCTCGCAAACGCCTACATGAACGGCAGGGTCATGAAGCTGAGCGTTGGAGAGATGGGGGCCTCATGCTTCGAGACGGCGCTGCGCGCCTCCTCAGCATGAGGTCATATTTATAAACTCCTCGCCTCCCCCTGAGGAGGCGCCCCGGGGCGCCGTCTCGAAGGGCGAGGCGGAGGCGCAACAAACAAGGGGAAAAATTACCCCGGTTTTTCTTGACGCAAGGGCAATTTTTCCCCTATGTTTTTGCGTCACCGGCGGGACCGATGAATGCCGACCCTCGCGACGTTTTCGACCTTCGTCATCCGCATGTATTTCGAGGACCACAACCCGCCGCACGTCCACGTCGTCGGCCCGGAGTTCGCGGCGAAGGTGGTGATCGCGGACGGCCGCGTCATCCGGGGCGCCCTGCCGGCCCGCGCCGAACGCGAGGCGGCGGACTGGATCGCCGCCAACCGCGCCCTGCTGATGGCGAAGTGGGCGGAATTCCAATGACCCGCCCGGCACCTCTCGTCGCCGAAAGGCCAGAACCATGAACCAGATCGACACGCCGCTTCGCATCAAGTCCGTTTCCGCCGGCAAGGTGCCGCTGACCCTCGCCGTCGTGTGGACCGACGGCAGCCGCGACGTGGTCGATCTTTCCGGTCTGGTCGCGCGCTCCCGCCACTTCACGGTGTTCGCCGACGACCCCGAGGCCTTCGCCGACGTCGGCGTGGCCGACTGGGGCTACAGCGTCGAATGGGGCAACGGCCTCGACTGGCCGGCGCCCAACCTGAAGCGGCTGGCCGACGAGCAGCGCAGCGTGACCGGCGCCGACCTGGCGGCCTGGCAGGAGGGCGCCGGCCTGTCCAACCGGGAGGCCGCCGACGTCCTGGGTGTCGACCTCAAGACCGTGAAGAACTGGCGGGCCGCCGCATTCCGCGACAAGCCCCTGCCCACGGCGGCGCAGTGGTCGATCCGCCATCTGACGCAGGAGCCCCTGGCCCTTATCGCCCACTACCGCCCGCGCCGCGCCGGCCGCCCGCGCAAGGCGGAGCGGGACAAGGGCAAGCGCACCGCCTGATCACATCACAAACGCCAGCAACGCCGGCAGGGTGAGGAACGACAGCGCCGTCGAGATCACCACCGTGCCCGCCACTTCCTCCGGCTGGTTGCCGTAGCGTTCGGCGAACAGATAGTTGAACACGGCGACGGGCATGGCGCACTGGATGATCAGGACGCCGCGCTCGGCCCCCGTAAACCCGAAGTAGTGGGCCGTGGCGACGCCGACGGCGAAGCCGACGCCGATGCGCATCACCGAAAGCAGCACCGCGCGCGGCAGGCTTTTCACGCCGAGCCCCGCGAGCGACACGCCCAGGGTGATCAGCATCAGCGGCACCGTGAGGCCGCCCAGGATGCGCGTCGTGTTGACGATCCAGGCCGGCGCGGTGACGCCGGTGAACATCAGGGCCATGGCGGCGAGTGTCGCGTAGAGCATGGGCAGGCGCAGCAACGCGCCGAGGGACGTCGCCCCCGCCGGCACGGCGACCCCGACAGTGAACAAGAGGAGCACGTTCACGGTGAAATAGGCGATGGCGAGGGCCAGGCCGTTGTCGCCGAAGGCGAGCAGGCAGAGCGGCAGGCCCATATTGCCGACGTTGCCGTAGGAGAGTGCGGAGAGGAAGGCCTTCTGGCTCAGCTTCATCAGCTTCAGAAACACGAAATAGACGGCGTAGAAGGCGACCATGGTGACCAGCGTCGCCGCGCCCATGGTCAGGAAGGCGTCGGGCTGGATCCTGGTGTCGATGAGGGTGAAGAACACCAGGCAGGGCGTGCCGATGTTGGTGACCAGCGAGGTCACCAGGGCCGTGTCGTAGGGCCGGCCCTGCTTGCGCCAGGTGTAGCCGATGACGGCGCAGACGAGGACCGGTGCGATGACGGAGAACAACTGGTAGGCCATGGGCGGGGGCGCTTTCGGTAGGTGGGCCCCAAGGCTTACGCCCGAACGCCCCCGCGTTCAACCTGCCTCATTCAACCCAGGCGATGCGCAGGATGTTGGTCGCCCCCGGGGTGCCGAAGGGCACACCCGCGGTCACCACGATGGGGTCGCCCTTTTTGGCGAAGCCGTCCTTCTGCGCCTCGGCCACGGCCTTGGACACCATTTCGCGGAACGAGTGGATGTCCTCGGACAGCACCGAATGCACGCCCCAGCACAGCGCCAGCCGCCGCGCCGTCTCGCGCTTGGGTGTCAGGCCCAGGATCGGCACCTGCGGGCGCAGGCGGGCGCAACGCAGGGTGGTCGAGCCCGTGGTGGTGAAGGTGACGATGACGGCGGCCGAAATGGTGTCCGCCACCTGGGTCGCCGCCACGGTGATGGCGTCGGCGGCCGTCGCCTCGTGGCCGCCGCGGCGGCGGTCGCGCATGGACTTGTAATGCTCGTCCTGCTCCACCCGCTTGATGATGCGGTCCATGGTCGCCACGGTCTCCACCGGGTACTTGCCGACCGCCGATTCCGCCGACAGCATGACCGCGTCGGCCCCCTCGTAGATGGCGGTCGCCACGTCCGACGCCTCGGCCCGCGTCGGCGTCGGCGCGCTGACCATGCTGTCGAGCATCTGGGTCGCGATGATCACCGGCTTGCCCAGCTGCTTGCACAGCCGCACGATGCGGCGCTGCTGCACGGGCACCTCTTCGGTCGGGCATTCCA
Organism: Rhodospirillales bacterium CG15_BIG_FIL_POST_REV_8_21_14_020_66_15; assembly: GCA_002781745.1. GTDB lineage: Bacteria > Pseudomonadota > Alphaproteobacteria > Rhodospirillales > Casp-alpha2 > UBA1479. The sequence continues at coordinate 45,863 of PFFW01000102.1, forward strand.
CGCCCAGGTCGCCGCGCGCCACCATGATCGCGTCGGACAGGTGGACGATCTCCTCCAGGTGCTGGAGCGCCGCCGGCTTCTCAAGCTTGGACATGATGGCGGCGCGGCCGGCCACCAGCTTGCGCGCCTCGGCCAGGTCCTCGGGCCGCTGCACGAACGACAGCGCCACCCATTCCACGCCCAGGTCGAGCCCGAAGCGCATGTCGTCGCGGTCCTTCTTGGTCAGCGGCGAGACGTCGAGGATGACGCTCGGCACGTTGACGCCCTTGTGGTTGGACAGCGTGCCGCCGATCACGATCTCGCATTCCGCGTGCTCCCTGGAGCATTCCAGGACCTTCAGGCGGATGCGCCCATCGTCGATCAGCAGGTCCGACCCCGGCTCCAGCGCCGCGAAGATCTCGGGATGCGGCAGGGGGGCGCGTCGGTGATTGCCCGGATCCTCGGTGTCCAGGTCCAGGCGGAACTTGTGTCCGGCGACCAGTTGGGCCGAGCCGGTGTCGACCTCACCGACTCGCAGCTTGGGCCCCTGCAGGTCCAGAAGGATGCCCACGGGGCGGTGGTACTTGCGTTCCAGCGAGCGGACGATGCCGTGGATCTTTTCGTGGTCGGCGTGGCTGCCGTGGGAGAAATTCATGCGGAAGACATCGACCCCGGCTTCGAAAAGCCTTTCGATGGCGTCCTGGCTGGACGTTGCGGGACCCAGGGTCGCGACGATCTTGGCGCGGCGTTCACGTTTCATGGCGGGGGTTATCCCTCTCCTTCCCTTGTCAACGGTCCCTGCAGGCATAGGCTTAAGCTGAAACGGAATCAAACTCACGTAAATATTCGTTGAAACCTTGCGACGGCGGGACGGCGGCGCCGTAATCGGTGTAATATCCCGGCCGCGGGGGCGGCCGGCCGTCTTGCGCAGATGCCCACGGATTAGGTAGGTATTAACCAATTTCGTGGCACCTAATAAGGGACGGCCAATAATCGGCCGCGTGTTTTTTTGGGAAGCGGGACGCCGGCGGCGCAATGGGGAGCGCCGGCATCCCAGGGGTAGAACTTGAGCACGCAGAGCATCATCAATGCGCTGGCCGGGCTGTCGCCGAACACGGACAAGGCGACGCTGATGGCGGCCGTCGACAAGGCGGTGGACGGCATCGTCCAGGAACTGGACGCGCAGGCCGGCGGCAAGGTGCGCCCGGACCTCCTGCAGGCGACCCAGACGACGCTGACGTTCCTCGAAGCCTGCGGCCAGATGAAGGACCCGGAATTCACGCAGCGCGCGCGCATCCGCGCGTCGGAGCTGCTGGAAGCCTTCGGCAAGGTGTCGGCCGGCACGGCGGCCGAGGGCGACGACGCCCCGCGCAGGAAGAAGCGCAGGAAACGCCCCGCCGGCGCCGACGCGAAACCCGGCAAGGCGGCCGCGGGCAAGGACGCCAAGGGCAAGGCGGCCAAGGGCAAGCCCGCCGCCGCAAAGCCGCAGAAGCCTTCGAAGCCGTCAAAGCCGTGGGAGGACAGCCCCTTCACCGAAGCCTTCACCGAGAACATCTGCAAGTACCTGCGCAAGCGCGCCATGCTGTGGTACGTGCCGCAACACACCCTGACGCCCACGCCCTTCCCGCTATCGACCCGCTTCGGCGACAACCTCGTCACGGCGATCAAGGAGCATTTCCTGCACCGCTTCTTCACCAACCGCCGGATCATGGTGCTGGAGGACGAACTGAAGCCGAAGAACTTCGAGGAAAGCGCATTCCGCGCGGTGTTCGACAAGCCCAAGAAGCAGAACCCCGTGCGCACCATCTGGGAGGACGGCCTCAACGACATCGAGCGCTTCCTGACCGACGACAAGCCGCAGCAGCAGAAGGCCGTGAAGACCAAGGTCAAGACCAAGAAGACCGGCGGGTTCCTGGGCTTCTTCCAGAAGGAGGAAAAGGTCGTCGAACGCGAGGTCGAGGACGACACCACCGAACTGGACCACGCCAAGGCGTTCTGGAACACCATCGCCGGGCCCGAGGTGAGCTACAGCCCGCCGAAGATGGAGGACTTCATCTTCCTCAAGTCCCTGTTCGAGTACTACCCCGAGCAGGTCGACGAGGAGCAGCAGGCGGTGAAGCAGATGCTGCAGCAGGAATACGGCTCCAACCAGGCCCGCGAGGGCGCGGCGCGTGACCACCTGAACGCGCTCATCAAGGACACGGCGCCGTGCTCGGGCGAGTTGACGGCGCTCTGGGCCTATCTCAGCGCCAAGGACGCCTTCGGCTACAACGTGTTCAAGTCGTTCACCTCCAGCCACGGCACATCCGCCGAGCAGCGCAAGCGTGCGCTGCCCTATTTCCTGCGCTGGATTCCCGACTTCACGGAACAGGAAGCGCCGAGCCGGCTGTAGGTCGTGTTAACCCTTTGCTAGCCCACCGCCGCGTAAGATATCCTGCATCCAATCCGACCGGCCCGGCGGGCTCAAGACAAGGTTCCGGCATGCTGAAGAAGGTGTTCTCCAAAGCTCTATTGTCCGTGGTCATGGACAAGAAGGCCCGCTCGACCCTGGACGCCGCCAGGACGCGCGCCGAACAGGCCCCGGCGGCGACCCCCGAGGCCCAGCCCGCCAGCGCCGAGGAACTGCGTGTCGCCGCGCGCCAGGCCCTGGAGCAGGCGGAAAAGGAACTGGCCGCGAAACCCCGGCTGACCGCCGACCGCAAGGCCCTGATCCAGCAGGCGCTTGCCGTGCGCAAGCAGAAGACCAGGATCCTCGACGATCTGGGCCCCGACCAGAAGATCAAGCTGCAGGCCATGGCGCTGGAGGCCTTCGGCCTGGATCCCACCAAGGGCGGGCGTTGACGCCCGCAGCCCCATCGACCGACGCCGACGCCAAAGCCGAGGCGACCGCGCGCGACCTTGCCGCCAAGGTCACGGCGGGCGATCTGCGCGCCCTGGCCCGCGCCATCACCTTGCTGGAATCGGGCCGCGCCGACCACCGGGCCCAGGCCGAGGCCCTGGTGCGGGCCCTGCTGCCCGCGTCGGGCACCTCAATCCGCATCGGCATCACCGGCATCCCCGGCGTCGGCAAGTCGACCTTCATCGAGGCCTTCGGCCTGGCCCTGGTCGAACGCGGCCACCGGGTCGCCGTGCTGGCCGTTGACCCGACCAGCCCGCGCTCGGGCGGCTCGATCCTGGGCGACAAGACGCGCATGGAAAAACTGGCGCGATCCAGGAACGCCTTCATCCGGCCGTCGCCTTCGGGCGGCACGCTGGGCGGCGTCGCCCGGCGCACGCGCGAGGCGGTGATCGCGGTGGAGGCCGGCGGCTACGACGTCGTGCTGATCGAAACCGTGGGCGTCGGTCAATCGGAGACGGCGGTCAAGGATCTGGTCGACATGTTCCTCCTGCTGCTGGCCCCCGGCGGCGGTGACGACCTGCAGGGCATCAAGAAGGGCATCGTCGAGATGGCCGACCTGATCGTCGTCAACAAAGCCGACGGCGACCTCGCCCCGGCGGCGGAACGGGCACGGCGGGATTATGCATCGGCCTTGCACCTTCTCCGACCGGAGACCGCCGACTGGACGCCCCGCGTGGTGAAATGCTCGGCCGTGACCGGCGACGGCCTGGACGACATCTGGAAGGCGGCCGAAGCGTTCCGCAAGGCAACGGGCGCGTCGGGGCGTTTCGCGCGCCGCCGCGCTGAACAGGCGCGGGCCTGGATGTGGAACGAGGTCAACGAGACCCTGTTGGGCGAACTGCGCGCGGCACCGGCCGTCAGGCGCGCGCTCGCCGATCTGGAACCGGCGGTGGCGCAGGGAACGGTCGGGCCCGGCGAGGCCGCCAGGCGCATCCTCGCCACCTTCGCGGGGACCGGCGGCGGATCGAACGAAGGTACCTAAACTTATGGATTTTCCCGCTTCAACCGCTACCATGCGGCAAACGGGACCGGTTGAACGATCCAAGATGGGGTGGTTGGAAGAATGGAAACCAGAGAAGAACTGGAACTGCTGCAGGCGGAAATCCTGAACCTGTTCAACTATATCCAGAGGGTCCGCAAGGAAGTGGCCGCCATCACCCGCACCGACGAGGGCGACGGCCGATTCAACAACATGTCGGACCAGCTCGACGCCATCGTCCGGGCGACGGAGGACGCCACGAATTCGATCATGGAGGTGGTGGAGCAGAACTCGGAAACCATCCAGGCGATCCGCGAAAAGACCGACAACCCGGAGATTGCCGCCCTGTTGGACGAGTTGGAGAACAATTCCTCGAACATTTTCGAGGCCTGCACCTTCCAGGATATCACCGGCCAACGCGTCACCAAGATCGCCCGCTCGGTCACCTACGTGGAATCCCGCGTCAACTCGCTGATCCAGATCTTCGGCAAGGAGCACATCGAGAATGTCGAACTGGACGAGGAAGTGAAGAACGAGGACGAGAAACTGCTCCAGGGCCCGCAACTGGAGGGCCAGGGCGTCACCCAGGACGAGATCGACAAGCTGTTCGATTAATCCGCAGCGTAGCCATACCAACAACAAAGGGGGTGCCCGGGCCCGCAGCCCGGACAACGACATGAACGATTTGACCCGCAACAAAGGAACCCAAGGGAGCCATATCCCATGCCACGACTGCTGTCCCTTTTCGCCGCCGTCCTGCTGGTCCTGGGGGTCGGCACGATGAACGACGCCGAAGCCATGGACCTGGAAAACACCCTCTACATGGACACCAGCCACGGGCGCGTGGTGATCCAGATGCGCCCCGACCTGGCGCCCAAGCACGTGGCGCGCATCAAGGAACTGACCCGCCAGGGGTTCTACGACGGGCTGACCTTTCACCGCGTCATCGGCGGCTTCATGGCCCAGGGCGGCGACCCCAACGGCACCGGCACGGGCGGCAGCGGCCAGAACCTGCCGGCGGAATTCTCCAGCGAGCCGTTCAAGCGGGGCACGGTCGGTATGGCCCGGTCCATGAACCCGAACAGCGCCGACAGCCAGTTCTTCATCTGCTATGCGCGGACCTCACATCTGGACGGCCAGTACACGGTCTGGGGCCAGGTGGTCGAGGGCATGAAGTACGTCGGCATGCTGGAACGGGGCGAGCCGCCCGCCAATCCGGACAAGATCGTCAAGATGCAGGTCGCCGCGGACGCGGAGAAGGGCAAGTAACCCTATCCCGCCCGTTACCTACCGCACCAGATCGCGGGTCGCCCGGTCCAGGCCGTCGAGGGTGAGCGGAAACATGCGCCCGCCCATCAGCCTGCGGATCATGTCGACCGACTGGGTGTGGCCCCACCATTCCTCGCGCACGGGGTTGAGCCACACGGCCTTCGAATAGATGCCCAGGATGCGCTGCATCCATAGGCTGCCCGCCTCCTCGTTCCAGTGCTCGACGCTGCCGCCCGCGTAGGCGATTTCGTAGGGGCTCATGGAGGCGTCGCCGACGAAGATGATCTTGTAGTCCGCGGGATAGGTGTGCAGGACCTCCCAGGTCGGCACCGTTTCCGCGCGCCGACGGATGTTGTCCTTCCACACGCGCTCGTAGATGCAGTTGTGGAAGTAGAAGTATTCCAGGTGCTTGAACTCCGACCGCGCGGCCGAGAACAGCTCTTCCACCGTGCGCACGTGCGGGTTCATGGATCCGCCGACGTCGAGGAACAGCAGCACCTTAACCGCATTGTGGCGTTCGGGCACCATGCGAATATCCAGGTATCCCCGTTTGGCCGTGTTGCGGATCGTGCCGTCCAGATCGAGTTCCGTCGGCGCCCCCTCGCGGGCGAAACGGCGCAGGCGCCTGAGCGCGACCTTGATGTTGCGGGTTCCCAGTTCCAGGGTGTCATCCAGGTTCTTGAACTCGCGTTTGTCCCACACCTTGACGGCGCGGAAGTTGCGGTTGTCGTCCTGGCCGATGCGCACCCCCTCGGGGTTGTAGCCGTAGGCGCCGAACGGCGAGGTTCCGGCGGTGCCGATCCACTTGGAGCCGCCCTGGTGGCGCTTCTTCTGCTCCTCAAGGCGCTTCCTCAATGTCTCCATCAGCTTGTCCCAGCCGCCCAGGGCCTCGATCTGCGCCTTCTCCTCCTCGGTCAGGGTGCGCTCCGCCAGCTTGCGCAGCCATTCGTCGGGGATGTCCTGGACGTCGACCTCCTCGGTCCGTTCCAGGCCCTTGAAGACAAGGCCGAACACCCGGTCGAACTTGTCCAGGTTCTTCTCGTCCTTCACCAGGGTGGCGCGGGAGAGGTAATAGAAATGCTCGACGCTGTAGCCGGCCAGGCCCGCGTCCATGCCCTCCAGCAGTGTCAGGTATTCGCGCAAGGAGACGGGCACCTTGGCCGCGCGCAGTTCCAGGAAGAAGTCGATGAACATGGCCCGAGATTAGCCTCCATGCCTATCCCTGCCAATCCCGCTTCAAGGCAAGGCGCGGAGCGGATAAGCTGGCGTCAAATGCCAACCACCGAACGGGAGCCCATCCATGATCACCGTCGTCGTCAACTTCGACCTGCCGCCCGGCACGACGCTCGCCGACGCCACCGCGCGCTATCTCGACAGTTCGAAAAAGTACCTGGGCGCTCCGGGCCTGGTGCGCAAGCACTACCTCTACAACGCGGAACAGATGAAGGGCGGTGGCGCCTACGTGTTCGAAACGCGGGAACAGGCAAAGGCCCTGTTCAACGCCGACTGGATTGCCTCGATCACGGAGCGCTACGGCGCTGCGCCGATCCTGACCTATTTCGAGACGCCCGTCGTCGTCGACAACGTGACCGGGGAGATCGTTTCCTAGTCCTTGCCCCCACCCTTGCCGGGCGGCTCCACGACCTCGACCTTCAGCGGCACCGACGAGCGCAGGTGCAGGTCGCGCTGCGGGAACGGGAACACGACGCCGTGCTCGTGATACAGGTCCCAGATGCGCAGCTGTACGGCGCTGCGCACGTTGGCCACGCCGTTCTGCGGGTCGTTGATCCAGAATCGCAGTTCCAGGTTTACCGAATTGTCGCCGAATGCCATCAGGTGGCAGACGGGCACGGGCTCCTTGAGCACGCGGTCGACTCCCTCCGCGGCCTTGAGCGCCAGTTCGCGGGCCAGATGCACGTCGGCGCCGTAGTCGATGCCGATGGGCACCTTCTGGCGCACCAGCTGGTTGGAGAACGACCAGTTCTCGACCCGCTGGGAGATCAGTTCCTCGTTGGGAATGAGGTGCTCGGTCCCGTCCCTGGTGATGACCGAGACATAGCGCGCGCCCAGCGTGTTGATCCAGCCGAAGGTATCGCCGATGGCGATGACGTCGCCGGGCTTGACGGAGCGGTCCATCAGCAGGATCACGCCGCTCATCAGGTTGGACACGACCTTCTGCAGGCCGAAACCGATACCAAGGCCCACGGCGCCGCCGAACACGGCGAAGGCCGTCAGGTCGATGCCGACGCTTTCCAGCGCCAGCACGATGGCTAGGGCGAACAGCGAGACCCGCGCGAACTTGCCGAACAGGACTCGCATGGAGGGCGTCAGGTTGGCCGACGCGTTGATCCGCGCTTCCGCCAGACGCGACGCCACCGAGGCGAGATAGAGGAACAGCGCCGACACCAGCGCCGCCTTGACCACGCCCAGGACGGAGATGCGGAAATCACCAAGATGCAGCGCCATGCGGTCCAGGGTGTCCGCGACGGGGACCAGCAGGCCCAGAAGGTTGAGCGCCGCGATGGACCACGCCGTGACGGCAACGGCGCGCGCCCAGAAGGGATTGCGGATGAAGCTGGAGGCCAAGCGGATCACCGCCCAGGCGGTCAGCAGGGAAACCGCCCCCTCCATGACCTGATGGGGCCACCCCGCCCCCTTGGCGGCGAACACGGCGAACCACAGGGCCGCCAGCCACACGACGGGCCGGGCGATGGGCTTCAAGGCGGCCGCCACGGGTACGCCGAAACGGGCGTACCAGCGCACGTCGGGCCGGAGATCGAGCACGGCCTCAAGCCTGGGCGAAAGGAGGCGTGCAGCGACGAAGGTCGCCAGGATCACGCCCAATTGCACAAGGTTGCCGACGGCCAAAAGGTTGGCGTCTATCCAGGCGAGCGCGGCCGCGAGCCACTGCCGCAGGTGTTCCGGATCGGTATAGGTGTTCAGGTCCATGTCGCCACCCCTGCCCGCCAGCTTATCCGACAGGACGGGTGTGGGCCAGCGGTCGGCGGATCAGGCCTCGGGCTCACTTTTGGAGGCCGGCGCCAGCGCCGGCCCCGACACGGGCACGAGCCGGATGGTCGCCTCGTCGACGGACATGGAGAGCAGGATCAGGCCGAACAGCAGGATCACCGTGCCGGCGACGGTCAGGGCGAACATGCCGATCATCTGGTGAAACACGAACAGCATGGCAACGGCGATCAGGAGCGGCTTCCACCGCCCGGCGCGCTTGCTGGCCGTGCCGCAATCGGCGCAGACGACGGGCCGGCCGACGGCCAGCGGCCAGCTGGACAGGCGTTTGAAGCGGGTGCCGCAGGCAGGACAACGCATGGCCGCCTCAGGCGCCCTCGCGCCGGTTGAGGAAGGCAAGGCGCTCCAACAGGTGCACGTCCTGCTCGTTCTTCAGCAACGCGCCGTAGAGCGGCGGGATCAGGTCCTTCTTGTCCCTGGACCGCAGGGTTTCCGGCGGAATGTCCTCGACCATCAGAAGCTTCAGCCAGTCGAGCAGTTCCGAGGTGGACGGCTTCTTCTTGAGCCCCGGCACCTCGCGCAGTTCGTAAAACAGGTTGAGGGCCTCCGCCACCAGGCGCTTCTGTATGCCCGGGTGATGCACGTCGATGATGCGGCGCATGGTGTCGGCGTCGGGGAAGCGGATGTAGTGAAAGAAGCAGCGGCGCAGGAAGGCGTCCGGCAGTTCCTTCTCGTTGTTCGAGGTGATGATGACGATGGGGCGCCGGCGGGCGGCCACCATCTCCTTCGTCTCGTAGACGTGGAACTCCATGCGGTCGAGTTCCAGCAGCAGGTCGTTGGGGAACTCGATGTCGGCCTTGTCGATCTCGTCGATCAGCAGCACCGGGCGCTCGGGCGCGTCGAAGGCCTCCCACAGCTTGCCGCGGATGATGTAGTTGGAGATGTCGTGCACGCGGGCGTCGCCAAGCTGCGAGTCGCGCAGCCGCGCCACGGCGTCGTATTCGTAAAGTCCCTGCTGGGCGCGCGTGGTCGACTTCACGTGCCATTGGATCAGCGGGGCGCCGATGGCGCGCGCGACCTCGGCCGCCAGGACCGTCTTGCCCGTTCCGGGCTCGCCCTTCACCAGCAACGGACGTTCCAGGTTGATGGCGGCATTGACCGCGACCTGCAGGTCCTCGGTCGCGACGAACGTGTCGGTGCCTTCGAATTTGTCGGCCGATCTGTCGATGGTTCTGTCAGTCATGGGCGCGCTCAGGCCTGGATCGCCGCTTCGATGGCGTCGATGGCCTTGCCCGCCTGCGCGCCATCGGGGCCGCCGGCCTGGGCCATGTCGGGTCGGCCGCCGCCGCCCTTGCCGCCCACGGCGGCCGATCCGGCGCGCACCAGGTCGACGGCGCTCATGCGTCCGGTCAGGTCCTCGGTGACGCCGACGACCACGTTGGCCTTGCCCTCGGTGACGCTGACCAGCGCCACGACGCCCGAGCCCAGGGTCTTCATCAGTTCGTCGGCCATGCCCTTCAGTTCCTTGGCCGGCACGCCGTCGAGAAGGCGCGGCGCGAACTTGATGCCGCCCAGGTCCTTCACGTCGCCGCCGTTGCCGGGCTTGCCGCCGGAGGCCGAGCCGCCGCCGAGCGCCAGCTTCTTGCGGGCCTCCGCCAGTTCGCGTTCCAGGCGTTTGCGCTCCTCGACCAGGGCCTCGACACGCCCCGGCACGTCCTCGGGCTTCACGCGCAGCGCCTCGGCCGCGCCCTTGAGCGCCCGTTCCTGGGCGTTGAAGTAGGCCAACGCGCCGTCGCCGGTGACCGCCTCGATGCGCCGCACCCCGGCAGCTACGGCACTTTCGCCGACGATCTTGAACACGCCGATGTCGCCCGTGCGGCGAACGTGGGTGCCGCCGCAAAGTTCGGTCGAGAAATAGTGGCCGCCGTCCTCGGGCGTGCCCATGGAGACCACGCGCACCTCGTCGCCGTACTTCTCGCCGAACAGCGCCAGCGCCCCCGCCTCGACCGCGCTTTCCGGGTCCATCAGGCGCGTCAGCACCTCGTTGTTGGCGCGCACCTGGGCGTTCACGTCGGCCTCGACCGCGGCCAGTTCCTCGGCCGCCACGGCCTTTGGATGGGAGATATCGAAGCGCAGGCGATCCGGCGCCACCAGGGAGCCCTTCTGCGTCACATGCTTGCCCAGGTGGCGGCGCAGCGCCTCGTGCAGCAGGTGGGTCGCCGAATGGTTGGCGCGGAGCCTGCGACGGCGCGCGCCGTCGACCACGAACTGGGCCTCGTCGCCGACGCGGACCTCGCCTTCCTCGACCTTGCCGACATGGACGTGCAAGGCACCCAGCATCTTCTGGGTGTCGGTTACGGTGATGCGGGCGCCGTCGGCGGTGGCGATCGTGCCCTGGTCGCCCATCTGGCCCCCGGATTCGCCGTAGAACGGCGTCTGGTTGGCAACCAGGCGAACGACGTCGCCTGCCTTGGCGCAGTCCGTCCGCTTGCCGTCGACCACCAGGGCACGGATCTGGCCTTCGGCCTGTTCCGTGTCGTAACCGAAGAATTCCGTGGCACCAACCTCGTCGCGGACCTCGAACCAGACCTTTTCCGTCGCCGCGTCGCCGGACCCGGCCCAGGCCTTGCGCGCCTCGGCGCGCTGGCGCGCCATGGCGGCGTCGAAGGCCTTGGTGTCGACGGCGATCCGCTTGGCCTTCAGGGCGTCCTGCGTGAGGTCGAGGGGGAAGCCGAAGGTGTCGTAAAGCTTGAACGCCGTCTCGCCGTCGAGCACGCCGCCCTCTTCCATGGCACCTGTCGCCTCGTCGAGGATCTTGAGGCCACGGTCGAGGGTCGTCTTGAACCGCGATTCCTCGAGCTTCAGGGTCTCCGTGATCAGCGGCTGGGCACGCACCAGTTCGGGATAGGCCTTGCCCATGTTGTCGGTCAGAGTCCGCACCAGCTTGTAAAGCAGCGGCTCCTCGCAACCCATGAGATGGGCATGGCGCATGGCGCGGCGCATGATGCGGCGCAGCACGTAGCCGCGCCCCTCGTTGGACGGCAGCACGCCGTCGGCGATCAGGAAGCTGGACGCGCGCAGGTGGTCGGCGATGACCCGGTGCGACACGGCATGGTCGCCGTCGGGCGCCACGCCCGAGGCGTCGGCCGACGCCATGATGAGATTGCGCATCAGGTCGATGGCGTAGTTGTCGTGGGTTCCCTGCATGACGGCGGCGATGCGCTCCAGCCCCATGCCGGTGTCGATGGAAGGTCTGGGCAGTTCGACGCGTTGATCCGGCGTCATCTGCTCGAACTGCATGAACACCAGGTTCCATATCTCGATGAAGCGGTCGCCGTCCTGGTCCGGACTGCCCGGAGGCCCGCCGGGGATGTGATCCCCGTGGTCGTAGAAGATTTCCGAGCACGGCCCGCAGGGGCCGGTGTCGCCCATGGCCCAGAAATTGTCCGAGGTCGGGATGCGGATGACCTTGGAATCCGGCAGGCCGGCGATCTTGCGCCACAGCACCGCCGCGTCCTCGTCCGAGGTGTGGACGGTGACCAGCAGCTTGTCCTCGGGCAGGCCGAATTCCTTGGTGACCAGGTTCCAGGCCAGCTCGATGGCCAGCTCCTTGAAGTAGTCGCCGAACGAGAAGTTGCCCAGCATCTCGAAGAAGGTGTGGTGGCGGGCCGTGTGGCCGACGTTCTCCAGGTCGTTGTGCTTGCCGCCGGCGCGCACGCATTTCTGCGAGGTCACGGCGCGCGAATAGGGCCGCGTCTCGTTGCCCGTGAACACGTTCTTGAACTGCACCATGCCCGCGTTGGTGAACATCAGGGTCGGGTCGTTCAGCGGCACCAGAGGCGACGACGGGACGACCTGATGGCCGTTGGCGGCGAAATAGTCCAGGAAGGCCTGGCGGATGTCGTTGACGGTCTGCATAGTCGATATTTAAGCCCGAGGTTCAGGGGTTTAAATGGATGTTATCAGGCGGCCACCGCCGGAAGCGACGGTTTTACCGGCAAGCCGGGAACCTGTCCAGCATTCGCCGGAACGGGCCGGTACGGACGATTTTATTTAAAATTGAACATAAATTAGAAATTAATTGATTCATTATTATATATAATAAATATTTTTGATCTACTTACTTACTATATTTAATATAGGTCAAAATTCGGACCTGATCATGATAAAGAAACGCAACCTGCCATTCGAATTGACCAAGGCCGACGAACGGGGCGGTGTCGCCGTCTATACCGCGGTCGCCATCATGATCACCCTGGGGGCGGGCGCCCTGTCCCTGGATTACGGCCGCATGACCCTTGTTCACACCCAGATGCAGAACCGCGCCGACGCGGCGGCCCTTGCCGGCGCGGTCGAACTGGACGGCCGTCCCGGCGCGCAGGCCCGGGCGGAGGACGTGGCCCGCAACGCCACCCGCCAGGCGACCGGGGTGCGGACCGACGGTTCGGTCCTGGACATCCAGACCGTGCGGTTCTACGAGCAGGTCAGCCCTGCCAAGGTGCTCGCGACCGGCGACGAGGACAGCCGCTTCATCGAGATCGTCATGGCGCCGCGCCAGATCGACCTGATGCTGCGCACCGTGCTGAACCGGGACGCCGTCTCGAAGGGCCGGGTCAGCGCCCGCGCCACGGCGGGCATCACGCCGTTCATCTGCAACGCGCCGCCCCTGATGGTCTGCGATCCGGGGGAGTCCGACCCGACGGAAGCCATCGACGACGTCGCCAACATCGGCCGGCAGATCGTGCTCAAGCCGCCGCCCCAGTCGGGGTTCTGGGGCCCCGGCAACTATGGGCTCCTCGCCCTGCCCGACGGGTCCAACGGCGCCGACGCCATCTCGACCGCGCTGGCCGCCGTGGAGCCGCAGCAATGCTACACCCTGGACGTGGAAACCGCGCCCGGCGTGAAGACCAACAAGATTCGCGACGGCATCAACGCACGCTTCGACCATCCGGGCGGCCTGCCGTATCCCGCGCCGAACGTGATCCATTTCCCCAAGGACGACGACATCGCCGACGGTACCGTCCCGGGCACCCTGGGGTCCGGCGCCTGGGGCATCGACGCCTATTGGACCACGAAGCATGGCGGCCCGCTGCCGGGCGACCTGGCCGGCGCGACCCGCTATCAGACATACCTTTACGAACTGGGCGAGACCTTTGCCCGCAACGGCAAGGAAACCGTGTTTCCCGTTCCGTCCGACGGAGCGCCGGGCGGCTTCGTCACCGTCACGCCGCCGGGCGTGAACATCCCGGAAGACCCGTCCGACCCCGACAACCCCGCCGTGGACGGCATGCCCGACGAAACGGTGGCGTCGAACGGCCCGGCCCGGCGCCTCGCCCGCGTCGCGATCCTCAACTGTGCCGCCGAAAGCGTCCAGGGCAATCACGCCTATCCCACGGACGGCCGCTACGTGGAAATGTTCATCACCGAGTCCGTTCCGGACTCGCCCGCCGGCGCCATCTACGGCGAGATCGTGCGCACGATCACCACGACCAACGACCCGGATTACCACGCCAATGCCGCGCTTGTTGAATGACCGCCGGGGCAACGCCCTGATCGAATTCGCCCTGCTGCTGCCGGTGATGCTCGCCGTTTTCGGAGGGCTGACGGAATTCGGCCGCGCCTTCTTCCAAAGCCACGCCGTGTCAAAGAGCCTGCGGGCCGCCGCCCTGATGGCCGCGACGAGCGGCCTGCCGCTCGGCGCCGACGCCATTGCCGCGGCCACCAACCTGGCGAAGACCGGCACCCTCGACGGCTCGGGCGACCCGATCGTCCCCGGATGGACGAAACCGTCGGCTGACCTGAAGTTCACGCCGCTGATCTACAAGGTCGGCGGCCGGGATGTCCCCGTCATCCGCCTGACGGCTGCGGTGCCCTACGTGCCGATCTTCCCCGTCGTGACCAAGTACCTGGGATTCGAGGCGTACACGATCCGCCTGCAACAGGAACAGGCCCATGTGGAGTAGGCGGGCCCCCTCGGCGCGGGACGAGCACGGCGGCGCGGCCATCGGCTTCGGCCTGGTCCTGCCCATGCTGCTGGCGCTGACCGTGGGCGTGCTCGAACTCGCCCTGGTCATCACCGATTATCACCGCGCGGGCACGGCAGCCAGCCGGGTCGCCCGCCTTGCCGCCATCGCCGATGCGGTCACGGACGTCCGCGGCCTTGCCGACGGCGCCACGGTCAGTTGCGTCTTTTCCGCGGGCGCGACGAGTTGCACCTCGGGGACCGCGGACTCTTCCGCCTTCGCGGCCCTTCTGGCCGAGGCCCGGACGGTGATGCCGGACCTTGCGGCGGGCAACCTGCGCGTCGACTACACGAACATCGGCCTCGGCGACCCGGCGACGCCGGGCGGCATCAAGCCCCTGGTCACCGCCCGTCTCGTCAATCTGCGCCACGATTTCCGCTTTCTCAGGGTCATCAAGCCCCTGACGGACGGCATCGACTACCCCGACTTCGCCTCGCGCCAGGTCGCCAAGGGCCAGGGCGCGGCCCCGTAAACCGCGCGCCCGGCCGTCGACCGGCACCGCAAAAGAAACGCAGCCGGCGCGGGGGCGCCGGCTGCGGTTGGGGGCGGTGCCGGGGGGAGGCACCACCGTTTGGCGCCGGAGGCACCTGGGGTCCGGCCCGCGGGGGACGGGCCGGGGATCGGCCCGGAGGGTGACGGGCCTGGGAATGCGGAAGCGCGGGAGCGGTCGGAACGGCGGTTTAAAACTCGTCCGCCGCCGTGTCGGGCGCGTCGTCGGCATCGCCGCCGCCGTCCATGTCCCCGGATCCGACCATCATTTCATCGGAGATCAGGCCCGCGTTGTGGCGGATCTGGTCCTCGATGGCCTTGGCCGTTTCCGGGTTGGCGCGCAGGAACTGCTTGGCGTTCTCGCGGCCCTGGCCGATGCGCTCGGAATTGAAGGAGAACCAGGAGCCCGATTTCTCGACGATGCCCGCCTTGACGCCCAGGTCGAGAATCTCGCCCATCTTGGAGATGCCCTCGCCGTACATGATGTCGAATTCGATCATCTTGAAGGGCGGCGCCATCTTGTTTTTCACGACCTTGACGCGGGTCTGGTTGCCGACCACCTCGTCGCGGTCCTTGATGGCGCCGATGCGGCGGATTTCCATGCGCACCGAGGAATAGAACTTGAGCGCGTTGCCGCCGGTCGTCGTCTCCGGATTGCCGAACATGACGCCGATCTTCATGCGGATCTGGTTGATGAAGATGACCATGGTGTTGGACTTGGACACCGATGCCGTCAGCTTCCTGAGCGCCTGGCTCATGAGCCGGGCCTGCAGGCCGACGTGGGTGTCGCCCATCTCGCCCTCAAGCTCGGCCCGCGGCACCAGGGCCGCCACCGAGTCGACCACCAGCACGTCGATGGCGCCCGAGCGCACCAGGGTGTCGGAGATTTCCAGCGCCTGTTCGCCGGCGTCGGGCTGCGAGATCAGCAGTTCCTCGACGTCGACGCCGAGCTTCTTGGCATAGGCCGGGTCGAGGGCGTGTTCGGCGTCGACGAAGGCGCAGGTGCCGCCGGCCTTCTGCGCCTCGGCGATCACGTGCAGGGCCAGGGTCGTCTTGCCGGAGCTTTCGGGCCCGTAGATTTCCACGATGCGGCCGCGCGGCAGGCCGCCGATGCCGAGGCCGATGTCGAGGCCGATGGAGCCCGTGGAGATGGTCGGCGTATCGACCACTTCGCGCTGGCCGAGGCGCATGATCGAGCCCTTGCCGAAGGCGCGTTCGATCTGCCCCAATGCCGCGTCGAGGGCCTTGTTCTTGTCCACGTCCTGCTTCTCCACCAAACGCAATGCCGTATCGGCCATCTTGCCTCTCCCTTATTCCATAGGCCCGCGAGCCGTTGCAATCGGGATCAATGTACGTGTTTTGTTCTCATTGACAAGCGTAATTTGTACTACGTTGATATGATTATATTTTATTATGTTTGTTCACAGAGTGTTCCGGCCGGAATCGGACTCCGGACGGCATGCTTAACGGATATGGTTAACGGCCCGGACGGGGACTCGGGTCGGTCGTACCGGCGGTCCGGGCCAAGGGGGACAAAAGATGAACCTGTCTCTTTCTTGCGCCTTTTTCGCTCACCCGGTCAGCGTCGCCAGGCGGGCGAGGATATCCGCCATCAGGTCGTTGCCCAGGGCCTCGCCGGCGGGCGCCACATGGCGGGCCGCCGCGTCGATCGACTTGATCTGATCGACCAGGACCGCCCCCGTCACGGTCCCGCCTTCCGGAATCGGAACCTTCCATGGCCAGGGATCGAGGTTGGAGGTGATGGGGCAGACCAGGACGCAATTGGAAATGCCGTTGTAGGCGGCCGGCGAGATCACCAACGCGGGGCGCCTGCCGGCCTGTTCATGGCCCTTTTGCGGATTGAAATCGACCCAGACCAGGTCGCCGCGATCCGGTGGCTCGGGCGCCGCCATTACAAGGTCTCGCGGCCGATGGCCCCGTCATCAAGCGATTCCGGGGGCTTGAGGCCCGCAGCCTGATCAATCAAGTCCTTGAGGGCGTAGCGCGGCGCGCCCCGGCGGACGACCAGGGCCCCGTTCTCGATCCGCAGATCGACGGCTTCACCTTCGTGCAGACCCAAGGATTCCACCGCCATCTTGGGAAGCCTGATGGCACAGGAACCGCCCCACATTCCAACGCGTGACCGCATGCGCGCCTCCCGGAAACATTTCGGACAAAATCTATTTTATATATCATATTTAAAATAGATTATCCAAGCGGTCGTCGGTGAATCCGCGCGGCGCGGAATTCGGGTTGACGGCGGAATTGCCGGACCAATCGTTCTTCGCTAGATTCACGCGATGACACGGCTTCTCGACAAGGCCATCGAACAGGCCCGCCGCCTGTCGGATGCGCGTCAGGACGAAGCGGCGGAGATCCTGTTGTCTCTCGCGGCTCAAGAAGCCGAAGATGCGCTTCGCCTGAGCACGGGGCAGATCGAGGAAGTGAAACGCCGCCAAGCGGCACCGGCCTATGCCACGGACGCGGAAATGAGCGCCTTCTTCACCCGGTTCGCATAGGGAATCAAACTCCGATTCCGGCGGACGGGGGAATGGTCCATCCCAAAATCCCCGTGCACGCGGGAATCCATCCTTTCTCCGTATGCTCTGTGGATTCTCCGTGTCCTCTGTGTCCCATTACCCAGGCAATCCAGGCACGAGCCTTTCCGGGAACGACTGACTTATTCGCCACAAAGAGCACAGAGGAAAGAGGACCGGAGATAGGTAACTGTCCCCGAATTTGCATGCTTAACGGATATGGTTAACAGACAACATAGGGACTCGGAGGTCTATTAGGACAGGCAAAAAGCATGATAACTTCCTGCGCAAATTGCACCCCAAAGGAAGGCCACCTGAATGCGTCTGTTATTCCCTTTGTTGGTTGCGCCGCTGCTGTCCGGTTGTTTACTTATCGCGGCAGGAATGGTGGACGCCATTGGCGTAAATGATCCAGCTGACGAGGCGACCGTGAAAAAATTCAGAGCCCTCTGCGAAGCAGGATCAGGGCTACAAGTGTATAAGAGTGTGGAAAATGTGGAGGGTGTATTTGATAGAACCTCGAAGTCGGGCTGCAGCATATGCGAGGACGCACTAGTAAACGCAAAATACGAGTATGTTGAATTTGAAGTTTCTCCAGATGCCCCCTCTGGCTTTGTACATCCATTCTTATTCGACCGGAGATATACGTTTGTGCCGGGCCTCTATAGGGCGACTTTGAAGCCCGCCCATCACCCTGATTGCGGGATGTTTTACGAGGTTCACGAAAGTTATTACCCAAACAAGGAATATGCCGCCAAACACCTTGAATATATACACAGAAAATTAGGTGGACGTTGCATCTCGGTCAACGAGATCGATAAGGTCACGACAGATTACGCGTTCAAAGAATACAGAAGAGAAACAATAACAAAGGAAAGACTTTTCCTATATCGATCCGAATGGTCAAATTATTACACTGGGGAGCTACATGCAAAATACGCCAAGGTCGTATTGAATAAGAACATCACGAGGCACGAAGCGTTTTATCCCGATAAAATTTCAGAAGTTGTATCGTGCCCCGCAAAAAACAGTCCAGAATTTGAAGAGCCCTCAGTCGAGAAGGTCTTCATTCCCGCCCACCAAAACCGCGCAAGCAATTTTATTTTGACACCTCGTTAAAGCCCCTCGCTGACAATGATCTCCTTCACCTTGCCGACCAGGGTCTTCAGGGTGAAGGGCTTGGGCAGGAAGTGCAGGGTCTCGTCCTTGTCGATCTGGTCCTGGAAGGCGTCCTCGGCGTAGCCGGACATCAGGATCACCTTCACCTGCGGCATCTGTTCGCGGAGCCGGCGCACCAGGGTGTAGCCGTCCATGCCGGGCATAACCACGTCGGAGACGATGAGGTCGATCTTACGGTCCGTGCCGTTGATGACGTCGAGCGCCGCCTCGCCGTTCTGGGCCTCCAGCACCTTGTAGCCCTTGTTCCTGAGCGCGCGGGCGCCGAACATGCGCACGGCGTCCTCGTCCTCGACCAGGAGGATCGTCTCGGAGCCCGTGAGGTCGGCCTCGAACAGCGGCAGTTCCGGCTCCTTGCCTTCCTTGGCCTGGCCCTTCCCCTTCGCCCCGCCCGCCCGGGGCCGGGCGTCGTCGGCGAGGGCGGCCGCCGCCCGGCGCGCGCGGGTGTCCTCGTCGGCGCGCGGGAACAACAGGCGGAACACCGTGCCCCGCCCGATATGGCTTTCCACGGTCACGTAGCCGCCCGACTGATGGATGATGCCGTAGACGGTGGACAGGCCCAGGCCCGTGCCCTGCCCCACCTCCTTGGTCGAGAAGAACGGCTCGAAGATGCGGCTCATGACGTCCTTGGGGATGCCGGTGCCGCGGTCCTCGACCTCGACCACGATGTAGGAGCCGACGGGGATGACCTCGCCCGACTGCTGCAGCGGGCGTTCCAGGTCGCGGCGGAAGGTGCGGATCACCAGTGGCCCGCCCTCGGTCATAGCGTCGCGGGCGTTGACCGCCAGGTTGATGATGACCTGGTCGAACTGGCCGCGGTCGGCGAGGATGCGCCCGGCCCCGCGCTCGTGCTCCAGCTTCAGTTTCACCGTCTCGCCGAGCAGCCGGCGCAGCAGGTTGGAGAGGTCGTTGAGCGCGTCCTCGGGATCGAGCAAATCCGGCTCCAGGTTCTGCTTGCGCGAGAAGGCGAGCAACTGGCGCACCAGGTTGGTCGCCCGGTGGGCGTTCTGCTTGATCTGCTGCAGGTCGTTGAACGACGGATCGCCCGGCCCGTGGCGCTCCAACAGCAGGTCCGTGAAACCGATCATGGCCGTGAGCAGGTTGTTGAAGTCGTGCGCCACGCCGCCCGCGAGCTGGCCCACGGCCTGCATCTTCTGCGACTGGGCGAACTGGATCTCCAGGTTCTTCTGTTCCGTGGTGTCGATGAAGTGCAGGACCAGGCCGGTGATGCGGCCGGCGCCGTCCTCCATCCTGGACGCAAACAGCGTCGCCGCGGCCTGCCGCCCGCCGGGCGCCGCAAGGCGGATTTCCGTCTGCGTCGCCCGCACGCGGCCCATGACGACGTCGGACAGCGCCGAGGCCACCACGTCGCGGTCCTCGGGCAGCAGGCGTTCGGCGAAGGGCCGTCCGGCGACCATGTCGCGGTGGGCGCCCGCCAGGGCCAGGAACGCGCGGTTGCAGTCCATCACCCGGCCCTGGCCGTCGAGCAGGGCGATGGCCACCGGCGCGTCGTCGAACAGGAAGCGCAGGCGCCGGGCCGGGCCCAGGACCTCGCCGCTTGCGTCCGTCCAGGCCATGTCGCGCAGCAGGATCGAGCGCGTATAGACCAGCGTGCCGTCGGTGGTTTCGCGGTGGCTTTGCAGCAGGGTGGCCGTGAACTCGGTACCGTCGGCGGCGCGCAGGGTCACCAGGCCGTGACCGTCCTGGCCCAGGTCGCCGCCGTCGTCATCGCCGTTGCCGTTGGCGCCGTTTCCGTTGCCGTTCCCGGGGCTGGCCGAGGTCACGAATTCGGCGAACGGCCGCCCGCCCATGGCCACGCGGTCGACGCCGAGCCAGCCCGCCATGCAGGAATTGGCATAGACGATGCGCCCGCGCCCATCGACGGAGAACACGCCGACGGGCAGACCGTCGAGCAGGTCCGCGCGCCGCGCCTCGGCCGACTGGCGGGCCGACGTCTGGCGTTTTTCCTCGGTCACGTCCTGGGCCCGCCACTGCACGTAGCGCGCGGTGCCCGCGCCCGCTCCGGCGCCGATCCCGTCGTCGCCGAACGGCTCGACGCTGAGGCGCCGCCACGCGGGCTTGCCGTCCTGGCGGCGGCAGATCACCTCGCCGCCCCCGGCGGTGCCGTCGGCGGCGGCCGCGCGCAGCCTGCGGAACGCGTCGCGGGACCGGCCCTGGCTGTCGAGCGCCCGCTGTACCTTGTCCAAAAGGTCGCTTGCCCCCTCGGCGCCGTCCAGGAAGAACAGGTTGCGGAAGGCCCCATTGGCGTACATGCCGACGCCGTCCCAGGTGGCGATCAGCAGGCCGTCGCCGGAGTCCTCGGCCGCCATGCGGATCAGTTCCGCCATGGGCCCGCCGCCGGGCCGGCCGGCGGCCCTGCGGCCCATGCGCCAGGCCGCCGCGAGCAGGCCGAACGCGGCCGCCGCCAGCACCGCCCCCGCGGGCGGCGCCCAGGCGTGATCGAGCCCGAACATCAGGCCCGCCGCGACCCCCAGAAGGGCCGCGCCGGCGTTCAGGACGTGGGGCATTCGATACTGCATGGTTCCGATACCGGTACCGGGCGACGACAGCGGGGCGCTTGTTCAAGGCGCGTTTCAGGGAACAGGATGACCACGCAGCGGCCCCTGTCAACCGCGCGCACCGGCGCCGGTCGCTCCCCCGTCACGCCGCCCCGCGGGGCGATCAATGGGGCAGCTTGCCCTTCAGGCGCATGACGTAGCCGATAACCTCGGCGACCGCCTTGAAATGTTCCGGCGGGATTTCCTCGTCCAGTTCCACCGAATTGTAGAGAGCCCGCGCCAGCGGCGGGTTTTCGACGATGGTGATCTCGTGTTCCTCGGCGATCTCCCTGATCTTGAGCGCCAGGAAGTCCTGCCCCTTGGCGATGACCTTGGGGGCGGGCATGGTTTCCATCTTGTATTCCAGGGCGACCGCGAAGTGGGTCGGGTTGGTGATGACCACGTCGGCCTGAGGCACCGCCGCCATCATGCGCTTGCGCGCGCGCTCCATGCGGATCTGGCGGATTCGCGCCTTGATCTGCGGGTCGCCGTCGGTCTGTTTGTGCTCGTCCTTGATCTCGGTCTTGGACATCCGCATCTGCTTCATGAAATTCGCGCGCTGATAGATGAAGTCGAGCGCCGAAATCACGGTCATCACGCCGACGCTGGCGACGGCCATCAGGATGGCGATCTCGTGAATGCGCCGAAGCGCCGCCCCCGTGGACACCGCCGGCAGCATCTGCAGGTCGTGCATCATGGGAATGGCGAGGCCGAAGGCGACCACGGCCACCAAGGTGATCTTGAGGATGCCCTTGGCGAATTCCATCAGCCCCTGACTGGAGAACAGCCGTTTGACGCCGCTCAAGGGATTGATCTTGCTGGGTTTCGGTTCGATCTTCTTGACCGACCAGATGAGGCCGAACTGACCCACGTTGGCGGCGATCGCCAACAGGACGAAGGTACCCAAGGCGGGAGCCAGGATGATGCCGACCTCCGAGGCGACCTTGGAGAACACCAGACGCAGGTGTTCGAAATCCATCGGGATCGAATAGGCGGAGGCGATGAAGCGTTGGCCGATGACGGCGATGTCGCGGGCCATCGCCGGAGCCAGGAACAGAAGCACTCCGGCGCCCCCGATCAGGATCATCCAGCTCTTGATTTCCTGGGATTGGGCGACCTGGCCCTCTTCCCGCGCCTTGGCGAGTTTCCGCGAAGTCGGGTCTTCGGTTTTTTGCGAGTCGTCTTCTTCTGCCATCGCCGCCGGTCCTGATTGCCGCCTAACCGGTGAAGGCGGCGTATCCCCGCTGGAAGTGGTTGAGGAAGACCAGCATGATCGACGAGAACACGATCATCAGGGCGCCGATCTGGACCGTGAGCTGCACCGGCAGGCCGAAGAAGAACACCGGCAACTGCGGCATCAGGCGGCCCAGAACGCCCAGCCCGATGTAATAGACCATGGCGATGACCAGGAACGGGATCGACAACTGGAACCCCAGGGCGAAGCTGTCGGCCACGCGGCGCGCCAGCATCAGCGCCATGTCGCCGGTCGCGACCCCTTCGCCGGGGACGAACAGGTTGTAGGAGTCGGCGACCACCGCGAAGTAGACGTGGTGGCTGTCGGTCACGAAGATCATCACCAGTCCCGCCACGGTCAACAGGTTGGCGATGACCGAACTCTGCTGTTCCGCGATCGGATCCTGGATAAGCGCGTTCGCCATGGCGGCGAACAGGGCGATCATGGTTCCCGCCGTCTGCAGAGCGCCGACCAGGATCACCGCGATCCCGCCCAGGAACAGGCCGACCACGATCTCGCCGGCGATCAGGAGGAACAGGACCCAGGGGCTCGCCGGGGGGGCGGGCAGGGATTCCGCCAGGACCGGCGTCATAACCACGGCGACGAGAACCGCCAGGGCGACGCGGATGCGCGCGCTGACATAGGCCGCGGCGATGCCGGGCAGGATCGCCATCATGGCGCCGACGCGGGCGAGGACCAGCAGGAAGGCGAAAACATTGAGTTTCAGGAGTTCTTCGAGCATGGCGCCGCCCCTAGAGCGCCGTAATTCGGTCGAACAGGCTGTCGGCGAAGATCGTCACCGTGTTGATCATGAAGGGCAGCAGCACGACGATGGCGATGAAGATGACGATGATCTTCGGCACGAAGGTCAGGGTCATTTCCTGGATCGTCGTCAGCGCCTGGAACAGGGCGATGATGAGGCCGCTGATCAGGCCCAGGAACATGATGGGGCCCGCGACCTTGAGGACGACCCACATGGCGTCGCGGCCGACGTCGATGACATCAACTTCGCTCATCTGGGCGTTTCCCCGTGCCCCGGCCCGGACGGGTTACACCGGCATCCGGATGATGTCGTTGTAGGCTTCGAGAACCTTGTCGCGCACGTTGACCACGGTCTGCAGGGTCATTTCGGCCTCGGCCACGGCGGTCACCACCTGGGTGATGTCGGCGCGGTCGTTGATGGCGGCGATGGACATTTTTTCCGAACGCTCGCCGATCTTGCGGGCCTCCATGATGGCGCTGCGCACCAGGTCACCGAACTCTTCCTGGCTTTTGGCGATGGGCGCCGTTTCGGCCTGGCTGCCGGTGATCTGCTGGCGGGCCGCCCGCTGATAGGCGGTCAGCGCATGGTGAATGTTGAAGTCGGCGGTGGTGGTCATTGTTTTGCTCCCGTTCTAGGCCCGCTTGGGCCCGGTCCGCGTTGGGACCTTGACTATGGCGGCTAGTTCGACCGCAGCACGTCGATGACGCCGTTCAGCATCGTCTTCGACGAGCGGATGAGGTTCAGGTTGGCTTCGTAGGACCGCTGCGCTTCGCGCATGTCCATCATCTCGATCATGGTGTTGACGTTGGGCGTCTGCACGTAGCCGTCCTTGTCGGCGGCCGGATGGGACGGATCGTACTTCTTACCGAAATCCGACATGTCCTTGTGCAGCCGGTGGACCCGCACCGTTTCCGCGCCGACGGACTTGTCCAGCTCGTTCCTGAAGGTCACCAGCTTGCGCCGGTAGGGGGAATCGCCCGGCCGCTGCGGCAGACTGTCGGCGTTGGCGATGTTCTGGGAAATGACGCGCAGGCGCGTTCCCTGCACGCGCATTCCGGCGCTGGAAATGCGGATCGTCTTGATGATGTCGTCCATCTGGGCTTACGCCTCCTCGTTGGTCATCCGGACGCGGGTTCTCCCTGTGTCCGGCGGCGTTGGTTTGGACGACGTTCTGTCGAGGTTCCCGTTCCAGGTTCGCCATCGGGCCCTTGCGGCCCGCATTTCGTTTGCGGGCGCCAGGCACCCGATGCGGCCGGCTAGCGCGAGCGGCCCGCCATCTTCAGCATCTCCATGTGCTTCCTGTAGAGTTCGGTGGTCAGGCGGTGGCTGGTCTGCGTTTCCGAGACCTTGCCCATCTGTTCCTCGAGCACCACCGAGTTGCCGTTCGGCGCGGTCTCGAATGGATGGCGCGGCTCCTCGACGAAGAAATCGCGGATGCGCTTGCGCCGCCCGCCAAGCTGGCCCGGACCCGTGGTCACCATGTTCAACTGCGCCGATTCCTTGCGCAGAAGCTCGCGGAACTCATAGGGCTTGAGGTCCTTCGCCTTGTAGTCGGGAGTATCCGAATTGGAGATGTTCTGGGCCAGGATCTCCTGGCGCTGGCCAAGCCAGTTGAGGCGTTTCTTGACGGCTGCGAAGAGGGTGAGGTCCATTCGCGCGCGGCCCCTTTCTGCCTGAGATCGGCTGTTGTCCCCTGGTCCCGGAAACCTGTGAAAAGGTCGCGGAACCGTCCTGCTAGGCATTATCTGCCGGGTTCCTTAACAACCTGTTAAGCCCGCCCGGCCTCCGCGCCGCGCCGCCGCGGGGCCAATAAACGTCTGATTTCGATACGGAAACCGGCTCCCGCCGTAATCATTTGTTAAACCGCGTACCGTTAGGATCGGACGACTCCGGCAATTCTTGCCCAGCATCCACCATTGCCCATCCAGCGGGGGCCCCAGGCACGTGAACGCAGACAACCCCAAAGACCCGGCCGGCACGGACAACACCGGCCAGGACGGCGCGCAAGGGAACGTCCGGCGCATCCCGGCGACCAAGGACGCGATCGCCGTCGCCCTGGCAGAGGGCGCCCTGCCCGGCAAGGCGCCCAGCGTGGTCGCCGGCGGGCGCGGACGGGTTGCGGAACAGATCCTTCAGGTCGCCTTCGCCAACGGCATCAAGGTGCGCGAGGACGCGGACCTGGCCCAGCTTCTGACCACCATCGACATGGAAGAGGAAATCCCCGTCGAGGCCTTCGCGGCCGTCGCCGAGATTCTCATCTACCTGTACCGCGCCAACGGCGCCGACGATCTGGCCGGGAAAAGCCGCGACGACATCGTCCGCGAATGGATGGGAGACACGCCGCAATGAACGCCACCGGCAACGGCGAAAACGACGGCACCGCGCCGGCCTCGCTCGAGGCGGCGATGACGGAAGTCGAGACCATGATCCGCAATGCGCGCCGCGCGCTGGCCGGGGGCGAACTCCTCGACATGACACCCCTGGGCGAGCGGGTCGCCGGCCTGTGCGATAACGTACGCGCGATGGCGCTTGCGTCGTCGGACCCGGACGCCATTCGCCGCCGCCTGGAAAAGATGGTCGCCGACCTGAACCGCCTGGAGGAGGAAATCCGCGCCGGCGCGGGACTGAACCCGGCCGACGGCGGGGCGGATAGGGAATAACGCGATGGATGTGGACGGCTACCTCCGCTTCGTCCTGGCCCTGGTCTTCGTGATCGGCCTGATCGCCGTGTTCGCGGCGCTTGCCCGGCGTGCCGGATGGGGCTTTCCCGCCGCCGCCATCAAGCGCGCTGGCAGCCGACGTCTGGGCGTCGTCGAGGTGACGCCGCTGGACGGCCGCCGACGGCTGATCCTGGTCCGCCGCGACAACGTCGAACACCTGCTGCTGGTCGGGCCCGCGTCCGAACTGGTCATCGAAACCGGAATCTCCGGACCCGGCGACGGCGCGTTCAAACGGGCCCTGGACGCGGCCGCCGCCCCGGCCCCGGCAGGCAACGGGCACGAGGACCGGTCATGACGGGCGGACTGCAGACGCGGCGCATCTTCACACGCAGGAAACGCAACCCCCTCGCCCATCCTCTGGTGATGATCCTGGCGGTGCTCGGCGCCGCCTGCGCGGTCTACCTGGGCCTGAGCCTGCTCAGCCCGCCGGCGCTGGCGCAGTCGATCACCCTGAACCTGGGCGAGGAAGGCGGCGACACCACGGCGCGCATCATCCAGATGCTGCTGCTGATCACGGTCCTCAGCGTGGCGCCCTCGATCCTCATCATGGTCACTTCGTTCGTGCGCATCGTCGTGGTGCTGTCGTTCCTGCGCACGGCCATGGGCACCCAGCAGACGCCGCCCAACCAGGTGCTGATCGGGCTCGCCCTGTTCCTGACCCTGTTCATCATGCAGCCGACCTTCCAGAAGGCCTGGGAGACGGGTATCAACCCCGTTATCCAGGGCAACATGGACGAACTTCAGGGCTTCAACCGGGCCGTCGTGCCGTTCCGCGACTTCATGATGGGCCACGTTCGTGAACGCGACCTTTTGCTGTTCACACAGATCGCGCGCATCCCCGACGAAGAGGCGCGCCGGGACATGCCCATGCGGGTGCTGATCCCGGCCTACATGATTTCCGAACTGAAGCGCGCCTTCGAGATCGGTTTCCTGCTGTTCGTGCCGTTCCTGATCATCGACATGGTCGTCGCGTCGATCCTCATGTCCATGGGCATGATGATGCTGCCGCCGGTCATCATCGCGCTGCCGTTCAAGATCATCTTCTTCGTGCTGGTGGACGGCTGGTACATGACCGTCGGCTCGCTGGTGAAAAGCTTCGGCGCCGGATAGCGCCCGCCCCGCCCTACCCCGCCCGCCTGAGATCCGTGGGATTGACGCCGAACTGGCGGTGAAAGGCCCGCGCCAGGGCCTCGGAACTGGCATAGCCGTAACGCCGGGCGACCGCCTGCACGCGTGCGCCGCGGTCCATGTCCTGGCGCGCCAGGGTCATGCGCCAGCGCCTGAGATAACTTTGCGGCGTCTCGCCCACGGTGGCGCGGAATGCGTCGGCGAACCGCGACAACGACATCCCGGCGACGGACGCCAGATCGGCATTAGACCATCCACGGCCCGGATTTTCGTGCATGGCGGAAATGGCGCGCGACAGGCGCGGATCGGCCAGGCCTGCCAGGACACCGGGCTCCGCCGCACCCCGTTCGATCTGCTGGCGCATGAGGCGGATCACCAGGACCTCGGCAAGACGCTCCAGCACGTTGTCGGATCCGCAACGCCGTCCGCCCGCCTCGGCCAGGAACAGGTCCAGAAGCGCCCGCGTATCGGCGTCATGGACCGGCAGGGAGACGACGGCCGGCAAGGCCGCCATCAGGGGATTGGCGGCCCCGCCCCAATCGATCCGGCAGGCGGCCATGGGCGTTTCGCCGGCGGCGGCGGCGGGCACGCCCCCGTTCGTGCGGATTTCCACGCGCACGGGCGCGCCGGAGACGGGATCGCCGAACACCGCCAGGTTCCCCTGCCCCAGGTCCACGCGGGCGACGCGCAGGTCGAAACGGGTGATCAGGGCGGACAAGCGGTCGCAACGGGCAGCCGTGTGGAACATTTCAGTAGTTTCAATCAATTAATTAGGAATTTTCAGATTATACCGCCTGATAGGGTGGACGCCATCGGAAATCGGCCGGCCGGACCCATTTCTCGCATTCAAAGACGCCCACCCAGAAAAAGGACACCGAACCATGCTCATCCCGCGCCAGAAAACCCCCGACCTGACCGTCGATTTGGTCGGCGGCGGCACCTTCGATCTCTCCTCTGAAACGTCGGAGCGGGGCACGGTGATCTGCTTCTACCGCGGCCTGCACTGCCCCATCTGCGCCAACTACCTGACCGAACTTGAAAAGCAGGCGCCGGAGTTCGCCA
The DNA here is from genome assembly GCA_002781745.1 of Rhodospirillales bacterium CG15_BIG_FIL_POST_REV_8_21_14_020_66_15. Taxonomy (GTDB): domain Bacteria; phylum Pseudomonadota; class Alphaproteobacteria; order Rhodospirillales; family Casp-alpha2; genus UBA1479. Next base: position 73,646 of record PFFW01000102.1, read on the forward strand.
AGCGCGGCGTCGGCACCATCGCCATCTCGTCCGACGGCGAGGAGCGGGCACAGGCCATGGCCGACAAGGTTTCCGCCTCGGCCCTGCGTTTCGGCTACGGCCTGAAGCTCGACAAGGCGCGGGAATGGGGGCTCTACATCTCCACCTCGCGGGGCAAGACGTCCATCGGCATCGAGGAGCCGGCCCTGTTCGCCGAGCCCGGCCTGTTCATGGTCGCGCCGGAACAGACGCTCTATTACGCCTCGGTCCAGACCATGCCGTTCGTGCGCCCGCACTTTTCCGAACTGGTGGCGGCGCTCGACTTCGCCATCGAAAAAAACTACCCGGCGCGCGGCGAGTACACGGGCGCCGTATGACGGCGCGCCAGATAGACAGCGTTCTGTAGGGAGAGGAGCGGCCCGGTTTCCGAGATGGAGCCGGGCCGTTTCATCGCAGCGTCTCAGTTTATGGCGCTGAGCGGATCCTTCTCCAGCCGCTCGCGGTACGCGGTCAGGAAAGTCTTGAAATTCTGTGCCACGGCGACCCGTTCGTCGACGCTCGCGGGCGCGATCAGGCCGAGCGCCGGACGCGCCGCGATCAAGTCAAACGCCTTCGCCATCTCCGTATTGGCCATGGCTTGGCCGAAGCTGGCGCGGATGCGGGCCAGGCCCCGCTCGTTACCACTCAGCGTCATCGCCGTCGCCAAGTTCAGCATGTAGCGGGCCTGCTTGCGGTCCAGCGCCTCGCCCCGGCGGGCGCCGCTTGCCGTTACGACGCGCTGCAGCGACTGCGCCGCGTCGTTCCAGTTGCCCATGGTCCAATAGATTTCCGAGCGCAACAACTCGCCGTCGAGGGATTGATCCGGCTCCAGCAGGGCCAGCCCGTCGGCGAAGCGTTTTTGGCCCATCAGCGCCTGGACCAGCAGGTGGTTGCGTTGCTGCGTCAGGTCCGGGGTCAGGCCGCCCGAGGCGGTCGCGCGGATGACCCGCTCGGCATCCCCATACTTACGGGCAAGCAGGTGGATCAATGCCAGGCGGGCGCCGACCCGGGCGCGCTCCGCCCCCTGCAGACGGAACTTGATCTGGCCTTCCAGCAAGGCCGCCGCGCGGTCCAGCAGGTCGACCCCGACAAGGCGGTCGGCCAATTTCTGAATCATGGTGTCGCCGCGTGACCCCGCGGGCGTCAGTTCCTTGAACTCCTCGTAGATGGCGATCGCCGTGACGGGCTGCAAAGCGTCGGCCTTGTCCTCCAGGTACAGCCCGTTGAAGGTATCCGACATCTGCTTGGTGACCGCCTTGGCGTCGGGATGGTTGCGGAAATGGGTCGCTGCCTGACGCAAGGTCTGCAACGCCTCGCGGCACTTGTCCTGTTCCAGGTAAAGAGCGCCCAGGCGCCGCAACAGGTCGAACTCCCGATCGTCGCCGCGCCAGGCGAAGCGTTGCTTCTCCAGTTCCTCCGTCGCCTCGCGCTTGGTCATGCGGTCGAGACGCAGAAGCAGTTCGGCCCGCGTTCGCGCGGCGCGGAACCGGGCCAGGCGGTCGGAGCTGTCCATGACCTCTTCCCACAACGACACCGCCCCGTCGAAATCGCCTTCCAGCTCGGCCAAGCGGCCCTGCACGAACTTGACCCGCGCCGCCTGCCGGGGATCGGGGTTGTCGGCAAGGAGGGTGGAGATGATGGTTTCCGCCGTGCGCACGTCGCCGATTTCGACCACGGCCTCGGCGACGATGGTCAACAGCCTGTAGCGCAACGCCCGCGGATAAGGTCGGGCGAGCGAGCCGGAGCGCCGCAACTCGATGGACGCCGCGTTCAAATCCCCGCGCCCGGCCTGGACGATGGCGCGCCAGAACTCGCCCTCGTCACTGCCGTTGAGGGTCTCCTGGTAAAGGTCCTTCTCCGCCTCCTCCATGCGCCCCATGAGGAACTGGGCGCCGCCGTGCAGCAGCCGCCATTCGCGGTCCTGGGCCAGGGACGGCTGGACCTGCAGGGCGCGCGCCAGTACGCCCAGCGCCTCGGCGGCGTAGGCGTTGGCGAAATAGAAGCGGGCCAGGTTCATGCGCGCTTCCTGCTGTCCGGCCTTCGGCGCCACGGCCAGGGCCTGTTCCAGGATCGCCCGGGTTTGCAGGATCGCCGCGTCGTTGGGAGTGTCCCATTTCTCGAGGTCGAGGATGCGCACCAGCGGCCGCATGGCCGCCATGCGGGCACTCGCCGCCAGTTCCTGGGACACGGGTGAGAACTTGAGGGGGAAGGTCGGCGCCGCGCTTGCGATTTCGACGCCCTGGCGCAACGAGCGCACGCGCACGTCGTCGATGCGCGGCGTCACCACCACGCCCTGGATGGAGGGCAGGATCTCGAACTGCGGATAGGTGTAGGTTCCGGCGACGCCGTGGCCCAGCGGAATGCCCGGCACCACCAGGATATTGTCGCCGACCACGGGGTCGGTCAGGGGGATCACCTTGCCCGGTTCCGGCAGCGGCATGAAGATGCGGGCACCAATCGGCGAGTCGATCTGGGCCTGGACTTCGAGCGGGATCTTGGGCGTCACATCCTGTTTCCGGAAATCGACCAGCCAGGCCAGCCCGGCCCGCCGCATCGACGGATTGACGTCCTTAGGCGTGGTCATGCGCAGCACCGTAGCCTGGGGAATATAGACCTGCTGCAGGGTCGTGATGACCTCGCCCCCGGCTTCCTGCAGGGCCGGTACGTTTACGTTGGTGCGCTTGTCGAACACCAGCCACAGGAAGCCGTTGCGCCGGAAGGCGGCTGCGGCGACCGGCTCGGCCCAATCGAAGCGCAAGGTGACCGCGCCTTCGTCGCCCTTGGCCACCGAAAGCTGCGCGCCCGGCGCAGGTCCCGGCGCGGGAGCCTGGGCGGCACCGCCACCGGTGGCCTGGCCGGTCGCCTGGGCCGTCGCGGTGCCCGGTTTCCGGCCGGTCGGCGCGGACGTTGCCGCCGGCGCCGCCTGCTGAGCGGGCGGAGTCAGGCGCAGCGGCTGGCCGCCGCCGGATGCCGACGCCGGCTTGGCCGCCTGGCCGACGGGTTGTCCCTTGGGAAGCTGCTGGACCGCACGGGTCGCCGTGCCCGAGGCGGCGGGCGCTGTCTTGGCCGCCGTCTGCGTCTGAGCCTGCGGTTTCGCCGCCGGCGGCTTCGGCAAGGCCGTCGCGGCGACGGGGGCCTTTACCGGCGCCGTGGCGACCGGCGGCAGGGGTTGCTTCGCCGGCGCCGGGGATTTCGTTTCCGCCGATTGGGGGGCGGCATTCGCGGCCGGAGCCGCTGCGCTGCCGGGCGCGCTCACGCTGGCCGGAAGAGCCGCCGGGTCCTGCCAGGGCTGGGGCTCGCTGATGTCGAGGGCGACCTTGGTTCCGGCGTAGAAGTCGCGCACGGTGGAGCGCGGCGGCACGGCGATCACCGCGACGGTGCGGCCGCCGGCCGTGGCCGAGCGGATGCCGCCCACGAACAGGGGTGGGTTGCGGTTGATGTCGGCGTCGTCGAACCGCGCAGCCGCCTCGAAAGTGACGGTCACCAGCCCGCCGTTCTTGGCAATCTTGTAAGGGACCTTGGCCCGCCAATCGAACACGAGGCGGGTGAAGGTCGCATGGGCGCCGGCGCGCACGTTGACCTGCGCCGCGTCCTGGGCTCGTACGGCGGAGGCGGACGCGAGCCACAGGCCGGCCACCGTGGCCAAGACGGCGGCGATGTTGATGGCGCGGGCGATCATTGCAGGCCCCCGGCGGTCGGGAACACCACGATGTCGACGCGCCGCCCCATGAGGCGGCGCTGTGTGGCCGGCATGGGCGGCAACTGGTCGTAGCGGCTGTCCGAATAGCCGAAGGCGACGATGGGCTCGCTGTAGCCGGCGGCGCGAAGCTGGTTGGCCACGGCGGCGGCGCGCGCCGTCGACAGCTCCCAGTTCGACGCATAGTCGCCGCCGACCACGGGCGACGGATCCGAATGGCCATTGACGCCCAGCTGGTTGGCGATGGTGGCGAGCGCGCCGCCGAGGCGGAACAAGGCTTCGCGCGCGCGATCCGTCATGACCGCGCGTCCCGCTTCGAACAACAAATCCCCAGGCAAGGCCAGGACCAATCTGTCCTCCAACCGCATGAACTGCGTCTGTTTAAGCAGTTCATCGCCTTCAATCTTTTCCCGTAGCACGGATGTTAGATAATCCAGGTTAATGGCGCGTTTACGGAACACGGTGGCGATGTTGTGGGTGGCCGTCGACGAGATGGGCGTCTTGACCTGTTCCGGGGCCAGGCTCTGCGACAGTGAGTCGATGACGTTCTCCCAGCGGTCCAGCTTCACGTTGGACATGGAGAACAGCATGACGAAGAAGGTCAGCATCAGGGACACCAGGTCCGTGAACGTCAACAGCCACATCTGCGACGCCTTGTGGTCGCGCTCAAGTTCCCGTTCGCTGCGTCTCGGCAACTGCATGGCCGCCCCCTATCCGTCGGCGCCGTGGAGGCGCAGGCGGGTTTCCTCCTCGCGCCGGAGGTAGAACCACATGGTGACGTCGTCGGGATCGCCCGGCTCGATGCCGATGGCGATCGAGTCCGGCGGCAGGCCGCGTTCCGACATCTCGCGGGCGAAGGCCCCGGCGCGCGCCAGTTCCAGGGTCTGCGACTGCGGCAGGCCGCCGTCGTCGCGCACGCGCGAGCCGATGACGAATTCCAGGTCGAACCGCAGCCCCGGCGGGCGGCCGCTGGCGGCGGCGACGATACGGTCGAGCAGTTCGAACTGACTCGGCTGGATGCGCGCCTGCCCCTCGGCGAACAGGGTGCTGGCCGGGACCTGCACCTGCATCAGGCGGCCGGGATGGACCACCTTGAGCTTCGCCACCTGGAGGGCCGCGGCGAAGATGTCGGTGACCGTTTCCTGGTACTGCTGACCGGCGATCAGGTCGCCCTCCTTGGACTTGAAACGCGTCGGGTCCGTCGACGGCGGCACGATCGACGTGAAGGTCGAGGTCAGGCTGTCCATCACCGACTTGGTCTTGACCTCCTCCAGAGTGGAAATGGTCACCAACAGGATGAAGAACGCCAGAACCAGAAGGAACAGCGACAGGAACAGCGCGGACGTATTCGGTCCGCGTCCGGGTTCAGCAATCGGCGGCAGGAAGCGAGGTTCGGCCATGCCCCGGATTCTAGCAGAAACCAGGTAAATACGGCCTTACCAAATCCGGGAAATCGTCAGTCGAAACTGTTCAGAAGGGCGTCGATATCGTCCTGCGACATGGCCTGTTCCTTCATCTGCGGGCCGTGCAGCAGTTCTTCATCCGTGGGCTTCTGGGCTTCCGGCGGTTCTTCGGTCTTGGGGTTGGCGACCTTGTACTTGGCGATCTCGTCGCCGAAGGCGGCCAGCAGCGCGTCGACCTTTTCCTCGATATGGTGCAGCGCGCCGACGACCTTGGTGATGCGCTGGCCGGTGATGTCCTGGAACCCGCAGGCTTCGTAAATCTTGGTCGTCGCGTCCATCAGCCGTTCGGCGTTCTTGCCCTTCAGCTTGGACATCACCTCCTCGATCTCACCGACAGCGTCCATGATCGAGTTGGTCGCCTCGGCCGTCGCCTCGACGATGGCGTCAAGCTCGTCGGCCGCCTTGGGCAGGAATTCGTCCTTCACCTCGTCGGGGCGCAGGGCGGCAATGTCGGATTTCGCCTCGGAAATGAAGCGCGACAGATTTTCCAGTTCGTCGTAGAGCTTTACGTCGACGGCCGACAGGTCGCCGTGCATGGTGGTGAGGATCGCCTCGACCACCTCCGCGATCTCGTCCACCTTGACCGTGCCGCCAGGCTCCTTCCCCAGTTCCTGAAGACGTGCGGCCAACTCGGGATCGACCGAGTCTGTCGCCATCATGGTCTCCTCAGAACTCGCCGAGGACGCTGATCAGCTTGCCTTTGAGCGTTTCGGCGTTGAACGGTTTGACGATGTAGTTGGAAACGCCCGCTTCCTTGGCCGCGATCACGTTTTCCGATTTGCTTTCCGCCGTGATCATGACGAACGGGATGTGCTTCAGCTTTTCGTCCGCGCGGACTTCGCGCAAAAGCTGAATGCCCGTCATGGGCTCCATGTTCCAGTCGGAAATGATCAAACCGAATGACTTCGCCCGAAGCTTCTTGAGCGCTTCCGATCCGTCAGACGCTTCGTCAATGTTCTTGAAATTCAACTGACGCAATAGGTTGCGCAGAATCCTGAGCATGGTCTGGTAGTCATCCACGATCAGGACGTTCATATTCAGGTCGACAGCCATCTGTTACTCCGTGCTTTGCGCATGGGAATTTATGATTATAGCCCCAGTACCGGGCAGTTTATTCAAGGCACGGGGCAGGGCAAGCCTTTTTAAGGGGATAGGTCCATGGTCATAGTCCGGGAAACGCTTAGTTTCCCTGGTCCAGACCTTCCCGCGGGAGGGACCTGAGGTCGCGCAAGTGGACGGTCACCTCGCGGGCCTTTTCCGGGTTCATCTTGGCCATGACGGGCGCCAGCTTGCGTTCCTTCATGCGCTGGGTGACTTCCAGCAGGGTATCCATCTCAAGATCCTCGAAAATCCGCGCCGCGTCCTTCGGCTTCATGTTCTCGTAGATCTTGACCAGGCTTTCCATCTTCTTTTCCTGCTGTTCGTCGAACACCTTGATCCGGCTGTCGATCTCGGTCTGCAGGTTCTTCAGTTCGGCGATCTTGCGGTCGATGCGCGCTTCGGCCGCGGCCAACATGCCTTGGCGGACCTGAAGCTCCTGCTCGCGCGCCTCGATCTCGCGCCGGCGGTCGGCCAGGCGCTGCAACAGGTCGATCTCCTGAGGCGTCAGCAGGGTCGGATCGTCGGTGAGCAGCTTCGACTGCGGAGCGTCGCCGGCGGGCGGCGTCGCGGCCGCGTCGGGATTCGCCGGGTCCGGCACGGCCGCCTGTTCCGCAGTGGGCGCGGCGGCGGGTAGTTGCCCCTGAGCCGGCGGCGGGGTTTCCGTCTGCGCCTCGGCCCCGGCGACCTGAATCGCGTTTTTCTTCATGCCGTCGACGCTGTTCCAGATGTCGCCGATCTTCACGGTCAGCAGCATCGACGCGACGAAGATCGTCACCGGAAGAAAGCGGAATTTGCTAAAGGGGTTCATTCAAGCGTCCGTCGGGTCCGTTTCCGCCCCATTCCCTGAGGGCCTATTGGCTGTCGAGGCGTCTCGTTCGGTTCATCTCGGCGGCCGTCAATTGGCCGACCGGATGGCTTTCAGAAGGGCGCGCTCCGCCTCGGAACGCGGCGCCGGCTTCTTGGCCACGGCCACGGCGGCCGGGATCCCGGCGTCGCCGCCCTTGGCGCCGCGCGCGGGGGCCACCTTGGGCGCCGGGCGCTGATGAATGGGGGCCACCACTTCCAGAGGATCCGCCGTCTCGACGCCCGCACCCGCGACGGCACCCTGTTCGTCGCGAGCCAGACGCACGTTTTCCTCAAGCCTGTCGGCGGCGATGGTACCGCGGTCGACCAGGAAGACCAGATCGTCACGCAGGCTTTCCGCCTTGGCCAGTTGGTCCTGCAGCGCGTCCGACGCGATCCGCAGGTCGCCGATGCTGGCGGTCGCCCGGGTCGTCGCGTCGTTGAAGGTGGCGGCCAGCTTTTCCATCTGCTCGCGGTTGCCGCGGAAGCGGGTCAGGCGCCGGTTGAGGATCACCGAGTACCAGATCATGACCACCAATAGGAGGGCCAGAATGATTTCAAGCGTCAATGAGAAGGAAAAGGTCACGATCTTGTCTCTCCATCCCCTGGGTAACGAACCGTTCCGCACGGCGGAACCGGGGTTGTTCAGTTCGGCCAGTCTACGCCCGAGGTTCTGAACGAATTGCTAACCGCGGGCGCTAAAACGGCGATCAGGACGTCTTGGGCGCGCGGTCGATGCGGTCTTCGATGCGCACCGCGATGCGCCCTCCCTTGCGGCCCATGCGGCCGATGTAAAGGGGCACGTTGCCGCAGGACAGCATGACCGGGCTGTCCGGCGTGGCGTTCAGCATCATCTGCGAGCCTTCCTTCAGTTCGAACACCCTCTGCAGGCTGACGATCTGCTGGTCGATGACCGCTTCCAGGTCGACCTCGGTCATCCACAGTTCTTCCGCCAGGTGAGTTTCCCAGATCGAGTCGCGGCCGAATTTCTCGCCCATGAACATCTGCAGCAGCAGTTCGCGGACCGGTTCCAGCGTCGCATAGGGCAGCAGCAGTTCCAGGCGCCCGCCGCGGTCTTCCATGTCGATACGCAGGCGCGTCACGATGGCGGCGTTGGACGGCCGCGAGATGGTCGCGAAGCGCGGGTTGGTTTCCAGGCGGTCGAAGCGGAAAGTGACCGGGCTCAACGGCTCGAAGGCCGCCGACAGGTCGGTCAGCATGACGTGGATCATGCGCTCGACAAGGGAGCGTTCGATGGTCGTGTAGGGTCGGCCTTCGATGCGCATCGCCGCCGTGCCGCGGCGCCCGCCCAGAAGCACGTCGACGATCGAATAGATCAGCGAGGAATCGACCGTGATCAGGCCGAAATTGTCCCATTCCTCGGCCTTGAACACGCTGAGCATGGCCGGCAGCGGAATGGAGTTGAGGTAGTCACCGAAGCGAATGGAGGCGATGTTGTCGAGCGAGACTTCGACGTTGTCCGAGGTGAAGTTACGCAAGGAGGTGGACATCAGGCGCACGAGGCGGTCGAACACGACCTCGAGCATGGGCAGGCGTTCGTAGGACACCAGCGCCGAGGACAGGATCGCCTGGATGCCCGACTTCTCACCGCCTTCCTCATGGCTGTCGTCGAAACCCAGGAGGCTGTCGATTTCGTCCTGGTTGAGGACGCGGGTGGCTTCGGGCGCGGTCATGCCGACGTCGGTCGACGCGCTGTCGCCGTCGCCGCCCATCATGGCTTCCCATTCGGCGGCCAGTTCGTCCTGGTCGTCGCCGCCACCGCCGCCGCCCTCGCCGGCCGTGGCGGCTTCCCATTCGGCGGCCATTGCGTCTTGATCGTCAGCCGGGCTCGTCATGCGTCACATCCCCTGCGTGCCATTAATCTACTGAACCAGCATTTCCTTGAACAGGACGTCCTTGACCTGGGCCGGCGCCGTCGCCGCCCGGACGCGGCGCAGAAGTTCCTCGCGCAGGCGGTACATGCCGGCGGAGCCCTGCAGGTCCTCGATCCGCAGTTCGCGGAGATAGACCTGGAAATTGTCCATCACGCGGTCCTTCACGGCGTCGATGATCAACTTGTCCTGCTCGCTCGCAACCTCGAGCGACACCTTCATCTTGAGAAACTGGGATTTACGGCCCGCGGTATTCAGGTTGACGAGAACCTCCGGCAGGTCGTGAAACAGGCCGACGCCTTCCGGCGCTTCGCCCGAGGCGACCGCAGACGTGCTTTCCTTGCCGGTGATCATGGCGATGAGGGGCTCAAGAAGGCCGGTGAAGAATGCCGCCGCGGCACCACCCACCACAAGCAGCAGCACCGCGACGATGATGATGAGCTTCTTCTTCTTGCTCTTGGAGGCACCGTCGGAAGAGGCACCCTCCTCGCCTTCGGCGTCATCGTCCGCGCCGCCGACCTCTTCATTTTCCAGATCGTCGTCGTCAGCCATGTTCCGGGCAACCGTTTCCTAGCGTCCTGATCCCAAGTCCTGGAACTTTAAAATCAGGTCGTTAACAAGTCGTTGAGGCGGGAATGCGGCGGCACCGTAGGGCGGTCCTTGAGACACAGGGTAGCCGGCGGTCCATCGGCCTCGGGCACCCGCTCCCGGCGCCGATCATACCAAAGGCGCCGCCCCGCCGGCAATGCGCCGTCCTGCAGTCGCCCATAGGCAAGAACTGCCCGGCAAAGGCTTCCTTCGGCGCCCGGTTTTTCCCGGCCACGAGACCGACCAAGGCGGTACAACGTATTGTTTTCAAACGATCTAATAAGTTGGCACGGCGGCTGCAACTGGCCAAGCGGAAGTACGTGAACTGCCTTCCGGATGAAGGTTCCCTAAAAATGGGACCACGCCGGAAGTGAATGAACAGAACGGGAAAAATCAGATGGAAACCACAGCGGTCATTGCCGCTTCGCGCCAAGGCGCGCTCCGACGACAGCTCGAAATCGTCGCCAACAACCTGGCGAACATGAGCACCAACGGCTACAAGTCGAGCCAGATGATGTTCGTCGAGCACGTCGTCAAGAGCGAGGGCGGCGAACGGCTCATCAGCCCCAAACTCACCTATACGCGCGACATCGCGACCCGCCTCGACATCACCGACGGCGCCATCGAGACAACGGCCAATCCGCTCGACCTGGCGATCCGCAACGACGGCTTCTTCGTGGTGCGCGACGCGCAAGGCACCGAGTACTATACGCGCAACGGCCAGTTCCGCCTGGATACCGGCGGCCAGATCGTCAACCAGCAGGGCCACGCGTTGCTGTCTTCCGGCGGCCAGCCGATCGTTCTCAGCCCCAACGACTCCGAGATCAACGTCGGCCGCGACGGTACCGTGTCGACCGAGAACGGCCAGCTCGGCAGGCTCCGGGTCGTGCGCTTCGAGAACTCCCAGGACCTGCAACGAACGTCGGGCGCCTTGTTCACATCGGACAAACAGCCGATCAACGTCGACAGCCCGGACATCATCCAGGGCGCCCTGGAAGGCTCGAACGTGGAGCCCATTCTGGAAATGGCCAAGATGATCGAACTGCACCGCAGCTTCGAAAGCGCCAAGTCCTTCATCGAACGCGAGGACGAGCGCCAGAGGGAAATGATCCGAAGCCTGACGCGCGATGCCTAGGGCGGCGCGCGGCGCCGGGACAGGACGGGACCCGAAGGTCCGATGACGACAGAAGACCGGCCGAACGCCGGGGTTACGAAACGCAGAAACGACTGAACGCAGCGAGTAACGGAACCGGAAGCGAAACCGGCGAGCGAAAGGACGGGAATTATGAGATCGCTTGACATCGGCTCGACGGGCATGATCGCCCAACAGCGCAACGTGGAGGTTATTTCCAACAACCTCGCGAACATGAACACGACGGCCTTCAAGCGCCGGCGGACGGAATTCCAGGACCTGATCTACCAGGACCTGCGCCGCGTCGGCTCGACCTCCGCCGACAACGGCGCCATCGTGCCCACGGGCGTCCAGCTCGGCCTGGGCGTGAAACTGGCCGCCGTCTACCGCATCCACGAGCAAGGCAACCTTACGGCCACGGACAACACCTTCGACATGGCCGTCCAGGGCAAGGGCTTTTTCCAGGTCCAGTTGCCCACGGGCGAAACCGCCTATACCCGTGACGGGACGTTCCAGCTCAACGAGAACGGCCAGATCGTGACCCATGACGGCTATCTCCTGAACCCGCCGATCACCGTGCCGAGCGACGCCATCGACGTGACCGTCAACGCGTCCGGCGAAGTGCTGGTGAAAATCGAGGGCCAGGTCCAGTTCTCCAACGTCGGCCAGATTCAGACCGTGAACTTCCAGAACGAGCCCGGCTTGGAGGCCATCGGCAACAACCTCTACAAGGAAACCCCCGCCTCGGGCTCCGCGACGACCGGCAACCCCGGGACCGAAGGCTTCGGCACCATCCTGCAGGGCTTCCTGGAAACCTCGAACGTGAACGCGGTGGAGGAAATCTCCAACCTGATCTCGGCCCAGCGTGCCTACGAAATGAATTCCAAGGTCATCCAGACCTCGGACGAAATGCTGGGGACTCTGACATCGCTTCGGTAATCGACGCTCCCCTGCGTAAGGCCAGAACGGCCCCATAAGCCCACAAGGCTTCTGAAAGGATAGTGACATGACCGCCCGCAACCTGTTCATCGCCGCCGCCGTGGCCGCAGCCTTGGTGCCCCTGGCATCGCTGCCGGCGGCCGGGGGTGCCCGGGGGGACTCCCCCGGTCAAGATTGGACGGGGACACCCCGTGGCCCCGGCGCCGCCAAGAAAGCGCCGCCCGCCGACGCGGCGGAGCAGAGCGACAAGGTGACCGCCCCCCTGTTGCGCGAGGCCGTCACCGTGAACGACAAGGTGATCTACCTGGGCGACCTGTTCATCAACGTCGGCGACAAGGCGGACGCCGCCGTCGCCTATGCGCCGGCACCCGGCGAGCGGGCCATCTTCGACGCCCGCTGGCTATACCGGGTGGCGCGCGCCTACCGCCTCAACTGGCGCCCCCTGTCGGGCCGCCAGCAGGTCGTCGTGGAACGTGTCAGCCAGGTCATCGAACGCTCCGAGATCGTCGATACCATCATGGCGGCGCTGTTCGAGAAAGGCGCCGATCCGGCCTCCGAACTGGAACTGTCGACGCAATTGACCCGTGTCCACATCGCCGGCTCGACCCCCGCCACCGTCGGCATCGACGACATCACCTACGATGCCCGCACGCAGCGTTTCGCCGCCGTCGTGTCGATACCCAAGGGCGATCCGGCGGGCGAAAAGCTGCGCCTCACGGGCCGCCTCTATCCGGTCGTCAAGATCCCCGTGCTGTCCCGCGTCGTGAGCCGCAACGACGTGATCGGCCAGCGCGACGTGAAATGGATCCGCATCCGTGCCGACCGCGTCATGCCCGACACGGTGACCAAGCTGGAGGACCTGGTCGGCATGTCGTCCAAGCGCGGCCTGCGCCCCGACGACGTGGTCCGCCAGTCGGACATCGAACGCCCGATCCTGGTCGAGCGCGGCTCCCTGGTCACGGTCACCCTGACCCACGGCCCCATGGCGCTGACGGCACAGGGCAAGGCGCTGGAGCGGGGGGCTCTCGGCGACGTCGTGCAGATCGTCAATCGCCGCTCGAAAGCGGTCTTCGAAGGCGAGGTCACGGGCCCCGGCCGGGCCAAGGTCGAGATCGCCTCGATCCGTGAACTTGCCGCGAACCAGTAACGTCAAGAAAGGCATTCGTCCCCTTGGCGGGGGCGTTTAGGAGAAAACCCATGAACCGCTCGATCAACCTCTTCTCGCGCCATCTGCTGCGGACCACGGCACTGGTCACGTTGCTGGCGGGGTCGGTGGCCGGGTGCAACACCCTGACCCGGCTGTCGCAGGTCGGTGATGAACCGAAGATCACCCCCATCCAGAACCCGACGGCGCGACCCGACTACAAGCCGGTGTCCATGCCGATGCCGGCGCCCAAGCTCGCCGAACGCAACCCGAATTCGCTGTGGCGCGCCGGGGCCCGGGCCTTCTTCAAGGACCTGCGGGCCAAGCAGGTGGGCGACATCGTCACCGTGCAGATGACGCTGAACGACAGCGCGACCTTGGAGAACAAGACGGAACGCGACCGCATCGACAACGAATCGGCGAACGTCACCAACCTGCTGGGCTTCGAGGGCGAACTGACCCGCTACCTGCCCGACGGCGTCAACCCCGCGGCGATCGCCAACTTCGGCAACACCCACGGCACGGAAGGCGACGGTTCCATCGAACGGTCGGAAGAAATCAGCCTGACCTTCGCCGCCGTGGTCACCCAGGTCCTGCCCAACGGCAACCTGATCATCATGGGCCGCCAGGAACTTCGCGTGAACTCGGAGCTGCGCGAACTCATGGTGACCGGCGTGGTGCGGCCGTCCGACATCGATTCCGACAACAAGATTTCTCACGAGAAGATCGCAGAAATGCGCGTCGCCTACGGCGGGCGCGGTACGCTGAGCGAACTTCAGCAGCCCCGCTGGGGGATGCAGCTTTGGGACATCCTCTTCCCGTTCTAGAAGGAGCGGCACTCCACCGAACGGACAAAAGTTTCCCGTTCTAGGTTCGCATAACGCAACCTGGATCAACTTCAAAGGCCGGCGCCATGCGCCGGCCTCTTTTTTTGGAATGAACTTGCCCGCGCAAACACCGCCCGTGTTGGGCGGCTTGGGGATTGGCCGGGTCGGCCAAGCCGCCCCTGCTCCATTTGCATGGGAATGGTTGGGTTGGCCAAGCGGCGTTCCAATATCTAGCCGTCCCGATGTAGTCGTCCGAGAGCGCTCTGCATTGCCCACAACGAAGCACCAACCGCAGTCATATGATCGGCATACAGCGGGCTCGAGTTATCCCTCATTCGGGAAAGCAACATATCCATTCGCTGCGTCCAATGATCCTGCGAACGAAGGACATTCTGACGCCATTCCCAAGCCAACAAATCTGCTGCACAAAATGCTGGCGCTTCCATCTTAGGCACCCAAACGCATTCAGCTATTTTTGCGAACCCTGTGATGCTTGAATTGGATCGAAGACGCTCAACGAATCGCTGCGCTGATTTCCAATTATGTCCACCTTTTTCGAACCAACAATGGACACCTATAATTTCATCAGCCTGGTCTGCCCAAATTCCAATTTGAGAAAGTAGACTGAGCACGCACAGCGTATAAGGACTGTCGATCAATCGACGGACTGCCGGCCCATTTTCGAGAGCATTTTGGAATTCAACCCGCGTTGTCGCGACCACGAAGCCTGCTCGCGCGGTCTCTGCACTAAGCAAAGCCAATCGATCCATCAATTCATGGCGACGGCTCTCAGGCCAACTGGGCAAATCGAATGGCGCCTCACCTGCATTGCATCGCGCACTTCTATATGGCTTCGATAAGCCAGCCACCATTGGCTTCCATGATTTCCCGAAGCGTTCTACTCCTTCGCCGTCAAACACGTACCCTGCAACAGCAGTGAGTTCGGAGGCTTCATCGCCACCGGTTTCATCAAAATATGCATGCAACATTGGCTTCTCACACGCACGCGAGACATGGGCAACTTGATCAGAATAACCTAGGAGAGCCTCGGAGGCTGAGTGTATTTCAGGCCGCGCCATGCCAACCGCGCCATCCCATGGCGCGGCCCTCTGGTTCAACCAAAATCAGTCGTCCCTATGGGTCCGTTCCATGCGCTCGTGGCGCTCCTGGGCCTCGATCGACAGGGTCGCGATGGGCCGGGCCTCGAGACGCTGGACGCTGATCGGCTCGTCCGTTTCCTCGCAGTACCCGTAGCTGCCGTCCTCGATGCGCTTCAGGGCCTCGTCGATCTTCGAGATCAGCTTGCGCGCGCGGTCGCGGGTGCGCAGTTCGAGGGCGCGTTCCGTTTCGATGGACGCGCGGTCGGCGATATCGGGTTCGACGATTCCGCCTTCCTGCAGGGATTGCAGGGTTTCGTTGGATTCCTCGAGCAGTTCGGCCCGCCAGCGCAGAAGCTTGCGGCGGAAGTACTCCAACATGACAGGATTCATGAAATCCTTGTCTTTCTTGGGGTTGTAGTCTGGCGGAACGGTGATGGTCATTTTTTGGTCGTCTCCCCGGTTAACTGCCAGGTTGCCGTTATCGACGGGCGCGGAATATACGGTCCGAGACGCCCAAGGGCAAGCCATCATTTGTCCTCACCCGGGGACAAGAAACCCATTGATTTCAGAGAAATAGAACCCGCTTCACGGGAAGCCCGGTTCACCGCGCCAGCTTGGCCAGTTCGACCTCGGCGCGCAACTCGATTTCGTCGAGGATGGCGTTCAGCCCCGCATCGTCCGAGGCCGGGCGTTTTTCGCGCAACGCCTGGGCCAGTTCGATGACCTTTTCCTTGGGCAGCCGCCCGGTCAGAAGCGCCAGCTGCAGGTCCTCCAGCCGGTCGAGCAAACGGTCGCCACGCGCCGTCAACAGCCCCCTGGAGCGGCCCTGGGTGGCGTCGTCCGCCGCCTGCATCGCCAGCACCGCGTCGACCCCGGCCACCGCGGCGCCCGACACCGTGCCCGCAGCCTGCTCCGGCGCCCCGCCCGAGGTCGCCGCGCGCAGGTCGTCGGCAAAGGCGTCCGACGACGCCGCGCCCGATTTGCGCTTCGTCCTGTCGACACCCTTGGCGGGACCGATATTGGAAACCTTCATCGCGTGACCTTTCCCCGCGGCATCCTGCGCGGCCTTCGAAGTATGCCCCAGCCTTTCTTGCCGGGCGGTTAATATCGCGGGCGTTGCGGATAGGCCCCACCGGCGGGCCGGCCGTCGGCCAGTGTGGCCCATGGCGCGGCGAAATGCCAGGGGGGGGCCTGAAACCGCTCTCGCCCATAGCGCCCTCCCCCTTTGAGAGGGCGGGGTCGGACATGCCCGAATTTTAGACGAGAATGACTTGCAATCTCATTGCTGCCCCGTTATAACAGGCGCGCGTAGTTGATAATCATTCGCAATATCATTACCGATCGACCACCGCACGACAATTGCTAACAATGGTTCGACAAGATACGAACCTCTGGGATTTCACAACCGAAGCAACGAAGGACCCCGATCCGTGGAAACCAAAATGCCACATACGAAACGCCTGCTCGCCGCCGTCACGGCCGCCGCCGTGACCGCGGTCGCGTCCGCCGCGGCCGTCCAGGCCGCCGACAAGGAAGTGAACCTCTACTCCTACCGCCAGCCGTTCCTGATCAAGCCGCTCCTCGACGCCTTCACCAAGGAGACCGGCATCAAGGTGAACGTGGTGTTCGCCAAGAAGGGCATGCTGGAAAAGATCAAGGCCGCCGGCGACAACAGCCCCGCCGACGCGGTGCTGACCGTCGACATCGGCCGCCTGTACGCCCTCAAGGAAGCCGGCGTGCTGCAGTCCGTGAAATCGGAAACCCTGGAAAAGAACATTCCCGCCCACTTCCGCGACCCGGAAGGCCAGTGGTTCGGCCTGACGGCGCGCGCGCGTGTCGCCCTGGTGTCGAAGGAGCGGGTCAAGCCGGGCGACCTGACGTCCTACGAGGATCTGGCCAAGCCTGAGTTCAAGGGCCGCATCTGCACGCGTTCCGGCAAGCATGCCTACAACGTTGCCCTGATCGCCTCGATGATCGCCCATCACGGCGAGGAGGGGGCCGAAAAGTGGCTCAAGGGCGTGAAGGCCAACCTGGCGCGCAAGCCGCAGGGCAACGACCGCGCTCAGGCAAAGGCCGTGTTCGAAGGCGTGTGCGACGTCGCCATCTCGAACAACTATTACATGGGCAAGATGAT
>PFFW01000089.1 GCA_002781745.1 Rhodospirillales bacterium CG15_BIG_FIL_POST_REV_8_21_14_020_66_15
TGATCGGCCTCTACGGCATGGGCGTGGGCGCGGTGATCGCCGTCGTCGGCGGCGTCATGTTCATCTGGATCGCCGGACGGACGCTTTTGCGCCGACCTGGACCAACGGATACTGGCCCTCGGCGCGAACTTAAAATATAAAGCGCCCAGGCAACGCACACAGACCACCGTCATGAGGACGCCCGTGAGCGACACCGTCGCCCCGCATATCAGCGCATCGGCCGAGGCCGCGCCCCGCCCGGAACCCCGGTTCCGGCTGGCGGATTATGCGCTTCTCCTGAAGCCGCGCGTGATGTCGCTGGTCGTGTTCACGGCCATGGTCGGCCTGGTCATGGCGCCGGGCGCCATCGGCACGTGGCAGGCCCTCGTCGCCATCCTGTGCATTTCCATCGGCGCCGGCGCTTCGGGCGCCATCAACATGTGGTACGACCGCGACATCGACATGCACATGCGCCGCACCATGCACCGGCCGATCCCGGCGGGTCGCATGGAGGCGCGCAACGCGCTGATCTTCGGCACCGCGCTGGCGGTCGCCTCGGTCCTCGCCATGGGCCTTTGGGTCAACGAGATTTCGGCCCTGCTGCTGGCGGTGACGATCCTCTACTACGTCTTCATCTACACGGTCTGGCTGAAACGCCGCACGCCGCAGAACATCGTCATCGGCGGTGCTTCGGGCGCCCTGCCGCCGGTCATCGGCTGGGCCGCGGTGACGGGCAATGCGGGCTTCTTCGCCGATCCCTGGGGGGCGATCGCGCTGTTCATGATCATCTTCCTGTGGACGCCGCCCCATACCTGGGCGCTGGCGCTTTTCCGCCGCCAGGACTACGAGAACGTGGGGGTACCCATGCTGCCCGTGGTCGTCGGCGAGCGGGGCACGAAAGTCCAGATGACGCTCTACACGGCGCTTTTGGTCCCGGCGACCTTCGCGCCGGTCGTGCTGGGGATGTCGGGCTGGCTCTATGCCATTGCCGTGGCCGGCCTCAACGTCGGCCTCGTCCGCCACATGGCGAAGGTCTGGCGGGCCGAGAACGTGTCGGACGCCAAGGAAGGCCCCTGCCGTCCCATGTTCTTCTACACGATCCTCTACCTGTTCGGCATCTTCCTGGCCCTGTTGACGGACCGCACCCTGTTCTTCCCGGTGTTCTGACCCCATATTGGCGTCATGCCGGACAGCACCCCCATCAAAGACGCCGCCGCGTCATCTCCCTATGCCCGCCTGGAACAGCGTTTCCGGCGTCTGAACGCGCTGTCGGAAGCGCAGGAAGTCCTGCACTGGGACATGTCCACGGTGATGCCGCGCGGCGGTCACGAGGCGCGGGCCGAACAGCTGGCCGAACTGGCCGCCGTCCATCACGCCCTGCTGACCGGCGCGGAGACGGGCGACCTGATCGCCGCCGCCACGGCCGAGACCGACAACCTGAACGACTGGCAGCGCGCCAACCTGCGCGAGATCACGCGCCGATACGTCAAGGCGACGGCCCTGTCGGAAGACCTTGTGACGCGCCTGTCGCGCGCCGCCTCGGCCTGCGAGGCGGTGTGGCGCGACGCCCGCGCGGCGAACGACTTCAAGGCCGTCGAGCCCTACGTCGCGGAGCTTCTGGTCCTGGTGCGCGAAAAGGCGCGGGCCAAGGCCGACGTCCTGGGCCTGTCGCTGTACGACGCGCTGCTGGCCGACTACGAGCCGGGCGGCCGCTCGGCCGAGATCGACGCCGTGTTCGGCGAGCTGGAGGCCTTCCTGCCGGACTTTCTGGGCGAAGTCCTGGAGCATCAGGCGCGCGGGCCCGGGGCCGTCCTGCCCGCAGGCCCCTTCCCCGAGGAAAAGCAGAAGGCCTTGGGCAGGCGCTTCATGGAGATGCTGGGCTTCGACTTCCACCACGGGCGGCTCGACGTCAGCCTGCACCCCTTCTGCGGCGGCACGCCCGATGATGTCCGGATTACGACGCGCTACGACGAAAGCGATTTCACCTCGGCCCTCATGGGCGTGCTGCACGAGACCGGGCACGCCATGTACGAACGCGGCCTGCCCAAGGACTGGCGCGGCCAGCCGGTGGGCCACGCGCTGGGCATGTCCGTCCACGAGAGCCAGTCCCTGCTGGTCGAGATGCAGGTCTGCCGCTCCCGGACCTTCCTCGACTTCGCCGCCCCCGTCATGCGCGAGACGTTCGGCGGCGAGGGCCCGGCCTGGGAGGCGGACAACCTGTTCCGCCTCTATACCAAGGTCGAACGCTCGTTTATCCGAGTCGACGCCGACGAGGTCACCTACCCGGCCCACGTGATCCTGCGCTACCGCCTGGAGAAGGCGCTGATCGAGGGCGACATGGAAATCCCCGACCTGCCCGGCGCCTGGAACGACGGCATGGAGCGCCTGTTGGGCATCCTCCCGCCGACGGACACCCTGGGCTGCCTGCAGGACATCCACTGGTACGACGGGGCCTGGGGCTATTTCCCGACCTATACGCTCGGCGCCATGACGGCGGCGCAGCTTTACGCCGCGGCCCGCAACCAGAACCCGGAAATCGAACCCGCCATCGGCCGCGGCGACTTCGCCCCGCTGATGGCCTGGCTGCGGGCCAACGTGCACGGCAAGGGGTCGTTCGAGACCGCCCGCGACCTGCTGATCGCCGCCACGGGCGAGCCGCTGAATCCGAAGGTGTTTGAGAACCACCTCAGAACGCGCTATCTAGCGCCCTGACATGAACAATCCAAAATACATCTCCACGCGGGGCCAGGCTCCCGCGCTCGGTTTCGAGGACGTCCTTCTGGCCGGCCTCGCGCGCGACGGCGGCCTTTACGTGCCCGAGACCTGGCCGCAGTTTTCCGCCGACGACATCCGCGCCATGAAGGGCCTGTCCTATTCGGCCCTGGCGCAGAAGATCATGGCGCCCTTCATCGGCGACGCCATCCCGGCGGCAGATCTGAAGGCATTGGTCGAGGATGCCTACGCGACCTTCGAGGCACCCGACGTGCTGCCGCTCAAGAAGATCGGCGGCGACGAATACCTGCTGGAACTGTTCCACGGCCCGACCCTGGCGTTCAAGGACGTGGCCATGCAGGTCCTGGGGCGGTTCTTCGACTATGTCCTGAAGAAACGCGGCCAGCGCATCACCATCGTCGGCGCGACCTCGGGCGATACCGGCTCGGCCGCCATCGAGGCCTGCCGCGACAAGGACGCCATCGACATCTTCATGCTGCATCCCAAGGGCCGAGTCAGCCCGGTGCAGGAAGCGCAGATGACCACGGTGCAGGCCGCCAACGTCCACAACATCGCGATCGAG
Source organism: Rhodospirillales bacterium CG15_BIG_FIL_POST_REV_8_21_14_020_66_15 (assembly GCA_002781745.1). GTDB lineage: Bacteria > Pseudomonadota > Alphaproteobacteria > Rhodospirillales > Casp-alpha2 > UBA1479. Next base: position 3,275 of record PFFW01000089.1, read on the forward strand.
GGCACCTTCGACGACTGCCAGGACCGGGTGAAGGACCTGTTCAACGACCAGGCCTTCCGCGACCGTTTCCACCTGTCGGCCGTGAACTCCATCAACTGGGCCCGCGTGATGGCGCAGATCGTCTATTACTTCTGGGCCGCGGTGAAGCTGGGCGCCCCCGACAGGGCCGTCGCGTTCTCGGTCCCCACGGGCAATTTCGGCAACGTGTTCGCCGGCTACGCCGCCATGCAGATGGGCCTGCCGGTGGCCAAGCTGGTCGTCGGCTCCAATTCCAACGACATCCTGGCCCGCTTCTTCGCCTCGGGCGCCATGGAGATGGCGGACGTGGTGCCGACCATCAGCCCGTCCATGGACATCCAGGTGTCCTCCAACTTCGAGCGTCTGCTGTTCGACCTGGTCGACCGCGACGGCGCCGCCTGCGCCGAGGTGTTGACCGGCTTCCGCAAGACCGGCCGCTTCAATGTCACGGACGATCAGCTTGCCCGCGCGCGCACCGTGTTCGCGGGGGCTCGCTTCGACGACGCCCGGACCAAGGAGATCATCCGCGAGGTCCACGCGGCGACGGGCGAACTGCTCGATCCGCATACGGCCGTGGGCGTGGGGGCGGCGCGGGAAAATCCGGCCGACGCCGGAACGCCCATGGTGATCCTGGCGACGGCCCATCCGGCCAAGTTTCCCGACGCGGTCGAGGAGGCGACGGGCCTGCGCCCGGCCCTGCCCGCGGGCCTCACGGATCTGCTGGACCGGCCCAGGCGTTGCCAAAGCCTGGCCAACGATTTAGACCAGTTGAAACGCCACATCGAAACGACTCTGGCGTCATAAACAAGGAAACACCGGGTGTCCGTTCAGATCACCGAACTTGAAAACGGCCTTCGCGTCGTCACCGAGCGCATGGACAGGGTCGAGACCGTGTCCGTCGGCGCCTGGATCGGCGTCGGCGCCCGCCACGAGCCGGAAGCCGTGAACGGCGTGTCGCATCTTTTGGAACATATGGTGTTCAAGGGTACGACACGGCGCAGCGCCCTTGCCATCGCCGAGGAGATCGAGGCCGTCGGCGGCCACATGAACGCCTATACCGCGCGCGAGCACACGGCCTATTACGCCAAGATGCTGAAGGACGACCTGGGCCTCGCCATGGACGTGATTTCCGACCTGGTGCAGCACGCGACCCTGGACCCGGAAGAACTGGAACGCGAGCGTCACGTGGTGATCCAGGAGATCCATCAGCTTCACGACACGCCCGACGACATGGTGTTCGAGAACTTCCAGGCCCAGGCCTTCCCCGGCCAGGCGCTGGGCCGCTCGGTCCTGGGCTCGGAGGACCTGATCGGGGCCATGTCGCGGGACGAGATCGTGACCTACATGCAGGCCCATTACGCGGCCCCGGCCGGCGTCGTCTCGGCGGCGGGGGCGCTCGACCACGGCACGGTCGTCGACATGGTACGCAAAAGCTTCAAGGACCTGCCGTCGGGCGCGCCCGCGGCGCGCGAGGCTGCGCGCTACGGCGGCGGCGAGGTGCGCGCGGATCGCGACCTGGAACAGGTGCACATCACGCTCGGCTTCGAGGGCCTGGCCTACGACGACGACGATTACTACGCCGCCTCGGTGCTGTCGGCGCTGCTGGGGGGCGGCATGTCGTCGCGCCTGTTCCAGGAAGTGCGTGAAAAGCGCGGCCTCGTCTATTCCATCTACAGCTACCAGTCCGCCTATACGGACGGCGGCCTGTTCGGCATCTACGCCGGCACCGGCGCCGACGAGGTCCGCGAACTGATGCCCCTCATCGCCGACGAGCTGAACAAGGTGCGCGTCGCCGTGGACGACGACGAGGTCGCCCGCGCCCGGGCGCAGTTGAAGGCGTCGATCCTGATGTCGCTGGAAAGCACGTCGTCGCGCTGCGAGCAGCTGGCCCGCCAGATGCTGATCTACGGACGCCCGATCCCGACCGAGGAGATCGTCGCCAGGATCGACGCCGTGACGGCGCAGGACGTGGTGCGCGTGGCCGAACGGCTGTTCGGCGCCAAGCCGACGTTGTCGGCCATCGGCCCGTTGAAGCACCTGGAGCCGGGCGACGCCTTCGCGGCGCGACTCAGCGCCTGACGCCCGCTATTCCTCGCCCTCGGACGGGGCGCGGCTGTCCAGATAGCTTTCGATCATGGCGTAGATTTCCTCGGCCGCGTCCTCGTCGCCGGTGAACACCAGGTTCGCCTGCTCGCCGTAGATGTTGAGGACGTAGCCGCGCGCGGCACAGACGTCCTCGAGCGCCTGCACGAAGGGCATGATGACCCGATCGTTCAACGCCTCGGCAGTCGGGCAGGCCTCCATGCGTTCCAGCATCAGGCGGCGCAGGTCGCTCACCGGCTTGCCTTTTTTCGATTTGCTCATGAGTGGTTCCGGATCAGCGGGCGCCGGTCATGCATGGCCGGCTTCGTCGGACAGCATCAGGGGATCGACACCGATCTTAAGCATCGCCTGCTCCCACTTGTCGTCCATGCCGGCGCCGAAGACAAGCTGCGGATCGGCCTCCACGTGCAGCCAGCCGTTGGCACGGATCTCGGAATCGAGCTGTCCCGGTCCCCAACCCGCATAGCCCAGCGCCAGGAGCGAATGCTTGGGGCCGATTCCGTCGGCAATGGCCTGCAGGATATCGATCGTCGCGGTCAGGGCGATCTGGTCGTCGACCACCATCGTCGCGTCCTGAACGTAGTCCGGGGTGTGCAGGACGAAGCCGCGGCCCGATTCCACGGGCCCGCCGAAATGCACGTTGATGGGCTGGTGAAGGCCCGAGGGAACGATGTCGAGCTGCTCCAGAAGGTCCGGGAAGCTGAGCGTTTCCAGGGGCTTGTTGACGACCAGCCCCATCGCGCCCTCGGCATTGTGGGCGCAGATATAGATCACCGTCTTGGAAAACCGCTCGTCGGGCATGTTGGGCATGGCGACCAGAAGGTGACCGGCAAGGTAGGCGTCGTCGGCTTGGTTTCTCGGCATGGGATCAGCCTTGAGGTAAGATCCGTCCTGTTTCGCTGATTTTAACACATCGCCACCCTTAAATTATGGCGTTGTGGCAGAGCACCCGCAAGCGGCGCCCCTGGAAATATTCCGCCGGCTTGCCTGGAAACCGCCGCAATCACGCGCCATTTATTGGTCGTGTTTGCGGACGCCGTGCCATAATGGCGACAGACGTAAACGACCGGAATCAACAAACCGGAGCCCATGACCGCCGTGACACGTTTCCGTGCCGCTTTTCTGCCTGCCCTCGTGTTGGCCGGCTCGATGCTCGTTCCGGCCGCCGTCCGCGCCGGCGGCGCCCCGCAGTCGACCTGGCACGAGACGGAGCAGACCCGCGCCCGTCTGGTCGCCGCCGTGACCGGCACGGGCACGGCCGACATGCTGCGCCTGGGTCTGGAGTTCCACATGAAACCCGGGTGGAAGATCTATTGGCGCTCGCCGGGCGACGCGGGCATCCCGCCGCGGCCCCACTGGGATGGTTCCGAGAACCTGAAGTCCGCCAGTATCCTATGGCCGGCGCCCGAACGGTTCAGCGTGCTGGGCCTGGAAACGCTGGGCTACAAGAAGGAAGTCGTGTTCCCCGTCGACGCCGTCCCGATGGAGCCGGGCAAGCCGCTCGCCATCAAGGCGGTGATCCCTTATCTGACCTGCGACGACGTCTGCATCCCCTATACGGCGGAGTTGAGCCTGACCCTGCCCGCCGGCGCGGCGGAACCCAGCCAATATGCCCATCTGATCAGCCGCTATGACGCCAAGGTGCCGCGCGACGGCGCCAGGCACGGCCTGATGCTGGCCGACACGGCCGCGCTGAGCCCCAAGAATCCCGCCAAGGGCGAAATGCTGATCAGCGTGCGGGCCAAGTCGGAAACGCCGTTCTCGGCCCCCGACATCTATCTGGAAGGACCGGAGGTCGTTACCTTCTCCAAGCCCCACGTCACCTTTTCCGACAACGGCCGCGAGGCGCGGCTGGACGTCACCGTAGCCGGGGTCAAGGACCTGCAGGGCGGGGCCGAGCGCCTGGTCAAGGAGCCCCTGACCGCAACCCTGGTCGACGGCCTGCGCAGCGCCGAACGACCGTTGACACTGACGCCGGGCGCCGTGGCGCCGCCGGCCGACGCGCCGGCGCTGACCGCCGACGAGACGACGCCCGCACCGCAGCCGAACCTGTGGCTGTTCGTGGCGCTTGCCGTACTGGGCGGGCTGATTCTCAACCTGATGCCCTGCGTGCTGCCGGTCCTGTCCATCAAGGTCCTGGGCGTCATGGGCCACGGCGGCGGCAACGCGGCTGAGGTGCGGCGCGGCTTCGTCGCTTCGGCGCTGGGCATCCTGGCCTCCTTCATGGTGCTGGCATCCGGGCTGGTCGCCCTCAAGGCCGCCGGCATGACAGTCGGCTGGGGCATCCAATTCCAGCAGCCCTGGTTCCTCGCCGCCATGGCGGTGATCGTGGTCGTGTTCGCATGCAACCTGTTCGGCCTGTTCGACGTCGCCCTGCCGGACGCCATCGGCGACCTGGGCGCCCATGCCGTCGACGCGGGCCACCACACCGGGCCTGTCGGTCATTTCCTGCAGGGGGCGCTGGCGACCCTGCTGGCCACGCCCTGTTCCGCACCATTCCTGGGCACCGCCGTGGGCTTCGCTCTCGCCCGTGGGGCGGTCGAGATTTACGCCATCTTCGCGGGTCTCGCTCTCGGCCTGGCGCTGCCCTATCTGACCGTCGCCGTGGTGCCCGCCGCGGCGACGCGCCTGCCGCGACCGGGGCCGTGGATGGTCCGCCTGCGTCAGGTCATGGGCGTGGCCTTGATCGCCACGGCGATCTGGCTGTTGTGGATCATCGAGGGAATCATGGGCCTGCGCGCGACGGGCGGGCTGGTCTTCGGGCTGGCCGTCCTGAGCGGGATCCTGTGGATGGCGGGACGCGGCGTGACACCGGCCCGCGCCCTGGTGCCCGGGGCGCCGATCGCCATCGGCGTGGCGCTCGTGCTGGCCGCCGCCGTGCTGCCCGCAACGGGCGGCGATGCCGGACGCTCCGCCGCCGAGGCGCCCCTGCGGGACGCGGCCAAGGACGCGGACATCCGCCTTCACTGGCAGCCCTTCGACGAGACGCGCGTCGCCCGGCTGGTCGCCGACGGCAAAACGGTCCTGGTCGACGTGACCGCGGACTGGTGCATCACCTGCCAGGTCAACAAGCGCCTGGTCCTCAACCAGGGTGCAGTGCGCGCCGCCATCGCCGACGGCAGGATCGTGGCCATGGTCGCCGACTGGACACGCCCCGACCCGGTGATCGCCGCCTACCTGGCCAAGTTCGGACGCTACGGCATTCCCTTCAACGTCGTCTACGGCCCCGAAGCGCCGGACGGCATTCCGCTGCCCGAACTGCTGACCGAGGCCGCCGTGACCGAAGCCGTGGCAAGGGCCGGCAATGTGGTGATCGCGAAAAACTAGGCAGCCGCCCGCATGGACGGCGATTTTTCATGGACTCTTCGCCTAAATCCACTATCTCATTCAGGCACGAACGGCTGCGGCGCCGCCTTCCGGGCGGTGCCGGCGGTTGTATTTGGGAAAACGAAATCCAGGGGAAATCCAATGACGATCGGTGTTGGTGACAAAATTCCGGCGGCCACGCTCTACCAGATGACCGGTGACGGGCCGGCGGCCATTACCACGGACGAAATCTTCAAAGGCAAGAAGGTCGCAATCTTCGGCGTGCCCGGCGCCTTCACGCCGACCTGTTCGGCCAAGCATCTGCCCGGCTTCATCGCCAAGGCCGACGACCTAAAGGCAAAGGGCATCGACCAGATCGTCTGCATGTCGGTCAACGACGCCTTCGTCATGGGCGCCTGGGCCAAGGATCAGGGCGCCGACGACAAGGTCCTGCTGGTCGGCGACGGTTCGGCCGAGTTCACCAAGGCCGCCGGCCTGGAGCTTGATCTGAACGCGCGCGGCCTGGGCCTGCGCTGCCAGCGCTTCGCCATGGTGGTCGACGACGGCACCGTGAAATCCGTGGAAATCGACGCCGCCGGCACCTTCGAGAAAACCAGTGCCGAAAGCGTCCTGGCGAGCCTGTAGGCCCTATCCCCAGGGGCGCAGTGCGGCACCCCCGGCCCGACGCCACCGGTCATGTGGTTCCTGATCTCCGGCACCGTCCTCATGGGCGGCATCCTGGGCGTGTTCTGGCTCAAGGACCGGCTACGGTCGGTCACGCTGCAGCGCATGGCCTATCACGAACTGACGGCGCGCCTGGCCGTGGTCGCGGCGGCGCTCATCATTCTCGGCCTGCTGATCGCGGGAACGGACATACTAAAGATGTTGGGCATTCCGTTGCCCGCGGTGCCGGGCAGGGCGGCATCCTGACGCCCGCATCAAGCCGGCAGCAGGCGGATATCTTCCGCGTCTACGCCCAGGCTGACCCTGTCGCCCAGCTGGAAAACGGGGCGCCCCGCGCGGTGGGTTTCATCGACCAGAAGCGAGGTGCCGCCGACCTTGACCGCGTAGCGCACGATGGTGCCCAGGAATTCCAGCACTTCGACTTGGCCTTCCAGGCGCCCGTCGCCGGTTGCGTCCCCAGGCGCACCGATCGTCAGGTTCTGGGGCCGCGCCATGGCGGTCACCCGTTCCCCGCCCGGTGAGAAGCCGTCGGCCATGGGCAGCCGGAAACCCGCGTCGGCCACGAACCAGGGACGGCCGTCCGCCCTTTCGACCCGCCCTTCCAGCATGTTTGCCGTGCCTAGGAAGCTGGCGACGAAGCGGTTCGCCGGATTGTCGTAAAGCTCCAGCGGTGCCCCCGTCTGCTGGATGACGCCCTGGTCGAGAACGGCCATGCGATCGGAAATCGTATTGGCTTCTTCCTGGTCGTGGGTCACGAAGATGGTGGTCAGGTTCAGCTTGCGCTGCAGGTCATGAATCTCGCGGCGCATCTGTACGCGCAGGTTTGCGTCCAGGTTCGAAAGCGGCTCGTCGAGCAGCAGCACCCGCGGCTCGACGACGATGGTGCGGGCCAACGCAACCCGCTGCTGCTGGCCGCCCGAAAGTTGCGACGGCCGGCGGTCGCCGTAGGCGACGAGGCCGACGAGGTCGAGCGCCGCCTCCACGCGCTCGCGGATCTCCCTGGCGGGCACCTTGCGCTCCTCCAGTCCGAAGGCCACGTTCTTGCGCACGGTCATGTGGGGCCACAGGGCATAGGACTGGAACACCATGCCGACGTTGCGGTCCCATGGGGCCAAGCCGGCGATGTCTTCGCCGTCGATCAGGATGCGCCCCCCCGGCTGCGGCCCGAACCCTGCGATCGACCGCAGCAGAGTCGACTTGCCGGAGCCTGAGGGGCCCAGGAAGGTGAACAGCTCTCCCGGCCGGATTTCCAGGTTCACGCCCTTCAGGACCTCGGTCTTGCCGAAGGACAGGCTCAGATTCTCGACCGTGACGGCGACGCCGCCGCCGCTGGGCTGGTTCAACGACATTCCTAGACTCCCTGCGCCGCCGACTGCTGCCGGGGCGCCCGTTCGGTTTCCTTATTGTTGACGATCCGGTGCGACAGATAGGTCGCGATGCCGATGATAAGAACGGCGATGATGCCCAATGCGGCGCCGGGCCCGCGGCCGGCGGCGGACTGCATGAATTCGTAGATGCCGTAGGCGAGCGGCGCGTCCGATTCCTGCGACACCAGCATGATGGTGGCCGACAGTTCGACCGATGCCGTGGCGAAGCTGGTGACGAAACCCGCGACGATGCCGCCGGTCATCAGCGGCACGACCACCCGGCGCACGGTGCGGCTCTTGGTCGCACCCAGGTTTTCGGCCGCTTCCTCCAGCATCACGCTGACCTGCTGCAAGGCCGCGACACAGGCGCGCAGCGCATAGGGCAGGCGCCGGATGGCCAACGCGATGACGATGATCACCCACCAGGACGCCAGCGGCTTGTCGATGAACGGCACGTCGAACTGATAGAAGGTGCGCAGGTAGCCGATGCCCAGCACCACGCCGGGAATGGCGACGGCACCCATGGCCAGATAGTCCAGCATCTTGCGCCCCGGCAGGCCCGTGCGCCACACCACGTAGGCGATTGCGGTGCCGAACACCACGTCGATCCCGGCGGCCAGCCCGGCGTAGAGCAGGGTATTGGTGATGTAGATCGAGGACGTCGAGACGACGTCGACGTAATGCTGGACTGTATAGGCGTCGGGCAACGGGCTGAACGACCACACGGTCCCGAAGCTGAGCAACGTCAGCGCGATGTGCGGCGACAGCACCAGCAGCAGGATCAGGATCACCACCGCGTAACAGCCGGCCTTCTCCCAACCCGCAAGGTCGCGCTTCATCAGGCCGCCGCCACCCTTCTGCACGGTCGCGTATTCCTTGCCGCGGAGTGCGAGGAACGACGTCCACAGCGCCAGCAGCGAGAACGTCACCAGGATCACCGAAATGACGTAGCCCATGGGATCGCCGATGCCGATTGAGGTGATGCGCAGGTAGGCCTGCGGCGCCAGCATGTTGTTGATGTTCAGCAGCAGCGGCGTACCCAGGTCATCGAACACCTTGAGGAACACCAGGGATGCGCCGGCCACGTAACCCGGCATGGCGAGCGGGAACACGATGCGGCGGAACAGGCGCCCGCGGCTGGCGCCCAGGTTCTGGGCCGCTTCTTCCATGGAACGGTCGATGTTGTTGAGCGCCGCCGACAGGTTGATGAGGATGAACGGAAAGTAGTGGACGCTTTCAACGAAGATCACGCCGTTCAGGCCTTCCATGAAGGGGATGGTGAAGCCCAGGTATTCGTCGAGCAGAAGGTTGATGGTCCCGTTCTGCCCGAACAGCAGGACCATGGCGACCGCACCCACGAAAGGCGGCATGATCAGGGGAATGACGCCCAGCGTCTGAATAAGGATGGCGCCGCTGAAGTTGAAGCGCGTCGTGAAATACGCCAACGGCAGCGCGAACGCGGACGCGACGACCACGGACAAGGCGGCAACGTAGAAGGAATTTACGAAGGATTCCCGGAACAGCGATGTGTTGAAGAAGTCGATGAAGTTGATCAACGTCAGCGCGCCCGTATTGGGGTCCTGGAACGCAACGTAGATTACCTTGGCCACCGGGATGACCAGGAACACGGTCAGGAACAGGGCCAGAAACAGGGCGACGGCTCCGGGGCCCCAATGGCTGCGCGAAACGGTGATCAAGGCATCCCCCGGTCGGCGTTGGCTAAGGCGGGATTAAACGGGACCGCACGCCCGGCCCCAGTCGGGACCGGGCGTCCGGAAAGGTGGTGAGCCTTAGAGCATCCCGGCGGCTTTTTTCGCCAGCTCCTTGGCCTTGGTGTAGTTGGCCTTGGCTTCCTTGTCCCACTGCTGCTCGACCTCGGCCTGGCGGCCGGTGATCTTGGTGTCGGCCTTCTTGCGCTTCTTCTTGAAGATCGCGTTGACGTCCTTCTTGCCGGCTTCCTCCTCGGTGATCGGCATCTTGGCGACCAGGGCCTCGGCCTCGGCGATCAGCTTGGCGGCCTCGGCATTGGACTTGCCCTTGGCCTTGGCCTTCGCCTTGGCGTCGTGGATCGCCTTGACGGCGTCCTGCAGGTCGCTCAGGCGATAGGTCACCAGCACGTCGAACAGGGAGTTGACCACGTTGTAGCGGCCCTTGGACTTGTCCAGGTCGAACTTGACGGCGGCGCCGATGGACTTGTCCTTGAACGGGTTGGGGAACCCGGCCGGCGCCTTGGCGTAGGTTTCCGGGTTGACCGGCAGGCGGCGGATCTTGGGATCGAGCAGAACCTCCTGGCCCTTGGCCGACAGCAGGAATTCGATGAAGGCCGCCGCCGCCTTGGGGTGCGGAGCGTTCTTCACGATCGCGATATTGGCCGGCACCAGGGTGGTGATCGGCGGGTACAGGAAATCGACCGGAAAGCCCGAGGCCTGCGACGACAGGCCGAAGAAGTCGATGACGATGCCGAGCCCGAACTGGCCCGAGTTGACGCCATCGGGCACGCCGAAGCTGCGTTCGGTCACGGTCTTGAAGTTGCCGGAAATGGACTTCATCAGGCCCCAGCCCTTTTCCCAGCCCATGCCCTGCAGGATCGTTTCGACAGTCAGGTGCGTGGTGCCGGAGCGCGACGGCGCGCTCATCCCCACATGGCCGAAATAGACCGGATCGGCCAGCTCCGCCCAGGTCTTGGGCACGGGCAGCTTCTTGGCCTTCAGGTAGCGGGTGTTCCACATGATGCCGTAGCCCGAGGCGGCGAAGCCCTTGTAATAGCCGTCCGGATCGTTGATCGGGAACGCGCCGACCTTTTCCGGAATGCCCTGCACCTTGACCTGATACTTTGCCAAAAGGCCGTCGGCCTTGAGCACCTCGAAGGCGTCGGGGGCCGATGCCCAGAACATGTCGGACGTGTTGTTCTTGGCCGTTTCCTGAAGGAACTTGATGCCGGCGGTGGTCTTCTTCTTCAGCATCTCCACCTCGACGCCGGGGTGGGCGGCCTCGAACGCCTTCTTGATCGTGACCGTCGTATCCGGCGGGTACGACGTGACGATCACCAGCTTGCCTTCAAGGTCGGCGGCGAATGCGGGCAATGCCGACACCGCCAGCGCGGCCAACGCGCCGGAAACCGCACGCAGGAAATCCTTGCGTTTCATTCTCTTGATGTCCTCCGAGACGTGAAGATCGTTGATCTTCCTGGTTTTTACACCCCTGCACCGTGATGTCCGGGCAGGACTGATTGGTCACGGCCGTCAAAAAAAACCGTGATGAAACTGTATCATCACATTTTACGAATTCCGACCGTAAATTGAGTCCCGAAGCGGCGGTGCGCCGCCGTTACGGCAGGCCGTTGCGGCCGTGCGCCAGATAGGCCGGGCGTTGGCTCAGTAGCTCGTAATAGGCGGCGAGCGCCGGCGTTTCGGGCTTGTCGAATCCGTCCACCTTGAACCAGCGGTTGACCACAAGGCCCATGGCGATGTCGGCGACGGTGAAGGTTGCCCCGGTGACGTAGGGGCCGTTCGCGGCCAGATGCGCCTCGACGATGCGCATATCGTGGATCAGGTCCTTGCGGCCCTGATTGACGAACCAGTCGTTGTTCCAGGGCGCTTCCTTCAGCATCCCGCCCAGGAAGGCGCCGCGCAGCGCATGGGTCAGATCGTAGGCGATCCAGTCCATCCACTGTTCGACACGCTGGCGGTCCACCAGATTCGAGGGATAAAGGTCCTCGCGCCCTGCCTTGGCGGCCAGATAGCGCACCACCGAGTTGGATTCCCGCATGACAACGCCGTTATCGATCACCACCGGCACCTGGGCGACCGGGTTGAGGGCCAGGAACGCCGGTTCCGTGCAGGCGCGGAAGCCTCGCCCGTAGTCCTCGCGCACATAGCCGATGCCCGTTTCGTCGCAGGCCCACAGGACCTTGCGCACGTTGAAGGAATTGGCGCGGCCGAGGATGCGGAGGGATGTCGCGTCCGCGCCGGCGGCGCGGGTCGAGGTGGCGGCTGGCATCGAAGTTTCCTTGGCTGTCGTGGCCATTCTTGCGAATAGCCGATGGTGACACCCGCAAGCAGCCGAGACAAGCCGCGACGGCTCCGACACGCGCGACCGTGAACGAACCGGGAAACCGGACGGTTACGCGGCAAACGCCCTGGTCAGGCCTTGGCCGGGGCCTTTGAATGCTCGCGCATGAACGCCTTGACCGTCGGGGCGATGTTCTCGCGCCACTTGCGGCCGTTGAACACGCCGTAATGGCCGACGCCCTTTTCCAGGTGGTACTTCTTCATGGACCTGGGCAGGTTGGGCGTGATGTCGAGCGCCGCCCTGGTCTGGCCGACGCCGGAGATGTCGTCCAGTTCGCCCTCGACGCAGAGGACGGCCGTGTCCTTGATCTTGCCGGGATCGACCTGCTGCCAGCGGAAGGTCATTTCGCCCCTGGGCAGGGCGTGCTCCTGGAACACGACCTCGAGCGTCTGCAGGAAGTATTCGGCCGGCAGGTCCATGACCGCCAGGTACTCCTCGTAGAACACCCGCTTCCTGTCGGCCGCCTCGCCGTCGCCCTCGACCAGATGGTCGAACAGCTCGTTCATCGACATCAGGTGGCGTTCCAGGTTCATGGAGATGAAGTTGGAGAGTTGCACGAAGCCCGGCAGCACGCGGCGGAACGCGCCCGGATAGGGCAGTGGCACGGTGGTGATCACGTGCTTTTCGAACCATTTCCTGTCGTTGTCCTTGGCCAGCTTGTTGACCGCGGTCTGGCCGACCCGGGTGTCCACGGGCCCGCCCATCAGGGTCATGGTATCGGGGCGGCAGATGTCGCCCCAGCCGGACATCACGGAAACCGCGGCCATCACCGGCACGCTGGGCTGGCACACGGCGATGACGTGGGAATGGGGGCCCAGGAAATGCAGGAAGTCGATCACGTAGTCGATGTAGTCGTTCAGGTTGAACAGGTCCGACATGACCGGGATGTTGCGGCAGTCGATCCAGTCCGTGATGTAGACGTCGTGGTCGGGCAGCATGGCCTCGACCGTGCCGCGCAGCAGCGTCGCGAAGTGGCCCGACAGGGGCGCGACGATCAACACCTTTGGGTCTTGGCGCGCGGTCCTGCGCTTGAAATGCACGAGGTCGCAATAGGTCCGGTGGATCATGGTCTCGGCCTCGACCGCAACCGTCTTGCCGTCGATCACGGTATTCTCGATGCTCCAGTCCGGCTTGCCGTAGCGATGGGTCATGCGCGAATAGATTTCCGCCGCCGAGCCCATGGCCTTGCCCACGGGGGTATGGCTGAAGGCATTCATGGGATTGTTGGCCGCGAACGTGAGCGCATCCGCCACGGCCCGCGACGGCGCCATCGCCAGGCGTTGCACTTCATGAAGGTAGTAGAGCATCGATAAATCCTTTCCCGCGCGCAGGAAGCGCGCCTGGCGACACTATAATGCATTGCAGCATAGCGGGCCGCAATATGCCGTCAGATATAAGAAAACGCCGATATGCAATGCAGCAAGGCGGGCGTGGAAACCGCCTATGCGTCGATCACCGCATCAGGCTGCCCGGCGGCCAGGGCGTTCATGTAGGCGAGACACAGGTCGCGCGACCGGTAGGCGCCGAACGCCTCCGTTTCCTGGCGCTCGACGATGGGGAAGGTGGAATGGACGTAACGCACGTCGTCGCGGTCGGTAACGCCGTAGAGGTGGAAATAGACCGCGTCCAGCCTGGCGCGCAGATGCAGGCGTCTGTCGTCGTCCCACACGAAGGGCGACCTGACCTTCCCGGCATCGTCCACATACCCCATGTCGCGGGCGAAGGGCGCCATGTCGTGGGCCGTGTAGGTGAGTTCCAGGACCGCCTCGCGGACGATTTCCCCCGCCGTGCGGGGGCCGAAGCGGACGGTGTCATAGGTTTCGGGCGGAACGACAGGGAGTTGTTCGAGGATAAAATTCGAAAAATGCGTTGTCTGTACTTTTTGCCGCGCAAGATAATCAAAAATTAGCGCATTCAAATTGGCTACAATGATTGTAGCCGTTAATGAGCCGTCTGATCCTGGCTTCAAGTTTAGCACTGGTAAAGTATGACCAGCACCGCATAGCGGAATGATGGCCGCGATCATCGTTCGCACATTGGTTGTTGCCGTTATGTCCTTGAACGACAAGACCCACTCAAAACCTTCATTCTTCCACCATTCATGGTTCAAATTCACATAATACCGCGGCGCCGGAAATCTAAGCGGGTCAGCTTTTTCTTCTGAGGGGATCGCAGCCTGTTGCCCCGGTCGGAAGAGGTTGTCATTGACCACAATGACGTCAGCAGCGCGATGGTCAAACGCTTGAACCATCTTTCCTTCATACAAGGGCACCCAAAACCCTGATTTACTCTTCCAGCGACCTAAGCCCTCCGGCCAAGCTGCCTCAATCTCTTGCAGATCTTCTCTGGTTCGGAACAATTTTGAGTCAGTTGTCATGTTGAGCATCTGGTCAAATTGAACCGGCCAAACTTGGTTTGCCGCAACAGTACGATTCAATAAGACTGGCAACCGGGCATAAATCGCCGTGGTGAGGTCCGCGTCCCTTCGAGTACGAAAGATGGGCGACGTGCCAGTGTTGGGGTTAACGCGGGCGAAGTCCTCGGCGCTCAGGGGGAAGCAGCGGTCGGGATCGTCGATCTCGGACACGCTATGCAGGTAGAAAGCGCATTTCGCCGGATCAGGCGTCGGCGACGGGCTGGCGACGAAAACGCAGAACTTGAAAGAAGCGTGAACGTCGGGGAAGAACACCTTCTTGTTCTCGAAATCGTACAGCGCCTTGAGCCGCCCTTCCGTGGCGACCCCCTTGAAAAAGGGGGCCGCGGTCTTGTCCGAGGCGATGCCCGACGGCGTCAGCAGGCCGACAAACCCCTCGGGCTTGACGAGCGACATGGCCCGTTCGACGAACAATTTGTATAGGTTCAATTTTCCAGAATTGAGCAGTTTATAGTCACTTCGTTCTGATCGAATAAATTTACTGCCGAGATCAAGGCGTTCAATCGCGCGAACATATTCGTTCCAAAGCGGATCACCTCCATCACGTAGTTTTTGCACACTTTCCTTACGAGCTTTATCAGATTGCAGCAGGGCAATCTCTCTATCTCGGGCAGCAAACCATGGCACTTCCTCGAATTCATAGACATCCCAGGGCGGATTGCCGATCACCGCATCGAACCCGCCGACGCGCCGGTTGCTCTGCCAGTCCTTCCACACGCCGGGAAACACCACCTGCCAGTTGAGGAACCGTTCCTCGGCGATCAGGGCGCGCGCCTGCGCCAGGATTTCGGCGAACCGCTGCGCCTCCGGCCGGCCGTTCGTCACCTCGATCTTGCCGAGGGCGATGTCCGTCGGGTCGCCGAACTGGCCGTCGAAGAAGGCGTGGACGGCCACCAGGTTGTCCTTGCCCTTTATGTCCAGCCAGTCGAAGGCATGGACGAGCGAAAGAAAGCGGTCGAGCGCCGAGGTCATGTCCTTGACGCCCTCGAAGATGCTGGCGGACAGGTGGGCCTCGGCGATCTCCGCGTCGGTCAGGCCCTCGATGGCGTGCATGTTCGCGGCGGCGCTGGTGGCGCGGGTGATGGGGCCGTGCAACAGCAGCGGGCTGCCCTGGTCCGCCGCCTTGTCGATGCCCGAGCGCACCCAGCTTCCGAACAGGCTGTCGCCGCAGCGCAGGTGATGGTCGAGGAACGACAGCGGCGCACCCACCGTAAAGGTGTGCAGCCACAGGGCGACCTTCGCCAGTTCCACAGCCATGGGGTTCTTGTCCACCCCGTAGACGCAGCGCTTCAAGATCATGCGGCGGATGATGTGGCGGTCGTCCAACTGGTCGTCGTCGACGGTCCAGCCGCGTTCCTCAGCATTCGCCATGATGCGGCGGCGGATGTCGTCGATGCGGTCGGACAGGGGCGAGACGTAGTCCTCGACGGCGGCTTCGGCATCGGCCAAGGCGGTGATTATTTGGTCGGCCAGATAATCGACCAGACTGACCAGGAAGTGACCGGACCCCATGGCCGGATCGCAGATTTTCAGTTCCAGCAACTTCGATGCGGGGTCTTCCAGCTTCAGCTTGCCGATGCGCCGCTCGTCGGACGCCTTGGCCTTGTCCAGTTCCGCCAGCTTGGCGTGGAAGGCGTCCAGCCGCGCCCCGACCAGGGGCTCCAGGGTTTCGCGGATGATCAGGCCGACCAGGTCCTCGGGCGTGTAATAGCTGCCCGATCCCTTACGCGCGAAGATGTTGGGCCGCACGGCAATGGCGTCGTCCTCGCGCACCACCTCGTGCTCCAGAAGGCGTTCGTAGATGGAGCCGAGCTGTTGCACGCTGAGGTCGCGGTAGTTGATGTAGCGGCGGCCGGCGGGCGCCTGTTCAAACGACAAGGCGTCGATGACGTCCGCCATCAGGTCGTCGCGCAAGCGGATATCGGCCAACAGGGGCGTGCGCTCGCGGTCGAACAGGCCGCCGTTATAGGGCGGCAGTCCGATCGATTCGTCGCCCGCGTCGATGGCGCGGCACAGGTCGTCCACGGCGGACCAGTAGCGCGCCGCCTTGTCGGAGAACACGTCGCCCCGGTCCTTGCGCGCCCCCACGTCGCCGCGCACCCGGTCGCGCAGGCCATAGTCGTCGTACCGCGCGTCGCGAATGGGCAGCAGACTGCGGTCCTCGGCATAAAGGATGAACAGCAGGCGGTAGAGCAGCACCAGGGCGGCGTCGCGCACGTCGGGCAAGGGGGCCTCGGGCGCCTCGGCGGCGATGCCCCGGACAAGCTGGGGAAAGACCTGGCCAAACACCAGGTCCGACAGGCTGGCGGCGACCCGTTCCTCGTGGAAGCGGCCTTCGTCCAGGGCGCGTTGGTGGACCGTGCGGGGATCGGCGGCGCCGGGCAGGAAGGCCTCGCGCCCGAACAGGAAGGCGAACACCTTCAGCCAGTGGCGGCGATCCTCCGGCGCCAGGGCGAACAGCCCTTCGTTATGGCCGGGAAGGTCCAACACCGCCGCAAGGTTTATCTCGAAGAACTGTTCGGAAACGGACCGCGCACCCTGGTAATACAGGCGCCAGCGCGCCCCGTTGGTCAGGATGCCCCAGCGCAGCGCGCCCGACGTCAGGTCGTCGACCCGGCGGAGGTAGCGAAGCATTTGTGTGGAAGGCGCCGTTTCCTCGCCCCGTCGGCCGGAGCGGCGGTCAAGGGGCCTTTGCCATCGCTTCGATTCGACAACGACCAACCCGTGTTCGTAGGCGCGCCATTGCTCGGGATGTTCGCTGGCGCGCGCCTTCGCCACGTCGTCCGCGAACAACAGGCCATCGGGCACGTCATCCCGCCCGCGCACGGAAAGGTTCTGCTGGCGGACGCTCGATTCCCAGCCCAGGTCGGCAAGGACCGGCCAGATAAGATCGTCCTCGGTCCGGCTCTCGCTGGGAGATTGCGCGGACGGGAACCTGTCAAAGATGCCGATTAGGCGCGATTCGAGGGCTGCAACGGCGCCGTCATCGAGGTCGCTCCAACCCTCGAGTTCCCGGATCGTCTCTTGCAGAAAGTCAGTGGAAAACAGGCTGCCTTGGATGACCTCACTCATGCGACCGATACTATCGACGGCCCTTCAAATATCAAACGATACCTGTGCAACGCCGGCCGATAACCACGGCGGCTATTCGGCCCGGCCCCTGATCTCGGCGATGCCCCGGCGCGCCAGTTCGTCCGCCCGCTCGTTCTCGGGATGGCCGGAATGGCCCTTGACCCACTGCCAGTCCACGTCGTGGGTCGCCAGCGCCGCGTCCAGCCTTCGCCACAGATCCTCGTTCTTCACGGGCTTCCTGGCGGCCGTCTTCCAGCCGTTGCGTTTCCACCCGTGGATCCACTTCGTGATGCCATCCTTCACATAGACGCTGTCGGTGACAAGGCGGATGCGCGCCGGGCGGGTGACGGCCTCGATGCCGTGGATCGCCGCCGTCAGCTCCATGCGGTTGTTGGTCGTCCCGGCCTCGCCGCCGAACAACTCCTTCTCGTAGCCGCGCCAGCGCATCACCACGCCCCAGCCGCCGGGCCCCGGGTTGCCGGAACAGGCCCCGTCCGTGAATATCTCGATCACACCGTCCTCAGCCGCCATCGCTCACTCGACATCCAAACCGTATTCGGCGGCACTCGCCACCCGGTCGTGGAAACGCAACTTGGCCACGTATTCAAGCGGATCCTTGGGCGTGACGAACGCCCCTTCGGGCGTGTTCAGCCAGTCGTAGAGGCGCGTCAGGAGGAAGCGCATGGCCGCGCCCTTGGCGAGCAGCGGCAGGGCCGCGACCTCCGCAGCCTCGAGCGGCCGCACGCGGTCGTATTCTCCGACCAGGCGCCGCGCCTTGGTGACGTTGAAGCTGAAGTCGGCCTCGAAGCACCAGGCGTTCAGGCACACCGCCAAGTCGTAGGCCAGGAAATCGCGGCACGCGAAATAGAAATCGATCAGGCCGGTCAGGTCGTCGCCGCGGAAGAACACGTTGTCGGGAAACAGGTCGGCGTGGATGATGCCCTCGGGCAGGTTCTTGGGCCAGCCGGCCTCGATCGTGTCGAGGTCCCGGCCGAGCTTGACCGCCAGGCCCATCTGCACGCAGTCGACCTCGGGTCCGGCGCTTTTCAGAAGCGACCGCCAGGCGGAAACCGACAACGCGTTGTCCCGCCGCCCCACGAAATCGGCGCCGGCCAGGTGCATCCTTGCGAGCGCCCGGCCGACGCCCGCGCAATGGCCGGGCGTCACCCGCCGGGGCCACAGGCCGGGCAGAAAGGTGACGACCGCCGCCGGACGTCCGGCAAGGGCGCGCAACGCCTTGCCGTCGCGCGCCCGCACGGGCACCGGGCACGGCACGCCGCGGGCCGCCAGGTGATCCAGAAGGTCCAGGAAGAACGGCAGGTCGCGGGGGGCCACCCGCCTTTCGTAAAGCGTCAGGATGTAGGCGCCCCCGGTCATGGTCAGATGGAAGTTGGAGTTCTCGATGCCTTCGGCGATGCCCTTGAACGCGACCACCTCGCCCAGGTCATACCCGGACATAAATTCGATCAATTCGTCGTCGGAGACTTCCGTGTAGACAGCCATGGCGGTAATATCCCGGGGTTACGGTCGGCGGCGCCGACGCGTCCGGACTGTTGAGTGCGGGCCCATAAAACAGCAAATCTCGAGGGCGCGCCAGCGCACCGCTGGCAATGCACGGGTTACAACGGTTGGACGGACCGGAATGCATCTAGGACGAACAACCTATCGGGCGGCGATTCTGGCGGGACTTGCCCTGATTGGCGCCGCCGTGGCCGCCCCCCATCTTGCCGCGCCCGCCCTGGCGGCCCGCGAGGGGGCCGACGCCCCCGACCTGCGACGCGGGACGGGCCGACTCGACCTTTCCATCGTCCGCCGGGTCCAATCGGCGCTGGCGACGCTCGGCGTCTACGCCGGTGTCATCGATGGAAAGCTGAACCAGAACCTGACCTCGGCCATCCGCCTCTACCAGCAACAGGCGGGCCTGAAGGTCACCGGGCGGATCACGGATTCCCTGCTGGACCACCTGGAGCGCAGTCTGCGGGTCAGCCGCCTGCTGAACGACCTGGACAGCACCCGCCGCAAGGCGATGGACGACGCCCGCAAGGCCCTGATGGCCCATCCGGCGACCCGCGATCTGATCGACGAAGGGGTGGTGGAACCGGCCGACGCCGCGCGCAACGCCGCCCCCTGTCTCGACAAGCCGACCGTGCGATGCCTGCTGGCCGAAGCCTTCGAAAGCGCCAAGGCCATCGCCAAGCGCGACCTCCGGGACTGGGCGCTGGGCGAGATCCTGGCGGCGCAGGCCCGCGCCGGCCTGATGAAGCAGGCCATGGAGACGACCCGGCGCATCCAGGATCCCCGCCTGATCATGGTGGCGCTGCGCGACATCGCCCAGGCCCAGGCTCGTGCCGGCCGCGAGGAAGAGGCGCTGGCCGCGGCCGAGATCATCCCCGATTCGCGAACCCAGATCGAAGCCCTGGCGGTCATCGCCGACACCCAGGCCCGCCACGGCTATCTTCAGGCCGCCCAGGACACGGCGACGCTGCTCTACAGCATGGCGCGGTACATCAAGGTGCCGGCGGACCAGGTCACCTTCGCCACGCGGGCGGCGGTGACGCTGTACCGCGCCGGCGACCGGGAGACGGCCGATGCGGCCCTGCACCTGGCCCGCCTCACGGCCGCCAACAAGGTGCCGCAGGCCGCCAAGGTCGCCGCCTGGCGCCAGGTCGCGGGCGCCCTGGCGGACCTGGATCAGCTCGACGACGCCCTGGTCCTGGCGGACCAGGTCGTCCGCCGGTCAGACAAGGCGGCGGTGCTGATCTCCGCGGCGCAGTCGGCCATCCGTGCCGGGCGCCTGGACACGGCCATGGAGCTTGCCCACGGCATCGACGCCGAACGTTACCGGGTTCTGGTGCTGGGTGAGATCGCCGTGGCCACGGCCCGCGCGGGCGACCGTCCCGGTGCCGAAGCCGTCATGGACGAGGCATTCGCCGACGCCGAGGCGGTGGCCCTGCCGTTTGCCCGGTCCTACGCCATCAGCCGTCTTGTCCTGGCGCTCAGCGACATGGCGCGCATCAAGGACCAGCCTGTCGAAATCATTGGCGAACGTTTCGCCCGGGCGCGTGTTGCCGCAGAGGGCATCACGGACCCGCGCCTGCATGCGCAGGTCCTGTTCGAAATCGCCGCCCAGCAGCGCCGTCTGGGCCTGCCCCTCGACCAGACGCGAATCAGCGAATCGCGAGCCAATGCGACCGCCGACGTCATCCCCAGCGCGGTCAGCCGCGTGTGGGTCCACGGCGACGTCGCCACCCGGCATGCACGGGCAGGCGAGGAAGAACTCGCCCGGGCCGCCTTCGACCGGGCCCTGGCCGAGGGCCGGCGAATCGACAATTCCTGGGCGCGTGCCCGCGCCATGGCGAAGCTGGCGCAGACGCTGATCGATCTGGCGGCCCCGAAGACCGCCGCCACGGCCGACGAAATGTCGAAGGAGGCGCCGTGATGGCGCCGTCCGCGGCCGGCGGCGGGCTTGCCGCCCGCGCGGCCGTCCTTTAGATTTCCAGCGTCCCGGCCGACCGACCGGCGGCGGACCCGCGAACCCGAGGGAGATCCCATGCCTACGCCGCGCTGCGCCCAGAAGGAACCCTATGCCGTCGCCGTCGAGGCGGGGCGGAAATATGCCTGGTGCGCCTGTGGGCAAAGCGCCAGCCAGCCGTTCTGCGACGGCTCGCACAAAGGCAGCGGCCTGGCCCCCGTGGTCGTCACGGCGGAAAGATCCGAGACCGTCTATTTCTGCGGCTGCAAGGCCACGAAAACGCCGCCTTATTGCGACGGCACCCACAACAGCCTGTGACCGCGCCGTGACCGGAATCCGTCTTCGCTTGCCAATAGGCCTGCTCACGGCCCTGCTGATGGCCCCGGCGCTGGGCGGCTGCGACACCGTCAGCAACAAGTTCCTGGACACCGTGTCGGGCAAGGTCCAACTTGCCTGCCCGCCGCAGAACATCGTCGCCGACGCCTCCCGCCGACTGACCTACCGGCCGGGCCCGGGACGCGACCTGACCGACATCGACAACGAGATCGTCATCACCCAGGTCGCGTTGACCTGCGATTCCAACGTCAATCGAAACACCCGCGCCGGCACCATGACGGTCGGCGTCACAACCTTCATGGACGCCGTGCGCGGCCCCGCCAACCCGGACCGCAAGACCTCCATCGAATATTTCGTCGCGGTCACCGACCGCGCAGACAAGGTGCTGTACCGTGAAGGCTTCACCATCAACCTGACCTTCGCCGAGAACGAAAGCCGGCGCGAGGTCGCGGCGCCACCGGTGCGGCTGACAATTCCCATCCAGGCGGGCCAGACGGGCAAGAACTTCCGCATCCTGGTCGGCCTGGTGATAAGCCGGGAACAGCTTGAAATTAACCGCCGGGACCGCCGCCCGCGCCTGTAGGAGCCGCCGCGCCGCCCGCCAGTCTTGCCCCGCCGACCCCGCCCTTCGCGGCAGTTGACCTGGACGGTGCCGTCGATAGAATGGGCGGGCGACATCCTCAGACGATCGCTGTGGGAGAGTCCGGCCATATACCGTCGTTCCTGTAGCCAGTGGCCGGCGCCGAAGGAGCAACCGCCCCGGAAACTCTCAGGCACCCGGACCGCAGCGGGATGAGGCTCTGGAAAGCGGGCGCAAGGGCCGACCTACGTAAGGGCCCCCGCCCCACCGAAGATGTAAGCCGGCCACGACGATCAGACTTGATGATCGGGCCGGTCAATCTTTCAGGTTCCGAGACAGAGGGGGCGTTCAGGCGGTGGGAAGCACCGTCCGGACGCCGTTGAACCCTGCCGTCCCGCCGATCGGGCGGCGCATATGGAACCAAGTCCGGGGAGGCCCCATTGGCCGACGATACGAAAAATCTCAAGACCACGCCGCTGGACGAGATGCACCGCGAGTACGGCGCCAAGATGGTGCCCTTCGCCGGCTATTCCATGCCTGTGCAGTACAAGGCCGGCGTGCTGCAGGAACACCTGCATACCCGGGCGTCCGCGGGGCTGTTCGACGTTTCGCACATGGGTCAGGCGCGCCTGCACGGAGCCAAGGCCGCGGAGGCCCTGGAGACCCTGGTACCGGGCGACATTGCCGGACTGGACGCCGGCAACATGCGCTATACCCTGTTCACCAACGAGCACGGCGGCATCCTGGACGACCTGATGGTCACCCAATGCGGCGATTCGCTCTATCTGGTGGTCAACGCCGCCTGCAAGGAGGCGGATTTCGCCCATTTCAGCGCCAGGCTGCCGGACTTGTGGCTGGAGGTCATCGAGGACCACGCGCTTCTTGCCTTGCAGGGGCCGAAGGCGGCTGACGTGTTGGCCCGCTACGTGCCGGCGGCGCGCCACATGGTGTTCCTGACCGGCGCGACCTATCGCATCAACGACGTGCCCTGCTTCATTACGCGGTCCGGCTACACCGGCGAGGACGGATTCGAAATCTCCCTGCCCGCCGCCGAGGCCGAAGCCTTCGCCCGCCTGTTGCTGGCCGAGACCGAGGTCATGCCCATCGGGCTGGGGGCCAGGGATTCCCTGCGCCTGGAAGCGGGGCTCTGCCTTTACGGCCACGACATCGACGAAAGCACGACGCCCGTCGAAGCGGCGCTGAACTGGACCATCGGCAAGCGCCGGCGCGAGGAAGGCGGGTTCCCGGGCGCGGACGTGGTCCTGGGCCAGATCAAGGACGGCACGGCGCGCAAGCGCGTCGGTCTGATCCCCGAGGGTCGCGCCCCCGCCCGCGCGGGCACGGAAATCCAGGACCTGGGCGGCGGAGCCGCCGGGACCGTGACCTCGGGCGGCTTCGGGCCGACCGTCGACGGGCCCATCGCCATGGGCTACGTGCGCGCGGACCTGGCCGAACCGGGCACCCGGGTCAATCTGATGGTCCGCGGCAAGGCGCTGGCCGCCCGGGTCGTCAAGCCGCCCTTCGTCAAGCAGAACTACGTCAAGGACTGAAAACAACTCAAGGCAGGGAGACCGGAATGACCGTGAAATACACCAAGGATCACGAATGGGTCCGCCTGGACGGGGACGTCGTCACCGTGGGCATCACCAACTATGCCCAGGAACAACTGGGCGACGTCGTGTTCGTCGAGGTCCCCGAGACGGGAACGCATTTCGACGCCGGGGCCGAGGCCGCCGTGGTCGAATCGGTCAAGGCGGCGAGCGAGGTCTACGCCCCCCTGTCGGGCGAAATCGTCGACGGCAACCAGGCCGTGGTCGACGAGCCGGCGCTGGTCAATTCCGACCCGGAAGGCGGCGGCTGGTTCTTCAAGATGAAGCCCGACGACCCGTCACAGATGGACGACCTGCTGGACGACGCGGCGTACCGCGCGCTGCTGGCCGACCTGGGCTGATCGGAATTTCACGGAGGTAACGTCACCATGGCCGCACCGAACACGGGCGACAGCTTCGCAGACCGTCACATCGGGCCCCGCCCGGACGAGATCGAGGGCATGTTGAAGACCCTGGGGCTCGCGTCCCTTGACGACCTGGTCACGAAAACGGTGCCGCCGTCGATCCTGAAACCCGGCGGCTACGAAGCCGAACCCATGACGGAGGCCCAGGCGCTGGCCCGCCTGCGCGCCATGGCGGACCGCAACGTGATCGCCAAGTCGATGATCGGCATGGGGTATTCCGGCTGTTTCACGCCGCCGGTAATCCTGCGCAACGTGCTGGAGAACCCGGGCTGGTACACGGCCTATACGCCGTACCAGGCAGAGATCAGCCAGGGCCGCATGGAAGCCCTGATGAACTACCAGCAGACGATCGTCGACCTGACGGGGATGGAACTGGCCAACGCGTCGCTGCTGGACGAAGGCACGGCGGCGGCCGAGGCCATGACCCTGATGCGCCGCGTCGGCAAGGCCAAGGGCGAAACCCTGTTCGTGGACGCCGGCTGCCATCCGCAGACCATCGCCGTGATCGAGACGCGGGCGGCCCCCCTGGGCATCCCGGTCAAGGTCGGCGACCCGTTCACGGATCTGCGAACGGGTCTGGGCGACGAGATCTACGGCCTGGTCCTGCAATACCCGGCGACGGATGGCGCCGTCCGCGATTTCCGCGCCCTGACGGAAACCGCCCATGACGCGGGGGCGCTGGTCACCGTGGCGGCGGACCTGCTGTCCCTGGTGCTGCTGGCGCCGCCCGGCGAATGGGGGGCCGACATCGTCGTCGGCTCGGCCCAGAGATTCGGTGTGCCGATGGGCTTCGGCGGCCCTCACGCCGCCTTCATGGCCACGCGCGACGCCTTCAAGCGGACCCTGCCCGGCCGCCTGATCGGCGTATCCATCGACAGCCGCGGCAAGCCCGCCTACCGCATGGCGTTGCAGACCCGCGAACAGCACATCCGCCGCGAGAAGGCGACCTCCAACATCTGCACGGCGCAGGTGCTGCTGGCCAATATCGCCGGCATGTATGCCGTCTACCACGGGCCCGAGGGGCTGACCCGCATCGCCGAGCGCGTGCATCGCCTGACGGCTGCCCTTGCGGCGGGGTTGACGGCGGCGGGCGTGACCCTGGTCAACGACAGCTTTTTCGACACCCTGACCGCCGAGCTTGGCGGGAAAGCTGCGGCAGACAAGGTCGTCGCCGCCGCGCGGACCGCCGGCATCAACCTGCGCGACTTCGGCGACGGGCGGGTCGGCATGGCGCTGGACGAAACGACCGACGACGCGGACGTCGCCGCGATCTTGGAAGCCTTCGGCGCCAAGGGCGCCGCGCTCGACCTCGACGCCCCCGGCGGCGTTCCGGACGCGCTTGTCCGCACCTCGGCCTTCCTGAAACACCCCGTGTTCCACGCGCACCGATCGGAAACGGCGATGATGCGCTACCTGCGCCGGCTGGAAGGCATGGATCTGGCGCTGAACCGGGCCATGATCCCGCTCGGCTCCTGCACCATGAAACTCAATGCCGCCGCCGAAATGATGCCCATCACCTGGCCGGAGTTCGGCCAGATACATCCCTTCGCCCCGGCCGACCAGGTCGCGGGCTACAAGGAGATGATCGACGACCTGGAACGCATGCTGTGCGAGATCACCGGGTTCGACGCGGTCTCCCTGCAACCCAACGCGGGCAGCCAGGGCGAATACTCGGGGCTTCTGGTCATTCGCGCCTACCACCATGCGCGGGGCGAGACCACACGCAACGTCTGCCTGATCCCGGCGTCGGCCCACGGCACCAATCCGGCCAGCGCCGTGATGGCCGGCATGAAGGTCGTCGTCGTCGCCTGCGACGACGACGGCAACGTCGACGTCGCCGACCTGAAGGCCAAGGCCGAGGTGCACAAGGACACCCTGGCCGCCCTGATGGTCACCTATCCGTCGACCCATGGCGTGTTCGAGGAGGCGATCGAGGATATCTGCCGGATCATCCACGCCAACGGCGGCCAAGTCTACATGGACGGCGCCAACCTGCAGGCCATGGTCGGCCTGTGCCGCCCCGGGACCTTCGGTCCCGACGTGGCGCATATGAACCTGCACAAGACATTCTGCATCCCGCACGGGGGCGGCGGGCCGGGCGTCGGCCCGATCGGCGTCAAGACGCATCTGGCCCCGTTCCTGCCCTCGAATCCGGTAGCCGCCTCGGGCGGCGCCGAGACCGTCGGCGCGGTGGCGGCGGCGCCCTGGGGCTCGGCGTCGATCCTGCCGATCTCCTGGGCCTATATCGCCATGATGGGGGGCGCCGGCCTGGTCCGCGCGACCCAGGTGGCGATCCTCAACGCCAACTACGTGGCGAGGCGGCTGGCCGGGCATTACGACTGCCTCTACACCGGCCGGCACGGCTTCGTCGCCCACGAATGCATCCTGGACACGCGCCCGCTCAAGGACCGCTACGGGATCACCGTGGACGACATCGCCAAGCGGCTGATCGATTACGGATTCCACGCCCCCACCATGTCCTGGCCGGTGGCCGGGACCCTGATGGTGGAGCCGACGGAATCGGAGCCCAAGGAAGAGTTGGACCGCTTCTGCGAGGCCATGATCGCGATTGCCGAGGAGGCACGGCGCGTCGGCGCCGGCGACTGGCCCGCCGACGACAACCCGCTGGTCAACGCACCACACACGGTGGACACGGTGACGGCCGACGCCTGGGCCCATGCCTACAGCCGCGAACAGGCGGCATTCCCGGTGCCGGGGCTGTTCCAGGCCAAGTACTGGTCGCCCGTGGGGCGCGTCGACAACGTCTACGGCGACCGCCACGTGGTCTGCACCTGCCCGCCGCCGGCGGCCTACGAAGACGCGGCGGAATGACCCGTCCGCCGCTTGTTCCGGAACAATTGTTCCGTTGACCGACCCGGCGGGCGCGATGAATCCTGCCGGCATGAAACGCCGCTTCGTCACCGTCGACGTGTTCACCGACCGGCCGTTCGGCGGCAACCCGCTGGCCGTCGTGCTGGACGCCGAGGGCCTGTCCGACGACGCCATGCAGGCCATCGCCCGCGAGTTCAACCTGTCGGAGACCACCTTCGTCCTGCCGCCCGACGATCCCGCGAACACGGCCCGCGTGCGCATCTTCACGCCGGACCGCGAACTGCCCTTCGCAGGCCATCCCAACGTGGGCACGGCGTTCGCGTTGGCCCGGGAAGGCAGTCCGTTCGGCAGGCCGCTGGGCACCGCCCTGCGCTTTGAGGAAATCGCCGGTCTGGTTCCCGTCGACATCCTGTCCGGTGCGGAAGGCCCGGCGGGGGCGCGCCTGACGGCCCCCCAGGCCTTCACCCGCGGCGTCGCCATCGCGGCGGCGGATTTCGCCCCTTGCGTCGGCCTGCGGCCGGACGACATCGACACCGCATCCCATCCGCCCGTGCAGTGCTCCGCCGGGATGGTGTTTCCCATCGCGCGATTGAACGGATTGGACGCGCTTTCCCGCGCCGGCGGCAACGGCGACGCCATGACCCGGCACCCGGACATGGGCGGCCACGTGTTTGTCTACACTCCGGATCCGGCGGGCTCCCGACGCTTCCGCGCGCGCATGTTCGCGCCGGGCATGGGCATCGCCGAGGATCCGGCGACGGGCGCCGCGGCGGCGGCGCTGGCGGGGCTTCTGGGCAGCCTGGAAGCGGCGGACGGCACCTTCGACTGCCACATCGTCCAGGGCGTCGAGATGGGCCGCCCCTCGCTGATCGAAACGGCGGCCGACGTCGTGGGCGGCCGGGTCACCGCCGTCCGCGTGGGCGGTGCCTGCGCGCCCGTGATGCGGGGCGAGATCGAGGCCTGACCCGCCTTGTCGCCGACGATACTCAGGTATCGTCCATGTCGCGCAGCATCTGCTCGCCGGCGTCGCAGGGCGGACGTTTTTCCATCCTGGCCGGCCGGAACAGCGCGCGCCTGTCACGGGGCCCGTCCAGGCCCGCGATTTCGCGGATCAGCTTGCGCTTGATGGCGCGCCCGAAATCCTCGAACCCATTGGCGACGACGATGAAGGCGCCGGGGCCGCCGATCACGCAGTCCTCGAAATACCAGTCCAGGTTGGGAAGCTGCGGCGTGCCGTAGGGACTGGGCCGGCCGTTGACGATGGGCAGGCCGTTGATGGTCACGCCCTGACGCACGGCCCGGTCGCGGGCGGGGATGATCGCCTCGCCATGGTTGTTGGCGCCGTCGCCGGAGATGTCGATGACCCGGCGCTTCGACCGGTGGGGGCTTTCGCGCAGGCGCTCGATGCCGAAATCGATGGCCCCGGAGATCGACGTCCACAGCGCCGAGGCGAAAGGCAGCCCCGCCAGTTCCTGGGCGAAGTCATTGGCCGCCTTGGCGCCGTCGATGATCCGCCAATCGATCCCCAGGCGCTGGTGACCGGTGCCCGCCCATTCGATGTAGGTGACGGCGATGCGCTTGTGCTCGCCGCCGGTGACGGCGCGGATCACCGCGTCGTTGCGGAACGCCTGGACGAAGCCCTCACGCTGCAGTTCGGCCTCGTCCTTCTCGATGCTGCCCGACACGTCCACGGCAAGCACCAGCTCCAGGTCGACCTCGAGGGCACGTACGGGCCCGGCCGTCGCCGCCAGCAGCGCCATCGTCAAAGCCGGAACAAGTGGAAGGAACCGCATGGCTGTCATTCTACGTCAATGGGCCCTGAAGCGCTCCTTCTGGATGTCGTTCAGTTCCTGAAGTTCGCGAAGGGTGCGTTTCTCGCCGGTCAGGCAGTCTGCCGCGGCATGCGACGATACGCGGACGCGGCGGGGCGGCGGCTGCCAGTCCGACAGTTCCAGGAACAGCTTGCGCCGGATCGCCCGCGCGAAATCGGAAAAACCGCGGGCGACCACCAGGAACGCCCCCGGACCGGCGATCACGCAGTCCCGGTAGTACAGGTCCAGGTCCGGCGACGGCACCATGCCGTTGGGCCCGATACGTCCGTTGATGATGGGCAGGCCGTTGATGGTGATGCCGGCCGCGACCGCCCGGTCGCGCGCGCCCATGATCGGGTCGCCGTTGTTGTTCTCGCCGTCGCCGGAGATGTCGATGACCCGCCGCGCGCCCCGGTATTCGTTTTCCTCCAGGTATTTCATGCTCTTGTCGATGATGCTCGAAACCGAGGTCCAGTCCCCGCGGAAGGTCGAGCCGCCGGTGACGGCCCGCGCGAACCGCCGGGCATCGCCTTCGTCGGCGATCTCCGTCCAGTCGACGACCACATGCTGGCGGTCCAGTCCCGACCATTCCACGTACATGACCGCGACCCGGCCCAGGGGCCCCGAGCGGATGGCGCGCAGAATGTGGGGATTGGTGATGGCGGCGGCGAAGCCCTCGCGCTGAAGGCGCGCCTCGTCCTCGTCGATGCTGCCGGAGACGTCCACGGCCAGCACCAGTTCCAGGTCGACGTCCTTGGCCTGCCTGGCTTCGGCGGGCGCCGTCACCGACAATACCGCCGCCATGCACGCCGCCCATCCGCGTATGCCCATGGCGATATGAAACACCGCCGCCGGCCCCGCGTAAAGCGGTTCCCTTGAGGCGCGGCGCGCGCAACACCGTGACCCTACGGCGGCTCTGGCATCCCGCTTCGGAACCCGCTATGTCATTCGGCGGGGCAGGCGCATGAGGACGGAGGATCATCCATGGCCGACCGGCAGGCGATCAAGGACGTGAAGGCGGTGGTGTTCGACACCTTCGGAACGGTCACCGACTGGCGCGGGTCGATCACCCGCATGGGCGAGGCCCTGGCCAGGAAGAAGGGGATCGAGGGCGTCGACTGGGAAGCCTTCGCGAGGGCCTGGCGGGCCGGCTATCGTCCGGGCCTGCACCGGGTCATTTCCGGCCAGCGGGCGTGGACGCCCTTGGACGTCATCCACCGCGAGCGCCTGGACGAGATACTGCCCGAGTTCGGCCTGGCCGACCGTTTCGGCGAGGCCGAAAAGGCCGACATCAACCTGTTCTGGCACCGTCTGGCGCCCTGGCCGGACAGCATTCCGGGCCTGCTGCGGCTCAAGACCCGCTACCTGATCGCCCCCTTGTCCAACGGTTCGCTGATGCTGCTGGCCAGCATGGCCAAACACGCGGGCATCCCCTGGGACTTCATCTATTCGTCCGACATGCACATGGCCTACAAGCGCGACCCCGAAGTCTACCGCAACGCCGTTCGCCTGCTGGGCGTCATGCCGGGCGAGGTCATGCTGGCCGCGGCCCACAACGACGACCTGGAGGCCGCCCGCAAGGAAGGCCTGCGCACCGCCTACATCAACCGGCCGACGGAATACGGCGCCGACCAGGTGAAGGACTTCAAGGCAACCGGCGACTGGGACGTCATCGTCGACACGGTCGAGGACCTGGCGGAAAGGATGGGGTGCTGACGCCTTGGCCGAGGACCTGCCCGGAATGGACGACGTCGAGCTGAAACGCCTGGTCGGCTACGACGACAGGGCGGAATACGAACTCGACCTGCGCGGCCTGAGCCTGCATCACGCCACGGAATCCGTGAAACGCATGGTGGAGCGCTCGCGCTTCCGCGCACCCCGGTCCGTCATCGTCCGCCTTGACCCGGCGGGCCCGGATTCGGGCGAAACCCTGTTCCTGCCCATCGGGCGCCTGCTGCTCGCTTTCCGCCGGAAGCGCGTTCTGGGCAAACTGAGCCCCCTGCCGCCGCACGCGGGCTGCGGCTACTACCTGGTGACGCGGGGAAAAGACCGCTAGCTAGAGAATTGAGTTGTCGTCGCCTTCCGGCACCTCGATGGCGGCGGGTTCGGCGCTTTCCTCGCCCTCGGGCAGCGCCATCTCGCCGAACAGGCTTTCCATCAGGTCCATTTCCTTGCGGCGCCCGCGCCGGGTGTTCAACTTCTTCTGTGCGCCGGCAGGCAGTTCGTTGAACATGAACACGCCCTTGTCGATAAGGACGTCGACAAGGTCCTCGACCACGCGGACCAGGGCCAGGTCGGACTCGACCCACTCGTCCAGGACCATGCCGGTCCGGGCGTTCTGGTTGATGAAGGCCCCCAGGCCGGGATCGTCGGGCGCGACCTCTTCCGCGCCGTCGACCGGCGTGTCGAACACCGCACGGACATTGCCGTCACCGTCACGCACCACATAGGGCATGCATCCCTCCAACCTGCCGGTTATTGTTGGCCGATAGTGTAATGGACGGGTCACGGCAAGTTAAAGCATTTCAATCCCTTGGCGTCTTCGGGCGGACCGTGGCGCTGGCGGCTGTGCTGCTGCTGGCCGGTTGCGCCGGGCAACATAAACCCGAGGCGGACCCGGTGGCCGCGCTCGGCCCGACGGCGGAAATCTCGTACACGGTCGTCGACGCCGATACGGGCGGCGTGCTGGCGGCCCGCGCCGCAGACAGGCCCATGCCCCCGGCCTCGACCGCCAAGGTCGCGACCATGGTCGCGGCGCTGGAACTGCTGGGCCCGGATTTCCGGTTCCAGACCCGCGTGCTCGCGACGGCTGCACCGGACCCGGCCGGCACCCTTGCGGGCGACCTGGTGCTGGCCGGCGGCGGCGATCCTCTGCTGGCGCCGCAGGACCTGTACGGCCTGGCCGTGCGCCTTCGGGACCTGGGCCTGACGCGGGTGGCGGGGCGTTTCATCTACGACGAGACCCTGCTGCCCGCCGTTCCCGCCATCAACCCGGATCAGCCCGCCGAGGCGCGCTACAACCCGGGCGTCAGCGCGCTCAGCGTCGACTTCAACCGCTGGCGCCTTATATGGCGGCCGGAACCGGACGGCGGCGCCTCGGCGCCCGCGCTGACCCGCCTGCCGCCCCTGGAAGCGCTCCGGGCGGCGCCCGCCGCGACCAGCCAGGGGCCGGGCCGCGAAATCCTGTGGCGGAACGGCGCCTGGCGGCTGGGCGCGGATGCGGCGCCCCAGGGCGATCGCTTCCTGCCCGTCAGGAATCCGGGCCTGGCGACGGCGCAGTTGTTCCGGCGTCTGGCGGCCCAGGCGGGCGTGACGCTGCCGCCGCCCGAGGCCGGTGCCGCTCCCGAGGCAACACGTCTGGTCGCCGCCGTGTCCGGCCAGCCGCTGGCCGAGGTCGCGCGCCTGGGCTTGGAGCATTCCAACAACCTGGTGTCCGAGTTGACGGGCCTCACCGCCGCGCGCCTGCACCGCGGACGGCCGGAAACCCTGGCGGCGTCCACCGCGATGTTGTCCGGCTGGCTGCAGCGGGCGGTCGCGGTCAAGGTAAAGGAGGTGGACTGGCGCGGCTGGCGCCTGCCCAATCATTCGGGCCTGTCGCGCCATGCCCGCGTTACCGCGAACCAGATGGCGGCGGTCCTGCGCTTCGCCCATGGCCGGCGCTACGGCGGCTGGCCTTTTGCCAGCCTGCTGCCCACGGCCGGGTTCCGCAAGGCGTTCCGCGACCGCTTCCTGGACGAGGCGGCCTCGGGGCGCATCTGGGCCAAGACGGGCACCCTGCATTACGCAAAAGGGCTGGCGGGATATCTGTCCGGACCGGACGGGCGGACACGGGCGTTCGCCCTCTACATCGCCGACCCGGCGGCGCGCCGCGCCTACGACGGCCTGCCGGACGTCGCCCGCGACGATCCCGCCGAACAGGAACGGGCACTTGCCTGGATCGACGCTGCCGAACGGGCGGAACAGGCGATCGTGCTGGACTGGCTCGCGCGGTTCTGACGCGGCCGTCGCCCGCCCGCGCAAGACCCTTGACGGCGAGCCCTCGCCGCGCGACCCTCTCAAGAAAATTATTGTATACAATCCGACAGGACGACCATGGGAACATCCACCGTCACCGTCACCCCCGTGACCGGCGCCACGGGCGCCGACGTCGCCGGTGTCGACCTCACCAGGCCGCTTTCCAACGCCCAGTGGGACAGCATCCACCAGGCCTTTCTCGACCATCAGGTTCTGCGCTTCCGGGGCCAGCACGTAAGCCCTGCCCAGCATCTGGAGTTCGCCCGCCGGTTCGGGCCGGTCCAGCGTTATCCCTACGGCAACGGCCTGCCCGACTTTCCGGACGTGCTGGAGTTCTCGCGCAATCCGGGCGACGCCCGCAACTTCGGCGGCCTGTGGCACTCGGATACCACCTATCTGCCGGAACCGCCCATGGCCACCATGCTGGTCGCCCGCGAACTGCCGCCCGTCGGCGGCGACACCCTGTTCGCCAACATGTATCTGGCCCACGAGACCCTGTCCGACGGCATGCAGGCGATGCTGGCCGATATGAAGGCCGTGTTCTCGGCGACCAAGCGCTACATGGAGGAGGATCGCGTCGCCGTGCACAGCGGCAACGCGTTGAAGAAGGCCGACGAGGGCGTGACGACCGAGGCCGTCCACCCCGTCGTCCGCACCCATCCGGAAACCGGGCGAAAGGCGCTATACGTCAACCGAGGCCATACGGTCCGCTTCGACGGCTGGACGGCGGCGGAAAGCGAGGGCCTTCTGAACTTTCTGTTCGGCCACGCCGAACGCCCGGAATTCCAATGCCGCATGAACTGGGAGGACGGCACGCTCATCGTCTGGGACAACCGCTGTCTGCAGCACTTCGCCGTCGACGACTATCCGGGCCGGCGCCGTGTCATGCAGCGGGTCACCATCGCCGGCGACGCCCCCGCGTAACAATGCAGCGGCGTGACGGTTGGCGTCAGACGGCCCGGGCGCGCCGGGCCGCGCCTAGCCGAAAGGGGCGGTCGCGGCCATGGGTTTCGTAGAAATCGCGCATCCCCGGCTTGCTCCGCAGGTCGCTGAGCGACATGATCCAATGGATGTTCTCGCCGTCACCCGACAGCGGCAGGCGCAAGGTGAGCTGCGTCAGGTCCCGGTCGTCGCCCGGTTCGCTGAAGGTGCGGCGGAAGGCCATGGGCTTGCGCGCCTCCAACACCCGCCGGTACTGGTCGAACACGACGGGACCGTTCTCGCGGGGCTTTGCCTCGGTGATGGAATGCCCCGTCAGATCTCGCGCCTTCAGCGACATGTGACCGGTGCCGTAGAAGGCGTAGACGAAATCCAGGGGCGCCTGGTGGACTTGGACCACGGTCAGGTACGGCAGCACCTTGGCCGGCATTTCGATCAGTTCGATTTCCGCCCACGGCGGCGCGATGCGACCGCTCCGAAGAGCTTCCCAATAGGCCAGAAATTCGCGAAACTCCGGCGCCGTCAGGTTTTCCACGTCGATACAGGAACTCGTAATCTCAAGCACGCCGCAAGTTCCCGCCAGTACTACTGTGAAGGTGGCAATTATTGGAATACACCAAATAATTGATGCATCTACGCTGCCCTTTGACAGTGGAATCCTCGCGCGCGGCCCTTCCAGTGTCAACATAGCCGGAGGTCATAGGGCCGATCGGCCCCACCGTCCGCGCGACGGCGCCTGCGTCAAGCGGGGAACCAACGCCGCCAGGCTTCCCAACCGGTAACCCGCTCGGCGATGAGGGCGTATCCGTCGTCGGGCGGATGGACGCCGTCGCCCGTGGCGCCGTTCCAGGCGCTGTCGCCGGAAAGCGGCGTGAACAGGTCCAGATAGGGAACTCCCATGTCGGCCGCCATGGCGGCGAAGGAGTCGGACAGCTTGGCGATGCGCGCATTGCGGAATTCGCGCACGGGCGACCCGGGCCCGGCCTGGAACGGCTGCCGCCGTTCGTCGATGGGGGGCGGGCCGATCCACAGCGTCGGCTTCCAGTCCATGGCCTCGCCGATCATGGCCCGCGCGTTCTCAAGCGAACGGTCGAATTCGACGCGTGTCTTCCCCGCCTCCGCGGCCGTGTCGTTGGTCCCGAAGGAGAACACCAGGGCGCCCGGATAGATGTCCAACAGGCGCGGCGTGCATTCGGCGCGCCAGCGGGCACGGATCATTTCCGTCGTCTCCGCGCGGATGCCCAGGTTGTAGCAGGTGATGTCGTGCCCGACCTGGACTTCGCGCCGGCACACCCGCCCCGGCCAGCCCAGGAAGGCGTGGTCGCCGGTGCCGTTGATCAGGCTGTCGCCGACGAAACAGATGCGA
>PFFW01000122.1 GCA_002781745.1 Rhodospirillales bacterium CG15_BIG_FIL_POST_REV_8_21_14_020_66_15
ACGTTCTTGCACACGATGGGCTGGCGGAAGATGGTGCCGCCCAGGATGTTGCGGATGGTGCCGTTGGGCGAACGCCACATCTGTTTCAGGCCGAATTCCTCGACCCGGGCTTCGTCCGGGGTGATGGTGGCGCATTTGACGCCGACGCCGTACTGCTTGATGGCGTACGCGGAATCGACCGTGATCTGGTCGTCGGTCTCGTCGCGCTTCTCGACCGACAGGTCGTAGTACTTAAGGTCGACGTCGAGGTAGGGGAGGATCAGCTTGTCCTTGATGAAGGCCCAGATGATCCGCGTCATCTCGTCGCCGTCCAGTTCCACGATCGGGTTCTTGACCTGAATTTTCGCCATCGGTGTAAGTGCTCCGGTTGTCCCTGGGATGGAAATCGCGGCGCACAATATAGCCTGCCCTCTTTCGCCGCAAGACGAAGGCTGGCCCCGCAAGACGAAGGCAGGGCGACACCTGTGGCGTGCGGGCGGGGTCAGAGGCGGGCGGAGGCGGCCTTCGGCCCGGGGCGGACGGCGGCGTCGATGGCCTCGAATACCTGGTCCGGCGTTTCGACCACGGACCACAGGGTCTGGATGTCGCCGTAGGCGAAGCCGCCCTTGACGACGGCGGCCAGGAGGTCCGACAGCGCCCGCCAGTAGCCGCCCGCGTCCAGTATCACGATGGGCTTGGCATGCATGCCCAGCTGCTTCCAGGTGGCGACCTCGATGGTCTCGTCCAGGGTGCCGAGCCCGCCCGGCAGGGTCACGAAGGCGTCTGCCTGTTCGAACATGCGCTGCTTCCGGGCATGCATGCTGTCGGTGACGACCAGTTCCGTCAGGTCGTCGCGCCCGACTTCGCGGCGACGCAGGAAATCGGGGATCACGCCCGTGACCTCGCCGCCCGATTCCAGAACCGCGTCGGCGAGCACGCCCATCAGGCCGATATGCCCGCCGCCGTAGACCAGGCGGATGCCCCGCTCGGCCATCATCCGGCCCAAACCACGGGCCGCTTCCTCGTAGGCAGGATCGACGCCCGTGCGCGAGCCGCAGAAAACGCAAATGGCGGAGATTTGGGGCATAAGGTGGCGGTGCATCCGTTGAAATTCGCGTAACCGGAGAACGAGACCGTTCACAGGCGAGATCCGAACGATTAGAGTTCGCTCAAGGTCCAGGCTGGCCCGGGGCAGTATATGCCAGACCAGGTCCGATTGGTGATACTCTTTTGTTTCAGAAGGATCGGATACCATGCAGAATTTCAAGGCAATGACCCGGGGCATCCTGGCTGCCGGGGCTGTGGTCGCTGTGACCGCGGCCGGTGTGGCGCACGCCAGCGACGCGGGCGAAATCAAGTACCGCAAAGGCGTAATGAAGGCCGTCGGCGGGCACATGAACGCGCTGGTCGCCATCGTCAAGGGCGAAACCGCAAACAAGGGCGACATGGCGGACCTCGCCAAGGGAATGCTGACGCTCGCCAAGATCGCTCAGCATGTGTTCCCCAAGGGCTCCGACGCCATGGGCGGCGAGACGGACGCCCTGTCGAAGATCTGGGACGAACCGGACAAGTTCGCCAAGGTCAGAATGGCCTTCGTCGATCATGCCCGAAACGTGGTAACGGCCGCAGAATCGGGCGACACCAAGGCGCTCGGGGCCGCCGTCGGCGCGCTCGGCAAGAACGCCTGCAAGGCCTGCCACGACGACTACAGAAAAAAGAAGAAATAAGGGCTGAGGGGCCGGGCGCCGGGCGCACCGCGTCCCGGCGCCCGGCCCGCTACCACTGCGACAGGATCCAGGCGACGGGGAGTGCGGCCACGACCGCCGCCGCCGTCGCGCGGCCCCAGCGTGTGGGGCCGTCGCCCGCCGCCGGGTCGGCGTCGGGCTTGATTCCCGTGATCATGGGTTTCACCAAGTCGTGCCCCGTGAACCGGTGCGCCGCCACGGCGCCGACGTGGGCCGCCACCAGCACGTAGATTACGCGGCTCATGAGATTATGAATGCCGGTCAAGCGGTCGCTCAGTTCCTTGCCCGCGTATTTGTACAGCGGGCCCTCCAGGAAGATGTCGTCGTTGGCGAACAGACCCGTGCCCGCCTGCACGGCAAGGGCCAGCAGGATCAGTACCACGGACCAGCCGCCCAGGGGATTGTGCCCCACCGTACGGCGGGCGCGGCCGCGGACGAATTCGGCAGCGTAGCGGGCGACGGCGGCGGGTCCCTTGACGAAGGCCGCGAAGCGCGCGTGCCGCCCGCCGATCAGGCCCCATATCGCGCGGAACAGGACCAGGCCCAGGATCGTGCAGCCTGAGACCATGTGCAGGTCCATCTGCCACAGGCCGCCGGTCAGCCCCGTCGCGACGGAGGTGACCACGCAAACCAGCAGGATCCAATGGAACAGGCGCACGGGCAGGTCCCACACGCGGACCCCCACCGTCCGGCCGGGAACCTCCGGCTTGTCGTCGTCTGGCGCCAAGGAAACGCCTCCTTTTCCGTTTGCGGAAAAATGAACGCTTGCGGCGACGCTGGCAAGGTCCCGCCAGATGCGGATTGCGCTGATCGCCTTGTACGATTAGATGTGGAGGATCGGAATTAGGGGGAAGAACGGAAAATGCCGCGGCCCAACGGCATCTGTGAGCGCTATGTGGCGTAATCCGCTGTTTATTGTCGGCCTTGGAGTGGTGGTGGTGGCCTTCGCCATCGTCGTCAACCTGACGTCGCCCGAAGACGACGACAGGAACGCCCCCGCCCGGCCACCGCAAACCGCCAAGACCGCGCCCGAAATGCCGGTGTCGAAGACGGCGCCGCACAAGGCCGCCCGCGCCGCCGATACCGACCTTCCCGTGTTCGACGTGGTTCGTGTCAGCCCCTCCGGCGACACCGTGATCGCCGGCCGCGCCGCCCCCGGCGCCACGGTGATCATCAAGGACGGCCAGACCGAGATCGGGCGCATCACCGCGGACGAAAAGGGCGAGTGGGTCTACCTGCCCGGCGACCCGCTGCCGCCCGGCAACCGCTATCTGTCGCTCGAGACCATCGGCGCCGACGGCAAAGTGCTGACGTCGCCGGACGTGGTCGTGCTGGCGGTGCCGGAACGCTCCGACACGGGACCGATGGTCGCCGAGGAACGCACGACGGAACCGCTCGCCATCCGGATGCCGCGCGCCGGCGAAGGGCCGAGCCGCCTGATCCAGGGCGACGGTCCGCAGAAGATCGATTTCGACATCAGCGCAGTGGATTACACCCCCGCCGGGCGGGTCATCATCAGCGGCCGCGCGCCCGCCGGCGATGGCGTGGCGCTTTACATGGACGACGCGCCGCTCGGCACGACCCGGGCGGACGCTGGGAACGGCTGGTCCCTGACACTGAAGGACAAGCTGGCGCCGGGGGTGCACAAACTGACGGCGGAGCACCTGAACCCCGCCGGCAAGGTCCTGGGCCGGGTTTCCATCCCGTTCCGACAGGATCAGGACGAGGTCATGCCCCGCCTGGCGGCCGGGCAGGCCGTCGTGGTGCAGCCGGGAAATTCGCTGTGGCGGATCGCGCGCCGGGTCTATGGCGAAGGCGTGCAGTATACGATCATCTATCGCGCCAACAGAAAGCAGATCGACGATCCGGACCTGATCTATCCGGGCCAGGTGTTCCAGGTTCCCAAGCCGACGAATTGACGCGGCGCACGGCCCTATTCGGCCGGGGCCTTGGCCTGCGGCGCGGGAAGCATGGCATAGACCGCCTTGCTGGCGCCTGCGATCAGCGACAGCAGTTCCAGATAGGGCTTGGCCGACAGAAGGAACGCCACGGTCTTGGTCAGAAGCGAGCCGGGCGTCAGTGTTTCGTCGAAGTTGAACTCGTCCAGGAACAGGATGCGCTGTTCCGGGTTGATGTGGATGCGCCCGCCCAGCGCCCGGCCCGCTTCGTGCACCACGGCCCGCATGTTGGTGCGCAGTTCCCGCGCCTCGGCCGTATAGGGCAGGTGCCCCAGGACGGCATGGATACGCATGCGGGTGTGGCCGGGGTGAACCTCGGCGCGCACCGCGAACTGATAGCCCATGTAGCGGAAAGTGAACTCGACCAGGCCATCGTCATTTTTGCGGACGAGTTGCCCCTGTTGGTCGAGGCCCATGGCCCCCAGCGGCATGGTCTTGCTGGGATCGCCGGCGGCGGTCAACAGGGCTTTGGTCTTCTCGGCGGAGGTTGGGGCGGCCACGCGGTGTCTCCTTTCGGCTCTCCGGATTATCGTCATTGGCCCGGCGCGTGGCAAGAACCCGCGATACGCGAACACGGCATTTCGGCCGGGCATTCCGGGTAAAATATGCTATGTAGGGCGCCCGCCCGGCCCGACCGGGCGCGGGGGGACAACGGAAACCGACGACGGCACATGAAACCGAACATCATCCTGGACACCGTCATGACGCCGATCCACCGGGCGGGGTGGCCGTTCATCGCCCTGTTCGCCGCGGTGACGATCATCCTGTTCTTCATCGCCGAGGAACTGGGCTGGCTGGGCGTCGTTCTGACGACTTGGTGCGTCTATTTCTTTCGCGACCCGGACCGCATGACGCCGCTCGGCGATATGCTGGTGATCTCGCCCGCCGACGGTGCCGTGCAGATGATCGACCGTGCCGCCCCGCCGCCCGAACTGGAAATGGGCGACGAGGAACGCACCCGTGTCGCCATCTTCATGAACGTGTTCGACGTGCACGTGAACCGCGCCCCCGTGTCGGGCACGGTGACCAAGCTGGCCTACCGCCCGGGCGCCTTTCTCGACGCATCGCTGGACAAGGCCAGCGCCGAGAACGAGCGCCAGAGCGTGCGCATCAAGATCGCCGGCGTGAAAAGCCGCTCGCCCAGGAAGAACGAGATCGCCGTGGTGCAGATCGCCGGCTTGGTGGCGCGCCGTATCCTGTGCGAGCTGCGCGAGGGCGACGCCGTCAGCGCGGGCGAACGCTTCGGCCTGATCCGCTTCGGCTCGCGCGTCGACGTCTACCTGCCCGAAGGCTGCGAGCCGCTGGTTGCCGTGGGCCAGACTTCGATCGCCGGCGAGACGGTGATCGCCGAGATCGGCGCCGAGGCCCCGCGCAAGGCGCAACGCCGCTAACGGAACGAAAAGCCGAAATCCATGAGCGACGCCAGCCTCGACCATACCCCCGATCCCGCCGCCCCGCCGCCCCGCCGGCGCCGCGGACTGCGCGTGATGCCGATCCACAAGATGATCCCCAACATGCTGACCCTGGGGGCGTTGGCCGCCGGCATGACGGGGATGCGCTTCGCCCTCAACGAGAGGTGGGAGGCGGCCGCCTTCGCCATTCTGATCGCGGCGATCCTGGACACGCTCGACGGCCGCGTCGCGCGCCTGTTGAAAGGCGCGTCGAAGTTCGGCGCGGAACTGGATTCGCTGTCGGACTTCATCTGCTTCGGCGTGGCGCCCGCGATGATCCTCTACCTCTGGGCGCTGGAGGACGCGGGCCGCTTCGGCTGGTTCCTGGTGGTCCTGTTCGCGATGTGCTGCGCCATGCGCCTGGCGCGCTTCAACACCATGCTGGAAGACGACAGGAAGCCCGTGTGGGCAGGCCGTTTCTTCACCGGCGTGCCGGCGCCGGCGGGGGCGGGGCTGGTTCTGTTGCCGCTGATCCTGTCGTTCCAGGTGCCCGAGCGCTACGTCCCCTACCTGCAGAACCCCTACCTGGTGTCGGTGGTGCTGATCCTGTGCGGCGGACTGTTCGTCTCGACCCTGCCCACCTTCTCGTTCAAGAACATGAAGATGGCGCGGGCCTGGCGCCTGCCGCTGATGATCGCGGTCGCCGTGCTGGCCGCCTTCGTGGTTTCGGACCCCTGGCTGGCGCTGACCGTGATCCTCGTCCTCTACATCGTCAGCTTCCCGCTTTCGGTGCGCTCGTACCTCTGGCACAAGAAGCGCTCGACCAACCCGCCCGTATCGGATCCGAGCCCGAAATAGTCACCCTATCCGCCGGACCCCGCCACCCGCCGCCGGCCCGCCACGCCTGAGAAAAAATCGGTAGACCGATACGGGCCTCACCGCTAGAAATTCCGCCATGTCCGAGTCAGACGAAATCAGCTACGAGCTTTTCAAACCGTTCGGCCCCTTTGTCGGCGATTTCACCATCCCGCGCCGCATCGTCGACACGCTGAACAGGTATACTGACGAAGTCGTGGCGGACGGAGCCAAGGCGCAGAACCTGGACCTTTCCAGCTATCTCGCCGGCGAGGTGACGCAGGAGTTCAAGGTTGACCCGGCTGTGGTCGAAGGTGAACTCGGCAGATACCTGATGGACATCACCGCGACCTACATAGAAGTCACCACGGGCCGCAAGATTTCAAAGTTCAAGGTGCTGGGCTGCTGGATCGTTCGCTCCTTCGAGGGGGATTTCAATCCGCCACACAATCATCGAGGCCACGTTTCCGGCGCCGGCTATCTGATGATTCCGGACCAGATCGGATCATCCGAGGGATCGCGAAAGCGCGCGCGAACCGCCGGCATGATCAACTTCGTTCACGGGACCGACCAGTTCCTCAGCGGCGGGCACATATCAATGCTTCCCAAAGTTGGGCACATATTCCTGTTTCCCCACTACCTGAATCACTCGGTCAATCCATTCAGCGGGTCCGGCGAACGGCGATCATTTTCCTTCAATGCCCTCATCGACGACGAAATCTACGACATCCATTCAAATTCCAGGCTTGAGTAACGCTCCGCTACCCTCGCCGGGCGATCCGGCCGTCCCTGATCGTTAGCGGACGTCTTCCGCCCAGGGCGGGTTCTTGACGAAGCGTTCCACCAGCCAGTCGATGAACGCCCGCACCTTGGGCGCCTGGTGGCGGCCAGGCGGATAGACTGCGAACACGCTGCGCCCTTCCTCGGTCTCGAATTCCTGCAGCACGGGAATCAGCCGCCCGTCGCGCAGCGCCTCCCAGGTCAGGAACTGAGCCGCGCGGATCAGGCCGACCCCGGCGAGCGCTGCGTCGTACAGCAGCGAGGCGTCGTTGACCACCAGCGAGCCCTTGACGTCGAGGATGCGCGGACCGTCGGTACCCTTGAATTCCCACCGGTTGATGGTGGTCTCGAAGCTGACGCGCAGGCAGTTGTGATGGACCAGGTCGTCGGGCGTCTTGGGAACCCCGTGGCGTTCGAAATAGGCGGGGGCGCCCGCGACGACGCGCTTCACCGACGTCAGGCGCCGGGCGATCAGCGAGGAATCGGTCAGCGTGCCGATGCGAAGGCCGACATCGACCCCCTCGCCGACAAGGTCGACCACGCTGTCGGACAGGGTGAAATGAACCTGCAATTCCGGATAGGCCTCGATGAATTCGTGCAGGTGGGGGATCACCGCATAGCGGCCGAAGGCCGTGGACGAGTTGACCTTCAGCACGCCGCGCGGCTCCGCATGCAGTTCGCGCACGGCCAGCTCGGCGGCCTCGATCTCCTCCAGAATGGTCACCGCCCGCTCGTAATAGGTCCGCCCCTCCTCGGTCAGGCTGATGGACCGCGTCGTGCGGTTCAGCAGCCGGGCCCCCAGGCGGTCCTCCAACCGGCCGACCAGCTTGCTGACCGCCGACGGCGTGATCCCAAGGTCCCGCGCGGCGGCGGAAAACCCGCCGCCCTCCACCGCGCGCACGAATACCGCCATTTCACTGTCCCGGTCCATAGGGCCTCTCGCATCGAGTTTTTAGTGAATTAATTTCATAAATCATAATCCACCTTTCCAGATTATCAATAAAAACCGAGATTGTTAGATTTCCCTCAACAAACGGCGCCCCCGCCGGACGAGATGAAGGAGACCGACCATGCCGATGACACCGCTTGACCTGCGGAATGCCATCTCCCACACGGAAATCGAAGCCGGCGTGCGCCGGGGCCGCCGATTGCGGGCCGAAGCTGTCCGTGACCTGATGGACCGAATCTTCCACCATTCCGCTGCCAGCAACGGCCGCGACCGTGCGCCCCAGGGCCGCGCGCCCGCCGCCTGCTGACGCCTTGAGATGCCGCCCGGCCGTCGGCGGCGTCCACCGAGTTCCATCGCGCCGATCCTCCCCCTGACCGGCGACGCGGGGCGAAACGGCGCCCTCTCCCTGCCGAACGGCAGATAGGCAAACTGACGGGCGGCCCCTGCCGGGTCGCTCCTTTTTTGTCCGCCCTTGCCCCTTTCAATTTGATCGGCGGGACCGCACACTCGCCATGGATTGATTTCGGCGGCAAACAGGCGGACTTCATGACCTTTGACCAGATGGCCATCGTCGGACTGATCGCGGCCGCGCTGGCGTTATTCGTGTGGGACCGCTGGCGTTACGACGTGGTCGCCTTCTCGACACTTTTGGCGGCGGTCGTCCTGGGACTGGTTCCGTCGCATGGTGCCTTTTCCGGGTTCGGCCATCCGGCAACGGTGACCGTGGCGGCGATCCTGATCCTCAGCCACACCCTGGCGCGCACGGGGGCATCGGAAATCCTCGCCCGCCTGATCGAACGCTCGGCCACCGGCATGGCCCGGCACATCGCCGTGTTGTCGGGCCTGGGGGCTCTGATGTCGTCGGTCATGAACAACGTGGCGGCCCTGGGCCTGCTGATGCCGGCGGCGATACAGACGACGGCGAAGACCCGGTACCACGCCGGGGCGGTGCTGATGCCGCTGTCCTTCGCGACCATCCTCGGCGGCCTGATCACGCTCTTGGGCACGCCGCCCAACATCATCATCGCCGCGTTCCGCGGAAGCATCGTCGGCGAGCCCTTCGCCATGTTCGACTTCACGCCCGTGGGCCTTCTGGTGGCGGCGGCCGGGGTCGCGTTCCTGGCCGTGTCGGCGCGCTACCTGATCCCGCGCCGACGCCAGGTCCAGGACGCGACACGCGACCACATGAACATCGACAAGTTCGTGACCGAGGCGACCGTGGTCAAAGGGACCGACGCCGAAGGCATGACGCGGGGCGAACTGCGCATGCTGGCGACGGACTGCGACGTCCTCATCATCAACGTTATCCGCCGCGGGCGGCGCATGAACAGGCTGCCGCGCCGCGACGGTCTGAAGGCCGGCGACAGGCTGCTGCTGGAATCCACGTCGGACGGCCTGGACCGCCTGACCACGGCCATGGACCTGAAGGTCGGCACCATGAAGGGAGCCAAGTCCGAGAACATGATCGACGAGGACATGGACCTGGTCGAGGCCGTGGTGCGGCCCGGATCGCGGATGATCGGCCGCGAGCTGATGTCGTTGCGCCTGCGCTCGCGTTACGACACGGACATCCTCGCCGTGTCGCGCCAGGGCCGCGCATTCCGCGGGCGCATGGGGCGGTTCAAGTTCCGTCCCGGCGATCTGGTACTGTTCTACGGTCCGCGCGACCATATGCCCGACCTGATGGCGCGCATGGGCTGTCTGACCTTGCAGCACCGGACGCCGTTCGGCGAAACCAACGACCGCCAGGCGCACCTGTCCATCGCCGTGTTCGCCGCCGCCGTGGCGCTCGCCACCCTCAACCTCATGCCGATCGCTGTCGCCCTCGGCATTGCGGCCGTGGCGATGATCGTATTGG
This sequence comes from Rhodospirillales bacterium CG15_BIG_FIL_POST_REV_8_21_14_020_66_15, assembly GCA_002781745.1. GTDB lineage: Bacteria > Pseudomonadota > Alphaproteobacteria > Rhodospirillales > Casp-alpha2 > UBA1479. The sequence goes on from PFFW01000122.1 coordinate 9,516, forward strand.
GCCTGTTGCCCGTGCGGGAGATCTACGACGGCATCGACTGGCCGGTCGTGGTGCTGATCGGCGCCCTGATCCCGGTGGGCGCCGCCTTCGATTCCACGGGCACCACCGACCTGATCGCACAGGGCATCCTGGACAGTCCCCTGCCGCTCGGTCCTGTGAGCGTGCTGATATTCCTGATGATCGTGACCATGGCAATGTCGGCGGTGCTCAACAACGCCGCCACGGCGGTGATCATGGGTCCCGTCGCCATCACGCTTTCGGAACGCCTCGCCGTCAATCCCGATCCCATGCTGATGGGCGTCGCGGTGGCGGCAAGCTGCGCCTTCGTCACCCCCATCGGACACCAAAACAACGCCCTGGTCATGGGCCCGGGCGGCTATGCGTTCGGCGACTACTGGCGGCTCGGCCTGCCGTTGCAGGTCCTGGTATTGATCGTCGCCGTACCGGCGATCCTCATGTTCTGGCCGCTATCGGGCTGATCGGCCGGCCCGGTCCCGGATATAACACGCCACGCGATCGACTCGCCGTCGACCGAGACAGGGCCCATCTCCGTGAGGGCAATCCACACAGGTAGCCCTCGACGACGATGCGCGTCATGCGTACCAGGTCATGACAACGAAGGGTCGGATGGCCGAGCACACCCCATATTCACGGGCCCGCACCAGCTTCGGTCGCCGGGTTATCGGCGGCCAAATCCTCGAACAAGCTCAGATCGCCCATTGTTCGAGCAATGATCATTCCGCCTTCCAGGGTTGCGATGGTCTTCACCGCAACGCGGCGCAGCTCGGCTTCCGGCCGTCCTCGTCCCCAGGGCCGCGCCGCCAGGGCGGCCATCGTCCAATCGATGGTCCGGCGGAAGAAGGCAGCCGCCTCGTCCGCCACCGCGGGCGGAAGGCCCGCGATTTCGGCGCCCAACATGCCGCACAGGCACATCATCCCGTCTCGCGTCAAAGCGTCGCTGGCAAGGGCGTGAAGGCGCCTCAAAGGAGCGACCGCCTCCGCCGGCCCCGCCGCCGGGTCGCCGAGAGCCTTCAGAAAGCGATCCGTATACCGGCGCGCCACCGCCGCTCCAAGGTCGGCCTTGGTCGGATGATAGTAGTGAACCGTGGCGCTTTTCACGCCGACCGCCTTGGCCACTTCGCGAAAGCTGAAGGCATTGTAACCCTGGGTCCGCACCAAGGCTTCCGCATGGTCCAGAATTTTTCCGGCGACATCGCTTTCGGAACGGGACATCCGGCCCTCCTGTTATATCTATCTACTAATAGATAATTCTTGACGGCGACGAAAATCAAATGTAATCCCGCATTCATGTTATCTATCTACTGATAGATAAATACGCCATGAGATAGAAAGGACATCCGTCATGAACACACCATCACCCCAACAGGCCGTCATCGTCGGCGGCTCGTCGGGCATCGGTCTGGCCACGGCCGACCTTCTTGCCGCGCGCGGCATTCGCCCGATCATCATCGGCCGCAGTTTCGCGAAACTCGCGGAGGCGAAAAAGGACATCGAGAACCGTCGCGGCACGCAGGTCGAAACCTTCGCCATCAACCTGGCGGAGCCCGCAGCAGCGGAGGAACTGGCCTCCCGGCTGGAGAAAGACACGGGGCCCATTCGCTATCTGGTCAATGCGGCCGGCGTCTTCCAGCCGAAATCGTTCCTCGACCACAGCCTGGAAGACTTCGACACCTATCACGCGTTGAACCGCGCCTTTTTCCGCCTGACTCAGTCCGTCGCCCGCAACATGACGGCAAACGGCGGCGGCGCCATCGTCAACGTCGGTTCCATGTGGGCCCGGCAGGCGGTGAAGGCCACGCCGTCATCCGCCTATTCCATGGCCAAGGCAGGCCTCCATGCGCTGACGCAACACCTCGCCATGGAACTCGCAGACGCGGGAATCCGCGTCAATGCCGTGTCGCCCGCCGTTGTCGTCACGCCCATCTATGGCGCGTTTATCAAACCGGATGAGATCGAGGCGACCCTCACCGGCGGGTTCGATGCCTTCCATCCCATCGGCCGGGTGGGTCGTCCCGAGGATGTCGCCCGGACCATCGACTTCCTGCTGTCGGATCAGGCGACCTGGATCACCGGCGCGATCTGGGACACGGACGGCGGAGTCATGGCCGGCCGCAATTGACCCGGCCTCAAACAGAAACAGGGAAAGTGCGGTGACTCTTCCGCTTTCCCGCCATGAGCCGGCAGCCATGCCGATATCGGTGATCGGCGGCAAGACGCCCCTCATTTCCGGCGTAGCCCGTCCGCCGATGCACGAGACGCCGATCTATTTCGCGGCCTTGCGGAAAGGCTTCCTGCGGACGGCCATCGACGCGGGTTCCAGACAGCCGGACTGAAATCGGGGCCGCCGATAAAAATGGCAGGACCTGGCGGCCCGCCACGAAAGTGGCGGGTCACCGGTCCAGAACCTCCGGATTCACCACGTTGATCGGCGCGCCGTTCTCGAACGCGACGATCTGGTCGAAGATGTCGGAAAAATGGATCTCCCATTCCTCTGCGGTGACGTAGCCGATGTGCGGCGTACAGATGACGTTGGGCATCTCGATCAGGGGTTCGGAGCCCTCGGTCACGGGCTCGTGGTCGTAGACGTCGACCGCCGCCATGCCGGGCCGTCCGGTCTTCAGCGCCGCCGCCAACGCCCCCGGCTGGATCAGGCCCGAGCGCGAGGTGTTGACCAGGAGCGCCGTTGGCTTCATGAGTTCCAGGTCCGCCCGGCTGACGATGCACCGGGTCGCGTCCTTCAGGCGCATGTGCAGCGTCAGCACGTCGCTTTCGCGGAAGAAGGCCCCCTTGCTGTCGGCCACGTCGTGGCCTTCGGCCTTTGCCGCCGCCCGCGACGCTTCCCGCGCCCATACCAGGATGCGCATGCCGAAGGCCTTTCCCACCTCGGCGACGGCCCGGGAAATTCGCCCATAACCGTAGATGCCGAGCGTCTTTCCGCGCAGTGAACGCCCCATGCCCATCTGCCAGGTGCCGGCCTGGAGTGAGGCCATTTGCTGCGGGATCTGGCGCATGGCGGCGAGGATCAGGGCCCAGGTCAGTTCCGACGTGGCCCAGGACGGCGTGCCCTCGTGCTGGGCCGAGCAGACGACGACGCTCCTGGCCGTGCAGGTGTCGACGTCGATGTGGGGCCATACACTGCGTTGGCTGATCAGTTTCAGCCTGGGCAGGCGCTCCAGAAGCGGCGTTCGGATCTTGGTCCGCTCACGGATCAGGACCAAGACCTCGGTGTCCTTCAGGCGCTCGGCCAGGCCATCCGTGTCCTGCAGGTGGTCCCTCCAGACGGCGACATCGTGACGGGCGATCTTGCGGAAACTGGGCAGGGTGCGGACGACGTCGAAATAGTCGTCGAGGATGGCGATCTTCATAGATGGTCGGCCTTCTGGTTGTTGTGGCGGCGGCCGCGGAACCGCTCAGGCGCCGCCCGCCACCTTCTCGAGCTTGCGCGCCGCCGCCCACTCCGCCTGCTGCTTGGCCTCCAACTCGGCGTGGTGTTCGGCGTGCTCCCTGGCCTCGGCCATGATCCAGTCGCGGAACGCCTTGACCTTCGGCTTGTCGGCGGTCTCCTCGGCCGATACCAGCCAATAGGCATGGGCCACCGGGAAGGTCTCGGCGAACGGTCGCACCAGGCGTCCGACCTCCAGGTCACGCTCGGCGACCGAGGCCTTGACCAGGGCCACCCCCTGGCCGTTCACGGCGGCTTCGACCAGCATCCAGTGGGGCGAGATGTTGGGGCCGGGGATCGGGCCTTCCGTGCGCACGCCGTGGCCGCGCAGCCACATCTCCCAGGTCGGGAAGCTGTCGTCGATCTCGTGCTGCACGGGATGAAGAAGCGTGTGATTCAGCAAGTCCTTGGGCTCGCGGATGGGGTTCTTGCCGCTCATCAATTCCGGCGCGCAGACGGCATAGACCTCTTCCTCGAACATCTTGTCGACGCGACAGCCGGGATAGTTGCCGGGGCCGTAGCGCACGGCCACGTCGGCCTCGCCCATTTCGAACCGGACCTTCAATGACGTCGCCACCAGCATGACCTGGATTTCGGGATGCAGGTTTGTGAACTTCTCCAGCCGGTGGACCAGCCACTTGGCGGCGAAGGTCGGCGTGACGGAGACGGTAAGCGGCCCCGTGGTTTCCGATTCGAACAACGCCTGGGTTGCCGCCTGCAGTTTTTCGAAGCCTTCGCGCAGCCCGGGAAGGTAGGCCGCACCCGCCTCGGTCAGGGCGAGGCCGCGCTGCTGGCGATGGAAAAGCTGCACACCCAGGTATTCTTCGAGCCCCTTTACCTGATGGCTGATGGCCGCCGGCGTTACATGCAGTTCATCCGCGGCGCGCGACATGGACAGGTGCCTGGCGGCGGATTCGAAGGCGCGCAGCGCGTTGAGGGGCGGCAGAGGTCTCATGAGGTTAGGTTTAGATTATAGATTTTCTAAAGTCAACAGTGAGAAATGGTCGTTTGCGAAGCGACACATTCACACGTAGGTTTTGGTCAACAGGAGACGGGACCTCGCAGTACCAAACGAGTTTTACCGTCCTAGTGAAAGAATACGCAAAGGGAACAACGTTCCAAGCCAACGGTAAAAAGTTCGGAACCCCTTTGGACGATTAAGGAGAATTCACATGGCCTACAACCGCTACATCGGACATACGGCGCCCCTGCCGTCCGGCGCGTTGCCCACCCCGGAAGAGATGAGCGCGTTGCGCCATCAGGCCTGGGAACGCGACGTCCGCAAGGTCCGGCGCGCTATCGGCCGGTTGTTCCACTAGCACCGGCGCACGTATCGAACCTGACTGCCTGAGAACACGCTTACACACCACTCTCTGACGAAGGCCGCCTATTTTATCTCCCTACCCGGTGCCTTTACCGGGCCTCAACTTCCCACCTTGGGGTCTGCTTTTCGGATCGCTCCAGCCCCCCTTCGCGATCCCTAAGGCAGACCCCTAATTTTTTGAAATTCCGCGTGTCGCGAAGCCGGCCAAAGAAATTGCCCGGCTTGGCTGGGCTGAAATCCGATAAATCAGCGGAGCGTGGCGACCGTTTCGACGGCGGCGATCTCCTCGGGCGTCAGGGCGAAGTCGAAGATATCCAGGTCCTGGGCCATGTGGGCCGCGTCCCTCGTCCCGGTCAGCGCGATCATGCCGACGTCGAGGGCGAAGCGGAATACGGTCTGCGCCGGGGTCTTGCCGTGGCGCGCGGCGAGGTCCTTGAAACCGGCATGGCCCACCAGCGCCCGGTTGGCGGTCAGCAGCGAGAACCCCTGATAGCGAATGCCCTCCGTCGCGCAGAAGGCACGGATGTCGCGGTCCCAGGCGCGCGACGCATAGCAGCGATTTTGTACGAACCGGGGCTTCACCGCCGCGCGTGCGCACAGCAGGCGGACCTGCTCAAGATTGAAATTGCTGACCCCCAGCAAGCGCACCCGGCCCTGCTTGTGGATCGCCTCCATCGCCCGCCACACCTGCCAGTCGACGGGATGCAGGCGCTCGCCGGTCCAGGGCCCGTGCAGGACCAGACCGTCGACGTAATCGGTCTGCAGGTGTTCCAGCGATTTGTCGAAGGACTGGGCGACCTGCGTGGCGGCAGGGGCGTCCTCGTCATAGGGCAGGCGGTGGTCCTGGCCGCGGCGGAAGGTGAACTTGGTCTGTAGGAACAGGTCCTCGCGCCGCACCCGTCCGGCCTTGACGGCCTTCGCCAGGGCGCTGCCCGTGCCGGCCTCGAAATAGTGCTTGCGCTGGTTGGCCGTGTCGAAGCCGCGGAACCCCTGGTCCAGCGCCAGGGTCACCAGGCGTTCCGTGGCGTCCTCCTTCCACGCCGTGCCGTAGAACAGTCGCGGCACGGTCACGCCGTCGATGTCATAGGTCCGTGCGTCCTCCAATGTTCCACCGTCCCTTCATATCCTGATCGTCATCCCGTCGGCCAGCGACTGCCGGTAGGCGCGCAACGCAGGCACGGCTCCGGCGATCACGCCGGCCAAGACCACCGCCCCCAGGATCGCCAGATCGTGGCCCGTGGGCGCCGAGAATTCCAGATACAATCCGAACCGGCTGTCCATGACCGGGCGCAGGACGGCGAGGGCGGCATAGAACAGCGCCAGTCCCATCGCGGCACCCAGGACGGTCAGAACGGTCGCCTCGGACACCAGGAGCGCGAACAGGTGCACGGGCCTGGCGCCGACGGAGCGCAGGATCGCCATTTCCCGCCGCCGCTCGTTCAGTCCGGCCAGCAGCATGATCATCATGCCCAAAAGCCCCGCCGCGACGACCGCCACGGAAATGGCGGCCAGCGCGGCCTCGGCCGTACCCATGAGATCCCACAGTTCCTGGAGCGCGACCCCCGGCAGCACGGCCAACAGCGGCTCCGGCCGGTATTCGTTGATCGTGCGCTGCAGGGCGAACGCGGCGAAGCGCGACTTCGTGCCGACCAGAAAGGCGGTGATCGCGCGGGGCGTCAGGTCCATGCGCCGAACCTGATCGGCGGTCACGCGTATGCCGGGGGTGGGCGCGCCGCTTTTCCAGTCGACGTGGATCGCCTCGATGGCCTGCAGGCTCACGTGCACCGTGCGGTCCACGGGCGTGCCCGTCTTGGCCAGGATACCGGCGACGCGGAACGGCTTGTCTTTGTGGCCGGAAAAGCCCTCGCGGCCCAGGCCGTGGGCGACGACCAGGGGATCCCCCAGCTTGTAGCCCAGCGCGCGCGCCGCCTCGGCGCCCAGGACGGCGTCGAACAGGTCCGTGAACGGCCCTCCGGCCCGGAATTCCGGCGTATGTTTGCGGCCGTAACGATAGTGGCGGAAATAGTCCCCGGTGGTCCCCAGCACGCGGAAACCCCGGTGCGAGTCGCCGAGCGACAGCGGCACGGTCCAGGCGACCTCGGGTCGCGCCGCGATCTCGCGGTAGCTTTGCCAGGAAATATTGTTGGTCGCGTTGCCGATGCGGAACACGGAATAGAGCAGCAACTGAACGGCGCCGCTGCGCGCACCTACCACCAGGTCCGTACCTGAAATCGTCGCGGCGAAACTCGCCTTGGCTTCGGTCCTCAGTTTCTCGACGCCTAGGACCAGCATGACGCTGACCGCCAGCGCCAGCAGGGTCAGCCCCGCCGTGGCCCGCCGGTTGAGCAGACTCTTGACCGCGAGTTGAAGGATCGGTGGCACGGTCACGCGGCCCGCGCCCCGCCGTCCGCCGCCCGGTTCAAGTCGGCCAAAGGCACGATCCGGTCGAACCCGGATTCCAGCCGCCGGTCGTGACTGACGAACAGGACCGCGGCGCCGCTGCGCGCCGCCTCGTCGAACAACAGGCCGAGGAACGCCGCCTGGGCGTCGGCGTCGAGCGCCGACGTGGGCTCGTCGGCGATGATCACGGGCGGTGCGCCGATCAGGGCGCGGGCGACCGCGACCCGCTGCTGCTGGCCGGTGCTGAGTTCGGCGACCGCGCGTCCCTCGGCGGCGGCGCCGGCCAGCCCCATGTGGGCGAGCAGGCGCCGGGCCTCGCCCTCGATCCCGCCCGAAGCGGCGGCGGCGCGGGCGCGGCGCGCCGCCGAGAAGCGGCACGGCAGCAGGACGTTCTCGGTCAGCGACAGGAACGGCAGCAGGTTGAACATCTGGAAGATGTAGCCGACGCGATCGGCGCGCAGCGCATCGCGGCGGGCCCCGGGCAGGCGCGTCATGTCCGAGCCGCCGATCTCGACCGCGCCCGCCTGCGGCAGGACGATGCCCGCCAACAGGTTCAACAGGGTCGACTTGCCGCTGCCGCTGGGCCCGGTGACGAACACGCGCTCGCCCGGCCGGACCGCGAACTCCGGAATGTCCAGGACCAGGGGGGCGTCCGGCCGCCAGCGGAACGTGACGCCGGAAAGGCGGATCGCGCTGTCGCTCATGTCTCTCCCTGTTCGATGTCGGATGTGACCTAGAAGGTCAGGCGGGAACGCTCCGCTGTCAACTCCCGCGCCCCCTGGCCGCGCGCCGTGATGGTGCGCGCCTCAAGTTCCCGGGCGGCGGGGAAGGCCTGAAAATATCCCAGGTCGATATGGGTCAGCGCCGCCGGATCGCTGCAACTGAAATGGTAATGGGCGCGGAACTCGGCATGGGTCTCGGCGCCATGCGCCTTGTCGTGCCCGTGCTCCTTCTCATGGCCGCGCCTGCCCTCCATCAGAGGCGATTCGACTTCCACGTCTTCCGCCGTGCAGCCGGCCTTGGCCGGGAACCGGAACAGGGCCGCCGCGTCCTTGAGCCTGGCCACGGCGGCGGCGACCGCCTGGCGGTCGGCCGCTGTCTCGGGCGCGTGTTCGAACCCGGCGATATCGGCGCCCGGCGCCGTGATTTCGATCTCCACGGTCGCGCCCTCCACGGCCAGGTTCAATTGTCCGACACCGTGTTCGTGAGCACCTTGCCCACGTTCGGCGGCCGGTGCCGGCAGCGCAACGGCGGCGATCAGCGCGGCGACCGCAAGAACGCGGTAACGCGGGGCAACGAGGAGGATAGGCGCGGTCAGGGACATCAAGGCTTCTCCGACGCGGTGACGAGGGCGGTCATGAATTGTAATGTTATATTATAACAAATATGCGAGGCAATCCGTAATCGCGTCGCCCAAAGCGGTGCGGCGCATCCGACGGCGCCGGCCTATTTCTCCGTGTAGGGATCGATCCGCATGCCCTGGATCGTGTAGCCGGCGTTCACGTCGGCGGATCCGTCGACCAGGCTGAGCGCCCGCTTGGTCTGCTTGACCGTCATCCGCCCGGTGACCCAGACGGGCTCGTAAAGTTCCTTCGCCGCGTAGGACTGGTTCAGGTGAACGACCACGGTCTGGTTGATGGGTGGCGGCGGCACGTGGATGCAGGCGCCCACGTAGGGAACCAGCAGGAACTCCTTCACCGACGTACCCTCGAACTCCAGCGGCAGGACATAGCCCGGCAGTCGCACCGTCTGGCCGTCCAGATCGTACGCCAGTTGGCCGTTGCGCTCGGCGATCTTGGCCTGCATCTTCTGAACCAGCCCGACCATGCGGTCTACGTCGATGCCTTCATTGCGCAACTTGTGCTCGATCTCGCGGCCGTCCTCGTACATGGGATGGACCTCGTTGATCAGACCCGCGGCGAATTGCGAGCGAATGGCGGCCAGCATCTCAAGCTCGACCTGCTGATCCAGCGTCAGGTGCTCGTAGGGATTCTCGATGGGCGGGCCGGCCGGGATCAGGTTTTCCCAGGTCAAGACCTTGGGCGTCTCCGCCGAGGCAGACCCAGCCAGGATCAACACGCAAAACGCCAGGATGGATGCCGACATCCGCAAGATTGAGGGCCCTCAACGTCCCAAAACGATGATGGCCGCACCATAATACGCGTGCCCCCCGCCTGCAATCCGAGACGAGCAACACCGCGCGGCGGCGGCGTTCACGAAATCGTGCCTACCCGCGTCGGCGGGAAGCGAACGGTCACCGTCGTGCCCCGGTTTTCGACGCTTTCGATGCCCAGCGTCGCCTGATGCATGTCGGCCAGGATGCGCACCAGCGACAGGCCCAGGCCCGATCCCTGCTGACCCTTGACCAGGTGGTTGGCGCGGACCTGGGTGTAGGGCTCGAACACGTCTTCAAGCGCGTCCTGCGGAATGCCGATGCCCGTGTCGGCGACGCGGATGACGATGCCGCCGACCCGGTCCGTGCGCGCCGCCAGCGTGATGCGTCCGCGCTTGGGCGTGAACTTGACGGCATTGGACAGCAGGTTGACCAGGATCTGGCGTACACGGCCGGGGTCGCAGTACAGACCCGGCAGGTCCGGCGGCGTCTCGACCACCAGGTCGATGCCGCCCGCCTCGGCCTGGCCCACCACCAGCCGCCGGCAATCATCCAGGATCACCGGGACGGCGCTCCAGGATTCTCTCATCTCGATTCTCCCCGCCTCGATCTTCGCGACGTCCAGAAGGTCGTTGACGATTCCCAGCATGTGCGCGCTGGTGGCGCGGATGTCGGTCAGATACTCGGCGTACTTTGGACTTCCCAATTCGCCGAAGGGTTCCTGACGCACCAGGTCGGCGAACCCGACCACGGCGTTCAGCGGCGTTCGCAGTTCGTGCGTCACGCGGGCGAGGAACTCGGTCTTGCGCAGGTCGTTGATTTCCGCCCGTTCCTTGCCCTTCAGCAGTTCAAGGTTGACGCGGCGCAGGCCGGCGACCTCGCGCCTCAACTGCAGAATCTCCATCTGCAGCTTGGATTTCTGCTTGTCGCGGCGGCGTCGGGCGCCACGCAGCAGCCACAGGACCGGTGCCAGCGGTGCCAGCAGCAGCCCCTTCAGGGTCGGCTTCGGTTGTGGCCCGTATCGCGGAACCATGGGGCGGCTCGCGCCATAGGGCAGGTCGGAATAATTCTGGGCCATCGTGACTGTCACCTCTCCCAAATCGCCGCAGTCCGGTCCCCGAATTTTTAGACTTGTCTCATGATGGATGATCTTATTAAGAGTAATGATTGGCAATATTTTTTATTTAAAGTAGTTTTTATTCGAATTTGTCTAAAATTGCAGCGACCCAGAATTTCCGCCGCTTCCCCCAAGGCATCGCCGGCAACGCGGAATGAAATGGCGTTTCTTGACGGAAATGCACCCGTCCGCTAAATCGGGCGGGTCATTTCTCGCAGTGCAGCAAGCAAGGCCGGGGGATCCGCCGGGTCCCCGAGAACGCCTGATTAAGAAGGTTAAGCCATGAAAATCCTGGTCGGCGTCAAACGCGTGATCGACGCCTACGTGAAGGTCCGGGTCAAATCGGACCACACGGGTGTCGAAACCCAGAACGTGAAGATGTCCATGAACCCGTTCGACGAAATCGCCGTCGAGGAGGGCGTGCGGTTGCGCGAAGCCGGCACGGCGGACGAACTGATCGCCGTCTCCATCGGCCCCGACCAGGCCCAGGAAACCATCCGCACGGCGCTCGCCATGGGGGCCGACCGCGGCATCCACGTGGTCGCCGATCAGCGCGTCGAATCGCTGGCCGTCGCCAAGCTGTTCAAGGAAATCGTCACCCGCGAGAACCCGGACGTCGTGATCCTGGGCAAGCAGGCGATCGACGACGACAACAACCAGGTCGGCCAGATGCTGGCCGCGCTGCTGGGCTGGTCACAGGGCACCTTCGCCTCGAAGATCGAATTCGCCAACGGCCGTGCCAAGGTGACGCGCGAGATCGACGGCGGCCTGGAAACGCTCGACCTCAAGTTGCCGGCCGTCATCACCACGGACCTGCGCCTGAACGAGCCGCGTTACGCCAGCCTGCCCAACATCATGAAGGCCAAGAAGAAAGAGATCGCCAAGCTGACACCGGACGAACTGGGCGTCGACGTGTCCCCGCGGGTCGAAATCCTGAAGGTCACCGAGCCCCCCGCCCGCCAGGCCGGCGTGAAGGTCGAAAGCGCCGCCGAACTGGTCCAGAAACTGAAGAACGAAGCGAAGGTGATCTGATCATGGCTGTCCTGGTTTACGCCGAACACGACAACGCGGCCCTGAAGCCGGCGACCTTGAACGCCGTCGCCGCCGCCAAGCAGTTGGGCGACGTGACGGTCCTGGTCGCGGGCTCCGGCTGCCGCGCCGTGGCCGAGGCGGCCGCCAAGATCGACGGCGTCGCCAAGGTGCTGCTCGCCGACGACGCGGCCTACGCCAACGAGCTTGCCGAGAACGCGGCGCCCCTTATGGCCAGGCTGGCGGCCGGCTTCGACCACATCGTCGCCGCCGCCACCACCAGCGGCAAGAACGTCATGCCACGCGTCGCCGCGCTGCTCGACGTGCAGCAGATTTCCGATGTCTCGGCCGTCGAGGGCCCGGACACCTTCGTGCGCCCGATCTATGCCGGCAACGCGCTGGCGACCGTCAAGACGTCGGACGCCAAGAAGGTCCTGACCGTGCGCGCCACGGCCTTTGACCCGGCCGCGGCCGAGGGCGGCAGCGCCGTCATCGAGGACGTCGCCGGCGAGGGGGCGAGTGACCTTGCCGCCTTCGCGGGCCAGGAACTGACCAAGTCCGAACGCCCGGAACTGACCAGTGCGCGCGTCATCATCTCGGGCGGCCGCGGCATGCAGTCGGGCGACAACTTCGCGATGCTGGAAGAGATCGCCGACCTGCTGGGCGCGGCCGTGGGGGCATCGCGCGCCGCCGTCGACGCGGGCTTCGTGCCCAACGACTACCAGGTCGGCCAGACCGGCAAGGTCGTCGCGCCGGAACTGTACATCGCGGTCGGCATCTCGGGCGCCATCCAGCACTTGGCGGGGATGAAGGACTCCAAGGTCATCGTCGCCATCAACAAGGACGAGGAAGCGCCCATCTTCCAGGTCGCCGATTACGGCCTGGTGGCGGACCTGTTCACCGCCGTCCCGGAACTGAAGGCCGCCCTGTCTGACTAACCACGCCCAATCGTCACCGGCCGACCTGCCCCGGCACTCGTTGGCGCTGGGCATCCTGTGCATGGCGGGGTCGGTCGGGGCGCTGGCCGCGATGCAGATGTTCGTCAAGCTGGCGGGCCCCGAATATTCGCCGTTCCAGGCCGTGTTCTTTCGCAACGCCATCGCCACGGCGATGGTGGTGCCGCTGATGGTCTATGCCAGCGGCGTGACGTCGTTCCGCACCAACAGGCCGGTCGGCCACATCCTGCGTTCGCTGTCGGGCGTGCTGGGCAACGCCAGCTTCTACTACGCCTATTCCCAGATCCCCATGAGCGACGGCATGTCCATCGCCATGTCTGTGCCGATCTTCACCACCCTGCTGGCCATCCCCTTCCTGGGGGAAAGGGTCGGCCTGCGCCGCTGGACCGCGATCGCCATCGGCTTCGTCGGGGTGATGGTGGCGCTCGACCCCGCGGGCGACTTCCAGACGGGCTCGCTGTTCGCGCTTCTCGGCACGCTATGCTGGGCGGTCTCGCTGATCTTCATCAAGAAGCTGTCGGAGACGGAAACCCCCTACCTGATCGTGTTCTACTACATGATCACGGGCGTCGCCGTGTCGCTGCTGATCCTGCCCTTCGTCTGGGTCACGCCGACGCCCGAACACCTGGTCTATTACATCTGCGCCGGGTTGGTCGGCGGCCTGGGCCAGATCCTCATGACTTTCGCCATGAAGTTCGCGCCGGCCGCCGTGGTCACGCCCTTCGAATACACCGCGATCTGCTGGGCCGTGCTGTTCGACCTATTGATCTGGGACGTCCTGCCCGACCTGATGACGGTCCTGGGGGCGGGCATCGTCATCGTCACCGGGCTTTACATCTGGCACCGCGAGACACGGATTCACACCGTCAAATGATATTCATAAATTTGAATATGTTTTCCGGCCATCGGTCATGTTAGAAACAGAGCCATGCAGACCTTCGATCCCCTCTCGGCCCTGATCGGCGGCGCCCTCATCGGCCTGGGCGCCGCGCTTCTGGTCGTGTTCAACGGCCGGGTCGCCGGCGTCAGCGGCATCCTTGGCGGTCTCCTGGACGGCGAGCGCGCGAACCTGGCGTGGCGTGCCGCTTTCGTCATCGGACTGGCCGCCGCCGCCCTGCTGAGCCTGAACCTGACGGCGGCGACCGTAGAGATCGCCGCCGGCTGGCCCCTGATCGTCGCGGGCGGACTCCTGGTCGGCGCCGGCTCGCGCCTCGGCAGCGGCTGCACCAGCGGCCACGGCGTATGCGGCATGGCGCGGGGCTCCGGGCGCTCCATCACGGCGACGCTGGTCTATTTTTCCGTGGCGGCGGCGACGGTCTTCGCGACCCGCCACCTGATGGGCGGCTGAAGCCATGGCGCGGCTTATCGTCAGCTTGATCGCGGGAGCGCTGTTCGGCACCGGCCTGGTCGTGTCGGGCATGGTCAATCCGGCCCGCGTGCTGGGCTTCCTGGATTTCGCGGGTATCGGGGCCGGGACCTGGGACCCGACGCTCGCCTTCGTCCTGGGCGGCGCGCTCGCCGTCTCCATTCCCGGCTACTGGCTGGCCGGCCGCCGCGGCGCGCCGCTCCTCAACGCGGAAAGCCACGTGCCCAAACCGGGCGCCGTCGACGGACGGCTGATCGCCGGCGCCGTACTGTTCGGGCTGGGCTGGGGGCTCGTCGGATTCTGCCCGGGGCCCGCCCTGGCGGCGCTGGGCACGGGCCAGGCCAAGGCGTTCGGCTTCGCCGCCGTCATGGCCGCCGCCATGTGGGCGTTCGGGCGGATCGCCCGGCGCTGATCCGGCCCGGCCGGCCACCCGCAGGCGTTACCGTTACCCTTCCCGCAGGACTTCTGTTATTTTCGTCCTCCCGACTGCATATTCCCGTAACAAGGACCGAACGATGGCCCTGGAACAGTCTTTCAGGAACCTTACCGACGAAGAACGCGACGCCCTGATGCAGGTGGCCGTGGGCCATTCCTTCGGCAGCGGCGACACGGTTATCAACCAGGGCGGCCGCGTCGAGAACCTGATGGTGGTCGCCCAAGGCATGCTGCGCGTCACCCATGTATTCGCGGGCGGGCATTTGAGCGAGTTCGTCGGCCCCCTCGGCCCCGGCGACGTGGTCGGCGAGATGTCCTTCGTCGACGGCCGGGGCGCCAGCGCGACCCTGATCGCCGACGGCGACACGGAAGTCCTGATCATCCCTCGCACGGCCATCGAGGTCCTGATGGCCGAGAACGCCACCTTCGCCGGCCGCTTCTACAAGGACCTGTTCCTGCACCTGTCCCGCCGCCTGCGCGCGACCAACCTGCGGGCCGACCCGGGCCCGCTGGCGACCGGCTGACCGGCGGCCTCCGATCGCCCCGTCAAGCCCGCCCCCCCGATGACGCATGCCCCCACCAGCCCGCGCGCCTTCAACCGGCGCGTCTGGGCGTTGGCGCTGCCCATCATGGCGACCAACGTCACGGTGCCGCTTCTGGGCCTGGTCGACACGGCCGTGGTCGGGCGCCTGCCGGGACCCGAGTTCATGGGCGCCGTCGCCATCGCCGCCGTGATCATGAACGTCATCTATTCGTCTTTGAACTTCCTGCGCATGGGTACGACGGGCCTGACGGCGCAGTCGTTCGGCGCCGGGGACGCCGACCAGATGCGCTCCTGGCTGGCCCGCGCCTGCCTGCTGTCGGCCTTGCTGGGCCTCGGCCTGATCGCCCTGCAGATGCCGATCCTCGGCGTCTCGCACTGGCTGATGGGCCCCAGCGCCGCCGTCTGGCCGCTGACCGAGAGCTATTTCCAGATCCGTATCTGGGGCGCGCCGGCGGCGCTGCTGAACTTCGCCCTCCTCGGCTGGTTCTTCGGCGTGCAGAACATGCGCGCCGCGTTGATCGCCCAGGTATTCCTCAACGGCCTCAACATCGTGCTCGACATCTGGTTCGTGCTGGGCCTCGGCTGGGGCGTCGACGGCGTCGCCTGGGCCACCATCATCTCGGAATACGCCGCCGTGGCGCTGGGATTCCAACTGGCGGCGGCGCAACTTCGCAGGCTGGGCGGGCGTTGGCGCTGGGACCGCATCCGCGACACCTCGCGCGTTCGCCGCATGCTGGGGGTCAATCGCGACATCTTCATTCGCTCCATGTGCCTGCAGGCGGCCTTCGTCATCTTCACTTCGGCCGGCACGCGCATGGGTGACGAGGTCTTGGCCGCCAACACGCTTCTGCTGCAGTTCACCATGTTCTCTTCCTACGCGCTCGACGGCTTCGCCAACGCGGCCGAGGCGATGGCCGGCCAGGCCGTGGGAGCCCATGACCGCAGCCTGTTCCGCCAGGCGGTAAAGGTCACCACAGCCTGGGGCGTTCTGTTCGCCTGCCTGTTCGGCCTCTCCTACTGGCTGTTCGGCACCGCCGTCGTCGACACCCTGTCGACCGTGCCCGACGTGCGCGCGACCGCCTACGCCTACCTGCCCTGGATGGCGGCGCTGCCGGTGGTCTCGGTCTGGAGCTTCCAGTTCGACGGCATCTTCATCGGCGCCACCTGGACACGCGAAATGCGCAACGGCATGGCGGTTTCCTTCGCCGTGTTCGCCGCCGCCGTGCCCGTCGTCACCGCAACCTGGGGCAATCACGGCCTGTGGGCCGCCTTCACCCTGTTCATGAGCCTGCGGGGCGTGACCATGGGCCTGATGTTCCCAAGGCTGGCGGCGGGCGTCGGATTGGGCCTCCGGCCGGGCGGCCTCGCCGGCGACGCCCGCGGCGGTCCTTGACCTTCGCCGCGGAAGCGCCGATTTTGGCTCCACAAACCCCACAAACAATAAGACATAGACCCCACATGACCGACCTTCGCAGCCGTCCGCTCATCGACAAGCTCGTGGGCTTCGACACCACCAGTCACCATTCCAACCTGGAACTCATGGCCTTCGTTCAGGACTACCTGAAGGGCCACGGCGTCGACAGCCAACTCGTCCACGACGCCACGGGGACCAAGGCCAACCTGTACGCCACCCTGGGTCCGACGGACCGGGGCGGCATCATGCTGTCGGGGCACACGGACGTGGTGCCCGTGGACGGCCAGGACTGGGCCACCGACCCGTTCACGGTGATCGAGAAGGACGGCAGGCTCTACGGCCGCGGCACGTCGGACATGAAGAGCTTCATCGCCATTGCGCTGGCCTTCGTGCCCGAGTTCCTGAAGCGCGGCCTTTCGACGCCCATCCACCTGGCGTTCTCCCACGACGAGGAAGTGGGCTGCATCGGCGTGCGCTCGCTTATCAAGATGATGAACGACCTGCCCATCCGCCCGGTCATGGGCATCATCGGCGAGCCGACCAGCATGCAGGTCTGCGTCGGCCATAAGGGCAAGCGCAGCTTCCGCGCCGTGTTCAAGGGCAAGGAGGCGCATTCGTCCCTCACCCCCATGGGCGTCAACGCCATCGACTATGCGGCGCGGCTGGCCGTGTTCCTGCGCGGGATGGCCGAACGCATCGCTGAACAGGGCCCCTTCGACGAGCTGTACGACGTCGCCTACACCACCGTGCATACGGGCGTCATGCGGGGTGGCGAGCAATTGAACATCGTGCCCGGCCATTGCCGCATGGATTTCGAATTCCGCCACCTGCCCAAGCACGACGCGGACGCGCTGGAGGCCGAGATCATGGCCTGCGTCAGGGAACTGGAGGCCGAGATGCGGGCGGCGTCCCCGGAGACGGGCATCAGCGTCGAGGCGCTGTCGGGCATCCCCGCGCTCGACACCGACCCCACGGAAGAGGTCGTGACCCTGGCCAAGCAGCTGGCCGGGCGCAACGACCATGCCGCCGTCGCCTTCGGCACCGAGGCCGGCCTGTTCCAGAGTTCCGCCGGCGTACCCAGCGTCATCGTCGGCCCCGGCTCCATCAACGAGGCCCACAAGCCCAACGAATTCATCACCCTGGATCAGATCGCCAAGGGCGAGGCCTTCATGGAACGTCTGGCCGACAAGGTTTGCATTAATTAGGGCCCTCGGTCGCGGGCTCCGTCGGTCAACCTCAATAGTCCCGATCCCTTTGGTCCGGCGGCCGGCGCAGGCGGCGGATCAACGCGCGCGCCGGGTGCAGGGCCGTCGCCACCTCGCGGTCGACCGGCATCGGCGCCCCCGCCAGCATCGACGCCAGAGCCTCCGCCGCCAGGAACGCGGTCTGATAACCGCGCGAACCGAGGCCCGTCAGGACGAAGGCGTTCCGCAGGTAGGGCGCCGGCGGCCAGGGACCGCGCCGTCCGTGGTGCAGATCGCCGTATGAATCCTCATAGGCCGCGCGGTCGGCGAGCGGCCCCGCGAGCGGCAGGTGGTCCGACGTGGTCGCCCTGAGCCCCGCCCACCCCCGCAGGGGAGCCGACCGCCAGGCCGCCGCCTGGTCCGGCAGCACCGCCGCCAGGCCGTCGAGGGACGACGCCATGTCGCCCGGCCGCAGGGCTCGCCAGTCGTCCCCCTGCCCGTCCAGGTGCCAACGCCCGTAGGACGAGCCCAGAACGTGCATCGCCCCGCCACCGGCTCCGGTGACCGGGCTCAGGTGCCCGCCGAAGCTGACCGGCAGGCGAAGTCGCGCGGATTGCGCCGTCGCCGGGAGGTAGCAGAGCTGCCCCCGGCTGGCATGCAGGCCCGGCACGCCCCCCGGCGCGAGCCCCGCCGTCCGCGGCCCGGCGGCCAGGACCACGGCGTCGAAGGAGGCATGCGTTCCGTCATCCAGATGCAACCGCCAACCCGCTTCTCCAATCGCCAGCCCCGTGACGCGGTTTGTCCGGACCTCGACGGCGGCGGTCGGCGTGGGCGCGGGCGACGCCACGAAGCGGGCTTGGGGGAACCAGACCCCGCCACGGGGGACGGTAAGGCCCGCCAGATCCGATGCCTCCGCCGCGTCGACGGACCGGCCGAAATCTGCATCCCAGCCGAGTCGGGCCAGGAAGTCCCGCAGGCGGTCGCTTTCGCTGTCCTTCGGCAGGTGAAGCGCCCCGGCAGGGGGCGGCAGGCCGGCCTGCCGGTCCGCGTGGACGAAGGCCTGGGCCATGAAGCGACCGTAGGCGTCGGCCGGGTCGGCCAGGCGCGGGGAAACCAGCACCCGTTCCGGCTGGGCCCCCGGCTCCCCGGCGTCGAACAGAACCGGGGTGAAACCCTCGTCGGCAAGCGTCCCCGCCGTCGCCCGTCCGGCGATGCCGCCGCCGACCACGGCGACGGAAGCACCCGGGCTCAGGGGTGCGGGCGGGGCGAACCAGGGTTCGGCCCGCGATTCGGCCGATTGTCCTTCGAAGCGGCCCGACAGGCATTCCCGCTTGCCACCGAAGCCGGGGCGTTTCTCCACGACGAAACCCGCGTCGGCCAGTCCCCGGCGGACGGCCCCGGCGGCGGAGAAGGTGGCGACGCGGGCGCCGGGGGCGCTCAGACGCGCGACCTGACGGAACACGGCGTCGGACCACATCTCCGGATTGCGCGACGGCGCGAAGCCGTCGAGGAACCAGGCGTCGACCCGGGCCTCGACCTGCGACAGCATCGCCGCGACCGGCCCGAACAGGAGGGTCAGGGCGACCCGGCCACCGTCGAGGCGCAGGCGGTGAAAGCCCGGCACCCGGCGCGGATAGGCGGCGCGCAGGTCTCGCGCCAGGTCCGCCAGTTCGGGAAAGGCCGCGTGGGCCGCCGCCAGGTCCCGGGGCTCCAGGGGAAAGCCTTCGACCGAGACGACATGCAGGCGGGCCCGCCGGTCCGCCGCGCGCCGCCAGGCGTCCCAGGCGGCCAGCACGTTGAGCCCCGTGCCGAACCCCAGTTCGCCGATCACGAAGCGCGGCCGGCCACGCCACGCCTCGGGCGCGCCGATGCCGTCCAGAAACACGTGGCGCGTCTCGCCCAGACCGTCCCGGGCCGAAAAATAGACGTCGCCGAACGCGGCCGAGCACGGCGCGCCGTCCCGCCATTCGAGCCGAGGCGCCTCCAGGGAAACCGCGCCGGGATGAGAGATGTCCTGGGTCATGCCCCTTCTATAACAGGCCGGGTCGATCGCAGCGTTGATTTCCCACCCCGCCAAAGGGATAAGTATCCGATCGAAACTGCCGTCAAAGGAGTGTGTCCATGATCCGGGTCAGCCGCATCCTGCCCAAGCTTCCCCTCGCCGCCGTCGCCGCGGTTCTTGCCGTCGCGGCGCTTGCCGCCTGCAGCCCCGAAGTGGGCAGCAAGGAGTGGTGCGAGGACCTGAAGAAGAAACCCAAGGGCGAGTGGACCGCCAACGAGGCCGGCAACTTCGCCAAACACTGTGTCCTTTAGAACTCCCGCTCACCGGGCGGTTCAGGGCAAATATTAAGCTTTCTTAACGTATTGGTAATTCCTGGCGCTCTATCCTTTTCGCGGTGGCCCCAGAAGGGGGCCGGAACACGGACGGGAGAAAGAGTCCATGGGAATTATGCCGAACACGCGGTTCCGACCAGGGAGTCCGCAAAACGAACGCTTCGCACGGCTGTCGGTGGTCGTCGGCGACGGGCAGGATTTCTTCCTGCACCAGACGCGCCGCACCCTGGCCCAGCTCGGTGTGCGGGACATCCACTTGGCCGGCGACGGGGCCGAGGCGCTTGGTCTCGTGCGCACGCAGGAGCCGCATCTCGCCATCATCGACTGGGACCTGGCCGCCATTCCGGGCCTGGAACTCACGGCGTTCCTGCGCCGCGCCGAAGGCAGCCCGGCGCCCAGCCTGCCGATCATCATGACCATGGCCTCCGTGGACCGCATGAAGATCTCGCGCGCCATGAGCGCCGGCGTGAACGAGATCCTGATCAAGCCGGTTACCGCCGACGCCCTTCTGCGCCGAATCGTCTCGGCGCTCGGCACCCGGCGCAAGCCGCAGGTCTCCACGACCTCCTACGCCGGCCCCGACCGGCGCCAAGGCGACCAGCCCATCGCCGGCGAGGAACGGCGCGCCGGGACCTGATCCCGCGCCGTTTCCGCAAACCTGAAACGTGAAAGGCGCCCCCGTCACCGAGGGCGCCTTTTCAATTGCCCCGGACAAGCGAACATTGCCGGGCTCTGACCCGGCGCATAGAATTCCATTTGCGCATATGCCAAACATATGTTATCCTGACTTTGCCGGTCAGGAGAGAGCCCATGCGTACCGTATCCATCTTTCGCAACAATCGAAACCAGGCCATCCGCCTTCCCAAGGATTTCGAATTTCGCGGCGTGGCGGAACTGACCATCGAAAAGCATGGGGACACCATCGTGCTGCGCCCGGTTCGCCCGGATTGGGCGTCGTTCGCCGATGAGCCGCGGGCGGACGAGGATTTCCTCCGCGACCGGCCCGATCTGGTCGAACAAGGGCGTTTCTCGCTGGATGAGAGTGGTTCAGGCGACTGAGCATGGTCTACATGCTCGACACCAACATCTGCTCCTTCATCATGCGCGAACGCCCTCCCGCAGTCATCGAGCGCATGCAGGCCGCCGCCGAGGGGCAACACGGCATCGCCATTTCCGTCATCACCTATTACGAGATGCTGTTGGGAACCGTGGGCAGAAAGGCCGCGCCCCGCCATGCGGCGCTGGTCGAGGCGTTCGTCGCGCGCCTCTCCGCCATTCTGCCCTGGGAGCGCACGGCGGCGGAACAGGCCATGTCCATCCACAAGAACCTGACGGCGCGGGGGACACCCATCGGCGGCAACGACACCATGATCGCAGGCCATGCCATCGCCGCCGATTGCGTGCTGGTGACCAACAACACGCGCGAGTTTGCGCGGGTGGAAGGATTAAGGGTGGAGGACTGGGCGACCATGTAACGCAGTCGGAAACGACCATCACATTGAGAAAAGGCGCCCCTATCGCCGAGGGCGCCTTTTCAATTGGCTGGGGTACCCCGACACATTCCGAACAGTAAGGATTACAAGACAAAAAACCGCTACGCCGCATGTCCTTATTATGTCTCTGGGAACCCTACGCCCGGACCACAATCCAACGTTCGACCCTTTGATTATCTCCAAAAACTCGTCAGCATCAGCTTTCCATAACAAGCGCTGACCAGCATCGCACTGTTTTGAGGAGAAGGGTCAATGACCACGGAACCAATCAGTCAAATCGCTGAGAACTTGGCTCGGATCGCTGAACATATTACGTCCGCCCCCGATCAGTTGATACCGACCATTGCCGCACCTCTCTTGACGGCCTTATTCGGTCTATTAGCAGCGTACGCTTTTAGCCGGTTGTCTCATCATCATCAAAAAAGAGAACGCCGCCGACTAATGGCCGCAGCAATAGCAGCGGAACTTGATGGATGGCATACCATCTGCGTTGCCCGTGACTATGACGCGTACGGTCAATCGCTATTGGACACATTGACCGCCGGATCAGATATCGTCATGCCGAGATTGGTTGACGCGCGACTGTCACCGATTCAAACCGCCAACGCGACCTTTCCTTTGATCAACCGGAACCTCGATGACATCGGCCTCCTCGGCGGTGACGTTACCTGCGAACTCGCCCGTTTTCTGTCCTTGCACCAAGGTCTAACCGTCGATCTGATCTCTTACGCACAAGGAAAATGGGACCATGCAAGCGTCCTGCAAAAGACCGAGTCGATCCGAGAAAATCTGGGCCTATTCCGCCAATGTGTTCAATTGGCTAACAGTCTAATTCCCAAACTCCAAGCGATGGCAAAATGACGATGAAAAATTGAGGATGAGTGAGTCCGGCAGACTAATTGTGTCCCCAGCGGAAACATGACATTCCAGGCACGCAAGAATGAGCGGTGGAACCATTTGAGATTCCACCGCTTTTTTGGCTGGGGTGCTAGGACTTGAACCTAGAATAACGGAGTCAGAGTCCGTCGTGTTACCAATTACACCACACCCCATCGGGAAGTGCCGCCGCCGGCCCGGGTCTCGAGAACGGCCCCGGCGCGCCACCGCGGTTATATACCGATTGCCCCTGCGGAACGCAACTGACGAGACGCGGATTTGGCTCCGGATTCTTTAACCCTAATTACAATATAGATATGTTGGCCTCGGGGTTGCCGATCACTAGAATGTCCGGTCAAGCGGGAGCAACCCGCAGCGAACCGTTGGAAGTGTTTATGGCCAAGTGGCCCCAAGCGACTCCGCCTTACCGGCACCACCGCCGCGCCAAGGGCAGCGAGCCCTGTTTCGCGGCCATAGACCTGGGCACCCACAATTGCCGCATGCTGATCGCACGGCCGTCCGACGACGGCCCCGTGGTGATCGACGGATTCTCGCGCATCGTCCGCCTGGGCGAGGGCCTGACGCATTCGGGCAACCTGTGCGAGGACGCCATCCGGCGCACCATTTCGGCGCTCCGCGTGTGCGCCGGCAAGATCAGGCGTCATAACGTGGTGCGCTCGCGCCACGTGGCCACGGAGGCCTGCCGCCAGGCCATCAACTGCAAGGACTTCTTCCGCAAGGTGCATGCCGAGACGGGCATCATGCTGGAGGCCATCCCGGCCGAGGAAGAGGCGACCCTGACGCTGACGGGCTGCCTGCCGCTGCTGACCGGCGGCCATTCCCGGGCCCTGATGTTCGACATCGGCGGCGGCTCGACGGAACTGAGCTGGATCGACCTGGAACATTGCGTGCCGCGGCCCATCGGCATCCTGTCGCTGCCCATCGGCGTGGTGAACCTGATGGAGAAGAACGCCTCGCCCGACTGTTCGGCAGAGCGGTTCCGCATCCTGGTCGCCGAGATCGACACGCTGCTGGCGCCGTTCGACGCCGAGTTCGGGATTTCCGGGACCTTCGCCCGCGAGGGCGCCCTGATGCTGGGCACCTCGGGCACGGTGACGACGCTGGGGGCCATGCACCTGGGCCTCGCGCGCTACGACCGCTCCCTGGTCGACGGCCTGATCCTGGAGTTCGCCGACATCGAGCGCCTGGCCGACCGGGTGTCGGCCATGTCCTGCGAAGTGCGCAAAGGCCTGCCCTGCATCGGCCCGGAACGGGCCGACCTGATGGTCATGGGCTGCGCCATCCTGAAGGCGATCACCAAGCGCTGGCCCGCCGGGCGCCTGCGCATCGCCGACCGCGGCGTGCGCGAGGGCCTTCTGGTCCGCATGATGCAGGAAGCCGCCAAGCAATGACCTCCCGCTCAGGTTCGGGCCGTTCGGGCTCAGGGCGTCCCGGGGCTTCCAAGCCGCGCGGCACGCGGTTTTCCGGGCGCGGCCTGCACAACCGGGTGAAGACCGCCAAGGGGCGCAAGACGTCGTCCAAGATGTGGCTGGAGCGGCAGTTGAACGACCCCTACGTGGCCGAGGCCAAGGCCCGCGGCTACCGCTCGCGCGCCGCCTTCAAGCTCAAGGAACTGGACGTCATGTTCGGCCTGCTGAAGAAGGGCGGCCGCGTGGTCGACCTGGGCGCCGCGCCCGGCGGCTGGACCCAGGTCGCCATGAACGCCGTCGGCCCAAAGGGGAAGGTGGTCGGCATCGACCTGCAGCCCGTGGATCCGATCCCGGGGGCGCTCCTGATCCACCAGGACTTCATGGAGGAGGGCGCGCCCGAGCGCATCAAGGCGGCGCTCGACGGCCCCGCCGATCTGGTGCTGTCGGATATGGCGGCACCCGCCACCGGCCACCGCCAGACGGACCACCTGCGCATCATGAGCCTGTGCGAGGCGGCCTTCGACTTCGCCTGCGAGGTCCTGGCGCCCGGCGGTGCCTTCGTCGCCAAGGTGCTCAAGGGCGGAACAGAGAACGAGTTGCTGGCGCGCATGAAACAGCGCTTCGCCCAGGTCAAGCACGCCAAGCCGCCGGCGAGCCGCGCCGATTCCGCCGAAAGCTACGTCGTTGCCATCGGATTCCGCCCGGAATCCGGGGCCTGAACGGAGCGGGCACGGCCCCCTTCCGCGCCCGCGTCAAGGTGCTTGGCAAGGGCCTTCGCATGTGTATGATGGGCCGCCATCTCGAACCGCCTAGACGAGGATGGCATGGCCGACCTAAGAGAAGCGCTGACGTTTGACGATGTTCTCCTGGTTCCGGCCGCGTCCAGCGTCCTTCCCTCCGATGCCGATACCACGACCCGCCTGACGCGCGAGATCAGCCTGGGCATTCCGATCATTTCCGCCGCCATGGACACGGTGACAGAAGGTGCCTTGGCCATCGCCATGGCGCAGGCCGGCGGCATCGGCGTCCTGCACAAGAACATGACTCCCGAGGAACAGGCCGCCGAGGTCCGCAAGGTCAAGAAGTTCGAAAGCGGCATGGTCATCAACCCGGTCACCATGTTCCCTGACCAGACCCTAGCCGACGCCCTGCGCATCAAGGAAAGCACCGGATTCTCGGGCATGCCCGTGGTCGAGCGCGAGACGGGCAAGCTGGTCGGCATCCTGACCAACCGCGATATCCGCTTCGCCGAGGACCTGAGGCAGCCCGTGTCGGAACTGATGACCCGAAACCGGGCCGACCTGCCGCTCATCACGGTCAAGGAAACCGTGTCCCGGGACGAGGCCAAGAGACTTCTCCACAAGTACCGGATCGAACGCCTGATCGTGGTCGACGACAACTACCGCTGCATCGGCCTGATCACGGTCAAGGACATCGAGAAGGAACAGGCCCACCCCAACGCCTGCAAGGACGACCAGGGGCGGTTGCGCGTCGCCGCGGCGACGGGCGTGGGCGACGCCGGGCGGGAACGCGCCGCGGCCCTGATCGATGCCGGGGTCGACGTGATCATCGTCGACACGGCCCATGGCCATTCGAAAGGCGTGCTCGACGCCGTCAACATGATCAAGAAGATGTCCAATCGCACCCAGATCATCGGCGGCAACGTGGCCACGCCCGAAGGGGCGAAGGCGCTGATCGACGCCGGCGCCGACGGCGTCAAGATCGGCATCGGGCCGGGCACCATCTGCACCACCCGCATGGTCGCCGGCGTCGGCATGCCGCAACTGTCGGCGATCATGGAATCGGCCGAGGAATGCGGCAAGGCGGGGGTGCCCTGCATCGCCGACGGCGGCATCAAGTATTCCGGCGACATCGCCAAGGCCATCGCCGCGGGCGCCGAGGCGGTAATGATAGGTTCGCTGTTCGCCGGCACGGACGAAAGCCCGGGCGAGGTGTTCCTCTACCAGGGCCGGTCGTTCAAGTCCTACCGGGGCATGGGGTCGCTGGGCGCCATGGCGCGCGGCTCCGCCGACCGCTACTTCCAGCAGGAGGTCTCCGACAACCTGAAACTGGTGCCCGAAGGGGTCGAGGGCCGGGTACCCTACCGCGGGTCGCTCGGCACCATCCTGCACCAGCTTGTCGGCGGGCTGAAGGCGGCCATGGGCTACACGGGCTGCGCCACCATCCAGGAACTGCGCACCAAGCCGCAGATGCGCCGCATCACCGGCGCCGGGCTCCGCGAAAGCCACGTCCACGACATCACCATCGCCCGCGAGGCGCCGAACTACCGCTCGGAGGGCTGAGGCAGGCCCCCGTGGCGCGCATCGAAACCGAGCGGCGCTCTACTTCTCTATCCCGCCGTCAGCGCGGCCAGCGCGGCAATTGGTCCAGCCCCATGTAGGTGATGACCGCCCCCAGGATCACCACGACGATCATGAACGCCAGCAGCGTATAACGATGGAAGTTACCTTCCGTCGGCGACTTGATCGCATGGATTTTCTGGAACGTGGCGCTGAAATGTGTGGCCACGGCATGAATGCGGGCAAGCTCGTTGTGCTGCCAGAACTGATAGATCACCAGCATGAAGACGCAGGCGCAGGTCATAAGAATGATGAGGCCGGTCAGCGCACTGACGTATCCAGCCTTGGCCCCAACCAGCTTGGCGATCACCAACAGTCCCATGAATACCGCGAGCGTCGATCCCACGGTCCACCACTGCTGCGCCTTGACGAACAGAAGGGCGTCATTGGCCTTGGTGTAGATAAGGGACAGTTCCGCCCGGACTTCTTCGTCGATGGGTTCGGGAACGTCCTCGTCGATCACTTCCTCTTTTTCTTTCGTCCTGCCAGTCATGCTTGGCTCCTCTGCAACTGACACGTACCCGCATTATCGCGCAAAGCCGGCGCGGTGACTTCCATGACTTACGTATAGGCTTTTGAAACAACTTGCTGAATCTGGCCGCACATTAAATCTTGAATTCCCTGGGGTCGATGATGCGCGGCGGCACCAGCGGCGCCTTGAGGGGCGGCTGCGGTGGCGGCTGAATCTCCACGTTCAGGTCCCCCATGTCCTCGGGGCCTTGTTTGGAGAACGGATTGGTGATGACCAGGACCGAATTGCGCCTGACCGCGTCCTCCAGCCCGTCCTGAAGCTGTTCGGCGAAGCGCGGGTTCCAGGGAATGGAGTAGTAGCGGGGCGCCGGTTCGTCGGGCAGACGCAGCCACAGATAGATGGCCTCGCCCTCGTCGAAGTCGACGCCCAGCACGACGGCCTTCGGCCGCTCCCGTTCATACCAGGCATAGGCCATCGGCTTGGGCCGGGACAACAACTCCACAAGCTGAAGATACGCGAGCGGCAGGAACACCGCCACCGCCGCGACGGCGGCGAACCGCACCCAGGTCCGGCGCGGCGCCCAGACGGCGAGCACGCCCAAGGCAAAGGCCGTCAGGGTCATTGCGGCGAAGATGTAATAGATGATGTCCATCCTGGGTCCCTACCCGTCGGCTGTCATCTGAGTTCCGTGATCAGCGGCTTGCGCAGCTTGCTCACGCTGCCCTCGACCAGCCTGCCCTCGCCGTCCAGGCGAAAGCGGAAGGCCGTTTCCTCCTGGTTCTTGTAGCGCAGTTCGACGGTCGTGGCGGCGACCTGTTCCGGCTCCTCCAGCGGGCGCTTGACGCTGACCACCACCCGCACGGGCAGGCGGACGTCCTTGGGCAGGTGCCCGTACATGTGCACGTTGACCACGTATTCGCCCGCCGGGATGCCGCGGCTGTAGCTCATCTCGTAGTTCCGGTCGGTGGCGTCGCCCTCGATCCCCAGGTCGTCGCGCAGGAGGTTGAAAGTGAAGCCGCTCTGATTCCAGAAGCCGACGGGACGTTCGCCCGGCGCCTTGACCCACAGGTCCACGTCGTAGGGCATGTCGTTGGGCCAGTGCACCTCAACCATGACGTTGCCGGGGGCCTTGGCTTCCTCCCGCTGTTCCTGGGGCGGCTGCAGATGCGGCAGCAGCATCACCACCATGGCGACGAAGCCGATCAGCGCCAGCAGGATGACGTCGCGGAACACCGTGCCCGCTGTGTCCTCGTCGTCGAAATATTCAAGTTCTTCCATGACGCCCACCCTTGGCGCCCCGCCCTATTCGGCGGCCTGACGTCGATCCAGGCCGTCGGCAGCCGCCGGCGGTCCCTGCAGGACGGTGGTCAGCAGCCGAACCGTCCCGGACGCCAGGATGCGATGGTTGACGATCAACCAGACGTAGAGAATCGCTCCCACCAGGGTTGTGTTGAGGGCCACGGACATGCCGCTGATGAGGGTCGCCACCATGGCGCCGACCTTGGTGGCGTCGGACGCGGCCGAGGGATCGACGCCCGACAGCGAAATGATGA
This sequence comes from Rhodospirillales bacterium CG15_BIG_FIL_POST_REV_8_21_14_020_66_15, assembly GCA_002781745.1. GTDB lineage: Bacteria > Pseudomonadota > Alphaproteobacteria > Rhodospirillales > Casp-alpha2 > UBA1479. The sequence continues at coordinate 37,379 of PFFW01000122.1, forward strand.
AGCCGATCACCGTTCCGATCAGGCCCAGTAGGACCAGCGAGTTGGCGACATGGCGAACCACGACGATACGGTTGGAAAGCGTCAGGCGCAGAACCTGCGCCGCGCGTTCCGTCGCGCGTTCGTCGCCCGACGCCTGCGCGGCCCTAAAGCGCCCGCCGGGCGAACCCGGCGCCGGGCGGCCGTCCTCGACCGTGATCATCTCGCGGCTGGTCTGCCAGATCTTCCAGGCAGCCAGCGCGGTGCCGTAGGCGAACACGGCGCAGATCACGCCCGTCAGCT
>PFFW01000197.1:0-1855 GCA_002781745.1 Rhodospirillales bacterium CG15_BIG_FIL_POST_REV_8_21_14_020_66_15
CGTGGGGCTGGCGACCTCGACCGAGCACGGCCTCGACCAGCCCGCCGTTCCGTCCGATCACCCGGACGCGGAGGGGGCGTAGGCATGGCCGATATCGCCCATGTGTACCGCCCAGACCTGATCGCGGCCGACCTCGGCCTGCAAGGCGGCGTGCTGGCGGCCGAGGAAGGCTTGGAGACGGCAATCATCCACTCCCTGTTCACGGACGCCCGGGCGCTGCCCGACGACCGCCTGCCGGAAGCCGAGGCCGACCGCCGGGGATGGTGGGGGGACGCCATGCCGCCGAACGTCGACGGCGCGCCGGCGGACGGCGACAAGTACGGGTCGCGGCTGTGGCTCCTGCACCGGGAAAAGCAGCTGCCGGAGGTCCTGCGCCGGGCCAGGGAATACATCGAGGAAGCCCTGACCTGGGTGATCGAGGACGGGATCGCCGAGCGCGTCGAGGTCGAGACCTTCGTCCACCGGCCGGGCGTCCTTGGCTTCACCGTCGTCATCCCCCGCCCGTCGGGCGCGGAAACGTTCACCTATCAATACGCCTGGCGGGGCCAGGCCGCGAAGACGGAGGCCGCATAGCATGCCGTTCAAGACGCCGACCCTGACCGAACTGACCGCCCGGGCCGAGGGCGACTTCGAAAGCCGCCTGCCCGGCTCGGGGGCGCAACTGCGCCGGTCAAACGCCAACGTCATGGCGCGGGTCCATTCGGGCGGCCTGCACGGCCTGTACGGGTTCCACCGCTGGCTGGCGCCGCAGATATCGCCGGTCACGGCCGAGGCGGAGATGCTGGAAAGCCATCACGGCACGACCTGGGGCATCAACCGAAAGCCGGGCGGCTATGCGACGGGATCGGCCACGTTCGAGGCCACGCAGAACGGCGTTGCGGTCCCCGCCGGCACGCTGCTCTCGCTGCCCGACGGCACCGAGTTCGAGACCACGGCCGAGGCGGTCAGCGCGGCCGGCGCCGTCACCGTGGCCTGCCAGGCCCTGGTCGCAGGAAAGGCGGCGAACGCCGCCGAAGGCGCGCCCATCGTCATGGTGTCGCCCGTCGCCGGGATCATGACGGACGGGGCGGTGGCGGCGGGCGGGCTGGCCGGCGGCGCCGACGCCGAAAGCGACGCGGACCTGCGCGCGCGCATTCTGGCCCGCATCCGCACGCCGCCGCACGGCGGCGCCGGGTTCGACTACGTCGTTTGGGCGAAGGAAGTCGCCGGCGTCACCCGGGCCTGGGTGTTCGCGGGCGAGCTGGGCCTGGGGACCGTCACCGTCCGCTTCATGACCGACGACACGACGGCCGACGGCATCCCGGACGGCGCGTCGGTGGCGGCCGTGCAGGCGCTGATCGACCAGGAGGACAGGCGTCCGGTCACCGCCGACGTGACGGTGGTCGCTCCCGTGGCGAAGCCGCTTGACCTGGTGATTTCCGGGCTGACCCCGGCCTCGGCCGAGGTCCAGGCCGCCGTGATCGCGAACCTGACGGACCTGTTGCGCCGCGAGGCCTCGCCCGGCGCGACGATCCTGTTGAGCCACATCCGGGAGGCGATCTCCATCGCGGCCGGCGAACACGACCATGTCCTGGTCAGCATCGCCGGCGCCGCCCCGGCGGATTTCGAAACCACGTCCAGCCAGATCGCCACGCTGGGCGACGTGACGTTCATCTAAGGGGCAGTCATGCGGGCGACTTCCGACGACTATCTGAGAGTTCTTCAGGCGCTTCTCCCGCCCGGCGCCGCCTGGCCGCGCGACCCGGACGCCACGCTTACCAAGGTGCTGGCGGCCTGGGCCGACGAATTCGCCCGGGCGCACAACCGCGGCGTCGACCTGATCGACATCGAGGCCGATCCGCGCCTGGCGACGGAA
>PFFW01000197.1:1862-2235 GCA_002781745.1 Rhodospirillales bacterium CG15_BIG_FIL_POST_REV_8_21_14_020_66_15
GTGTAGCCAGTACGTGCCCGACACCCTGCCGGCGCGGCGCGAGGCGGTGGTGTCGAAATTGACGGCGCGGGGCGGTCAGTCCCGCGCGTTCTATCGCGAGATGGCGCGGGGCCTCGGGTTCGATCCCGTCACCATCACCGAGTTCCGGCCGTTCACGGTCGATAGCGAATGCGTCGATCCCATCTGCGATGAACCCTGGCGCTTCGCCTGGCAGGTGGAGGCCCCGGGCGCGCAGGACCGGGAATTCACTTGCCAGGACCATTGCCAGACGCCGCTGGCCTATCAGGTGGGGCTGGAAGTCCTGCAATGCGCCCTTGGTCGCACCAAGCCCGCCCATACCGTCGTCATCGTCAAAGGAGCATCCGATGCATAG
>PFFW01000164.1:0-485 GCA_002781745.1 Rhodospirillales bacterium CG15_BIG_FIL_POST_REV_8_21_14_020_66_15
GTTGGTCTTCAGCACGTCCAGGGTGGCGAACTCGTGGCCGGCCCGCTGGCACGCCTGCTTGAAGCGCTGCATCGAATAGAGACGTGGGTTCCGGGTCAGGAACAACAGCCGCACGCGGCTCGATTCCCCGGCGACACTTAAACCCGCGATGGCGGGACCATGCGACCGTCAGGTCACGCCGATGCGCAGCAGGATCTTGCCGTCGCGGAAGATGCGCACGACGCCGGTCTAGCTGACGGTGATGGCGATCGCCTTGGTGTCCGTGGTGACCGCCGCCGCGGCCAGGTGCCGGCCCCCGAGGCCGCTTGGCAGGTCCGTCGGGTCGCGCACCTCGATGTAGCGTCCCGCCGCCTCCACGATGCCGTCGTCGCGCACGATGATGGCGCCGTCGATCTGGCAGAACTCCTTCACGGTCTCCTGGGCGTGGCCTTCGAGCAGGTTGCGGTCCTGCGGGGGATGGCCGTGGAAGGGGTTGAGGACGACCT
>PFFW01000164.1:495-8151 GCA_002781745.1 Rhodospirillales bacterium CG15_BIG_FIL_POST_REV_8_21_14_020_66_15
CTGGCGGTCGGCGAAGACCTCCGCGTCGCGGCATTCCTCGTCGACCGTCAGCGACACGCCCTTCCGGTCCGCATCGGCCTGGAACATGTGAACGCATTCGCGCATGAGGTCAAAGACGCCCAACCTCTCCTTGTGCAGGACGCGGCCGCCGGATTCGATGGCCGAGATGTCCAGAATGGTGTTGATCAGGGCCAGCAGGTGTTCGCCGCTGAACCGGATGTCGCCAGCGTATTCCTTGTGCTTGGCCGCCGTCGATTGGCCGAAGTCCTGATAGGCGATCATTTCGGAGAACCCGATGATCGCGTTCAGGGGCGTCCGCAGTTCGTGGCTCATGGCGGCCAGGAACTTGGACTTGGCGTTGTTGGCCTTTTCCGCGTCCTCGCGGGCCTGTTGCAGGTCCCGCTCGAACCGCTTGCGTTCGGTGATGTCCTGGAACGATCCGCGCAACAGGGCGATGTCGCCTTTTTCGCGGACGGCTTCGCCGACGATTCTGACGTCCTTTCTCTTGCCCGCCGAGGTTACGACGGCAAGCTCCAGGTCCCAGGGCGTACCGTCCCGCCGGGCGGCGTCGACGGCGTTGGAGATCAGTTGGCGGTGTTCCGGGACGAAGAACTCGATCTCGGTCCTGAAGTCGGGCTTGTAATCCTGGGCGGCCTCCAGGATTCGGTATGTTCCCTGGCTCCAGGCCAGTTCGCCGGTCGCGACGTCGAACTGCCAGCCGCCGGTCATGCTGAGCCGTTCCACGTCCTCGAGAAGCCGGCTCTGGCGGGCCCGGAACCGCTCGCTGTTCTGCAACCGCCGGCGCTGCTCCACCAACTGGCTGTTCTTCGCCGAGAGGGTTCGAAGGTAGAACAGCAGGCTGCCGACGAACGCCAGGGTCAGCCCGACGATGGCGGCCAGGATGACGTCGCGGTATTTCTCCGCCCAGTTTTCGCGGAGGTGGATCAGGCGGGCCTGCGCCGCGATCTCGGCGGGCAGGCGGAGATCGAGGGATTCCAGGACCCGGTCGTTGAACAGGTATTCGTTGGGGCTTTTGGCGACCGGCGCGAGATCGCGCATCGGCGTCCCCTTGAGGTGCCGGGACATCAGATCCGCCGCCGTCCGGCCCTGGGCGATCCCGCTGGTGACGTATCCGCCGAGAACGCCATCGAAGAGATAGGCGTCCTCCATGCTGATGACGATGCCGCTGCCGGTGCCGACGATGCCGGCGACGATCTGCGACAGCGGGGCGACGTCGCCCATCACGTTGCGGATCGCGCCCAGCGTGGTCAGGATGACCGGCTGGCCCCGGGCCTCGCGCAGACCGTCGACGATTTCGGAGAGCCGTTCGCTGACCAGAAAGGTGACCTGGGGCCCGGCGGTTTCGGCAAGTTCACGCTTCAATTCCACTTCGATGGCGCGGTAGGTCGCCGAGCCGTCGCCGACGATGACCACCTTCTGCAGATCGCCGCGCAGCGTCCGCAGAAATTCCAGGTTCGGCCGGATCTCCTTGCGCTCGAACACGCCGGTGACCATGGAGCGGTCGAGCCGCCCCAGATGGTCGTAATCGTTGACCCCGGAAAAGAAGACCGGGGCCTCGGGGAACAGTTCCCGAAGGTGGTCCAGGGCGAAAGTCAGGCCGTTGTCGTCCGTCACGTAGATGGCGTCCGGGCCGTAACTGCCGTACTTGGTCGCCAGGAACCGGGCGAACGCATTGGCGTAGTCCGGGTCGAGGGCGCGCCGCTTGGTATCCAGGTGTTCCGTCTTGATCTCGACCGTCCGGTCGAGGCCCTCGGTCAGGCCCCGCACGAATCCCCTGTGCTGCCGGGCCGTCCAGGGATACTGCTGGCTGTAGGCGTGCACGGCCAGGATCCTGTACGCCCGCTCGTCCGACCGCGCATCGCCGGCCGCCTCGGCCGCGCCGAAAAGCGAGACCAATCCTAGGAAAACGGCGGCAAGGCACGCGATCAGGCGGGCCGATGCACGCGGCGTCCGGTTACACTTGAGATCACGATGCTTCACTTTCTCATCCCTCCGAGAGGGCGCTTGGACTTTTGCGCGTCGGTCGTCGCATGGGTCCGGAAATGCCTGTCGTGGCGGCCTCACCGGCGGCGGTCCCGCGGCGGGGCGTTTTACTGCCGGTCCTTTGGTCCGTTTTCCGCGACGTCGGAACAACGCGACTTTTGCGACCGGGCGGCGGCAGTTTCTTATTGTTGCGAATTGTACGCAATCCCTCCCATAAGTCATAGCGTCGGGCGAGGCCGGAATCCGGGAACGTGCGGCGGCCGATCTATCCGCTGGACAATCTGAACGACCCGGACCCCTAAAGATCCGGCCTCCGCTCCCGCTCCGGGTCCGCGTCCTGATAGGCGGCGGCGAGGGTGAACAGGGTTTCCTCGGCGAGCGGGCGACCGACGAGCTGCAGCCCCGTCGGCATGCCGGCGGCCGTGAACCCGGCGTTGATCGAGACCGCCGGATGGCCCGTCAGGTTGAAGGGATAGGTGTAATAGACCCAGTCGATGGGCGAGCGGTCCCCATGTCCCTCGGGCACGTCGCGACCGACCGGGACCGCCGTCACCGGCAGGGTCGGGCCGGCGATCGCGTCGAAGCCCTCGAACAGGGCGCGCACCGTCTCGCGGAAGGCGTAGCGTTCGAAGACTTGCGTGAAATAGGCGGGAACGTCGCGCGCCAGCGCCTTGCGCAGTTCCGCCGCCACGCCGGGATCGATCTCGTCCGGCCGCGTCGCCAGCGCGTCCCGCAGGCGCGTGCCGACGCCCGAATAGAATTCCGACGCCCAGATGTCGGCGGGATCGTCGAACAGGAAATCCCGTTCCTCGACCGCGCAGCCGAGCGCCGCCAGCCGGTCCATCGCCTTGCGGCACAACGCCGCGACCTCGGCATCGGGGCGGGCGTAGCCGAAGGTTTCCGAATAGAGGACGCGGAGCCCCTTGGGATCGCGCTCGCAGGCCGCCAGGTAGTCCGGCACCGGCCCGGCCACGGCGGCGGGGTCGCGGGCGTCGAAGCCGGAAATGACGCCCATCATCAGGGCGCTGTCCCGCACGTCGCGCGACAGCGGCCCGACATGGGCGAGCGACGCCGTGGCCGAGACCGGCCACACGGGCACGCGGCCGAACTGCGCCTTGATGGCGAACAGGCCCGTGAGGCTGGCCGGGATGCGCACGGAGCCGCCGCCGTCGGTGCCGATGGCGACCGGCGTGATGCCGGAAGCGGCGAGCGCCGCCGCCCCGGCCGAGGAACCGCCGGGCGTGCAGTCCGGGTTCCACGGGTTGCGGGTGATGCCGGTCAGCGGCGAGTCGCCCACGGCCTTGCAGCCGAACTCGCTGGTCGTCGATTTGCCGAGCAGCACCGCGCCGGCGGCGCGGATGCGTTCCGTCGCGGGCGCGTCGGCGTCGATCACGTTGCCCGCCATGAGGCGCGAGCCGAAGGCCGTGGGCGCGCCCTTCATGGCGATCAGGTCCTTGATGGCGACGGGCAGGCCGGCGAGGGCGCCCACGTCCTCGCCCTTGGCGATGCGCGCGTCGAGCGCCCGCGCCTGGGCCATCACGGCCTCCGGGTCGAACCAGGCGAAGCAGTTGAGCCGGGGGTCGAGCGCCGCGACGTCCGTCAGCACCGCCGCCGCGATGTCCGAGGGCGCGGCATGGCCGCCGGTCACTTCGGTGATCAGGTCGCGGGCGGTGCGATAGGCGGTTGCGCTTCTCATCCCGGTACGATAGGGCCAAGGAAACACCCGAGGGAACATCAATCATGAACCAAACCACCTGCAACATCGCCGTGATCCGCGGCGACGGCATCGGCGGCGACGTGACCGACGCAGCACTCGCCGTCATCGAGGCGGCGCGCGTGCGCACCGGCGGCTTCCGCCTCGCCTGCGACGACCTTGCGGCCGGGGCGGCCTGTTTCCGGGAAACCGGCCGGGACATGGCGCCCGGCGCCGAGGAGGCCTGCGACCGGTCCGACGCCATCCTGCTGGGCGCCATCGGCCTGCCCAGCGTGCGTCACACCGACGGAACGGAAATCTCGCCCCACCTGCGCCTGCGCGAACGGTTTCAACTGTATGCGGGCGTGCGCCCGGTGAAGGCCTACCCGAACGCCCCCCGGCGCCTGGCCGACCCGCGCGCCGCCGCGATCGACCTGGTGATCCTGCGGGAATCCACCGAGGGCCTGTTCCATACCGCCGCCGCCACGGGCCGCGAGATCGTGCAGACCGATGACGAGGTCGAGGACGTCCTGCGCATCACGCGGGCGACCTCGGAAAAGCTGTTCGACTTCGCCTTCCGGCTTGCGGAGAAGCGCAGGCAGCGCGGCGGGAAAGGCGCGGTGACCTGCGTCGACAAGGCCAACGTGTTCCGCTCCATGGCCTTCTTCCGCAAGGTGTTCGACGAGCGCAAGGCCGCCTTCCCGGACATCGCCGTGTCCTACAACTACGTGGACGCCCAGGCGCTCGACCTGATCCGCCGGCCCTGGGAGTTCGACGTGCTGGTCATGGAGAACATGTTCGGCGACATCCTGTCCGACCTGGCGGGCGGCCTGGTCGGCGGCATGGGCATGGCCGCCTGCGCCGAGGTCGGCGACGCCCAGGCCCTGTTCCAGCCGGCCCACGGCTCGGCCCCCGACATCATGGGCCGGGACAGCGCCAACCCCCTGGCGGCGATCCTGTCGGGCGCCCTGATGCTCGACTATCTGGCCGACAAGGCGGGCGGCCACCAGGGACTGGCGGACGCGGCGGCACTGATCGAGGCGGCGGTGGAACGGGGGTTCGAGGCAGACCGCCTGCGGCCCATGGAATTCGGCGGCGACATGGGAACCCGCGCCATGACCCGCGAGGTGATCGGGATCATCGGCGAAGCTTGAACCGGCTTCAGTCCGCGAGGACGCCCAGGCTTTCGACCGCGAGGCGGCGGGCGTCGGGAATGTCGACGTGGCGGCCCTTGAAGCGGGCCAGTCCCTCGTCCTCTATGACGCGGATCACCCGCGACATGGTTTCCGAGCGCACGCCGATCAGCGACGCGATGTCCTGGCGCGACACCGGCAGCTCAAGGTGGACGCCCCGCCCCATGCCGTCGTCCGCGTCGCCGCCGAAGGCCAGCAACAGGCGCAGGAAGCGGACCCGGCAGGACGCGGTGACCGTTTCCATCACCTTGTTCTCCGCCTCGGCCATGTCGCGGGCGAGACGGCGGAAGAAGGCCAGCATCACCGCCGGATCGTCGGCCACCGCCTTGTGCACGACGGCGGCGGGAAGCTGCCGGATGCGGGATTCCTTCAGGGCTTCGGCGCCGACGCCATGCGGCGTGCCGGTGAGAAGCGAGCGGTACCCGAAAGTCTGGCCCGGGCGGACCAGGCGCAGCAGCATGGACTCGCCGTCGGCGTCGACCTTGCGGATGCCGACCAGACCCGACGCCACGCAATAGAGGCCGGTCGCCGCGTCGCCTTCGTGATAGATCGGCTCGCCCGGCAGGAAATGCCGCGCGCGCGACACGGCCTCCTTGCCGGGAGCCCCGTTCGCGCACAGGGCGGCCCATTCGGCGTCTTCGAATTGATGGCGGGGCGGACAGGCCGTGGCCATGACGTTTCCTTACTCTGGACCGGCGGGGCCGGCATTCGACGTGCGGAAGTGTCGCGCCGTTTATCGCCCAGGGAATTGACCTGCGTCAACACCGCCCGCGGCGCGGGCGGATAGGCTTTCCCCAGTCGTCCGCCAGGGGACGAACACCGCATTCCGAGGGGCACGGCCGCATGCCGCGCAAGGGCCGCTTCAAGAATTTCGACGAGACCGTGCGCCGGTTCATCGTGCGCTATGGCGAAGACGCCCTGGCCGAAGCCCAGCGCCGCGTGCACGAGCTGGAAGCCGCAGGCGACGCGGAGGGCGCGGATACCTGGCGCCGGGTCGCGGCCGCCATCGCCATTTCCCTCGCCGATCCCGGGACCGGACAACTGCACTGAGGGCCGCCGCGCCGCATCCGCGGCCGAATTCACCTGGCCGCCGTCACCATGATCTCGACCTGGGTGCCCATCTCGAGCTGCGCGCCGACGCAGGCCCGGGCGGGCCGCGCCAGGTCGCCCAGCCATTCCTGCCACACCTCGTTCACGGCCGGCTTGCGGCGCAGGTCGTCCAGATAGATGACGGCGCTGAGAAGCTTCGACTTGTCGGTGCCGAAATGGGCCAGGCAGGCGTCGATCTTGGCCAGCACGTCGCGCGTCTGGCCCTGCACGTCCTTCGACGTGTCGCCGCCCGTCAGGCCGCACAGGTACACGGTGGTTTCCGTCGCCGTGCCCTGGCTGAGGATCTCGCCGGAATTGAGGTGGTCGATGGCGGTGGTCATGGGGGATGTCTCCTGCGGTGGGTTTTTGTTTCTGTCCGATTGTTGGCGGCAATCGGTCCGGAGGCAATAAGGGAACCACAGAGACGGTGAGACAGTGAGGAGAAAGAATGACCGTCATGGCCTGGCTTGACGAAAACCCTCACCGCCTCACCGTCTCCGTGGTTTTCTTCCTTCTTGACGCAACGTCAACCCAAGCTCCTTGCCGGATGCCGCGGCGGCCCCGATAATCGGGGCCGGTTTTTGGGAGAGAATCATGTTCACCACCGGCATGACCTTCGCGCTGGGCGAGGAGATCGAGGCGCTGCGCGACACGGTGTATCGCTTCGCGCAGGACAAGATCGCGCCGCGCGCGGCCGAAATCGACGAAACCAACGTCTTCCCCCGCGACCTGTGGCCGGAACTGGGCAAGCTGGGCCTGCTCGGCATCACGGCGGACGAGGACCACGGCGGCGCGGCCATGGGCTACCTCGCCCATTGCGTGGCGATGGAGGAGATCAGCCGCGCCTCGGCCTCCGTGGCGCTGTCCTACGGCGCCCATTCGAACCTCTGCGTCAACCAGATCAACCGCAACGGCAATCCCGAGCAGAAGGCGCGGTTCCTGCCGAAACTGATCTCCGGCGAACACCTGGGGGCGCTCGCCATGAGCGAGCCGGGCGCCGGGTCGGACGTGGTCGGCATGAAGCTGAAGGCCGAGCGCCGCAACGACCGCTATGTGCTCAACGGCAACAAGATGTGGATCACCAACGGCCCGCAGGCCGAGGTGCTGGTGGTCTACGCCAAGACGCAGCCGGAGGCGGGATCGAAGGGCATCACCGCCTTCCTGGTCGAGAAGGGCATGGCCGGGTTCTCCACGGCGCAGAAGCTGGACAAGCTGGGCATGCGGGGCTCCGACACCTGCGAACTGGTGTTCGAGGACTGCGAGGTGCCCATGGAAAACGTGCTGGGCGAGGTCGACGGCGGGGTGCGCGTTCTCATGTCGGGGCTCGACTACGAGCGCCTGGTGCTGGCCGCCGGGCCCGTCGGCATCATGCAGGCCTGCCTCGACGTCGTCGTGCCCTACGTCCACGACCGCAAGCAGTTCGGCCAGGCCATCGGCGAGTTCCAGCTCATGCAGGGCAAGCTCGCCGACATGTACACGGACATGAACGCCTGCCGCGCCTACGTCTATGCCGTCGCCCAGGCCGCCGACCGGGGCCGCACCACGCGCAAGGACGCCGCCGGATGTATCCTCTATGCCGCCGAGAAGGCGACCCAGGTGGCGCTCCAGGCCGTGCAGGCGCTGGGCGGCATGGGCTACATCAACGAAAGCCCGACAGGCCGCCTGCTGCGCGACGCC
>PFFW01000030.1 GCA_002781745.1 Rhodospirillales bacterium CG15_BIG_FIL_POST_REV_8_21_14_020_66_15
CAGATGATGCCCTTGTACTTCATCCGCTTGTACTTGCCGCACAGGCATTCGTAGTCCTTGATCGGACCGAAGATGCGGGCGCAGAACAGGCCGTCCCGTTCCGGCTTGAAGGTCCGGTAGTTGATGGTCTCCGGCTTCTTGATCTCACCGAACGACCACGACCGGATCCGTTCCGGCGACGCGATGGAGATCTTGAGTTCGTCGAACTGCTGGGTTGCCGCAGGCGTCCCGAAAATGCGCATCAGTTCGTTCATGTCTTCTACTCCTTAAGGGCCGTTGGCCGCTTAGTTCATTTCCACGTTCAGGCCAAGGGATTGCAGTTCCTTGACCAGAACGTTGAAGGATTCCGGCACGCCGGCCTCGAAGGTATCGTCGCCGCGGACGATGGCCTCGTAGACCTTGGTGCGGCCCGACACGTCGTCCGACTTCACGGTCAGCATTTCCTGCAGCGTGTAGGCGGCGCCGTAGGCTTCGAGCGCCCAGACCTCCATTTCGCCGAAACGCTGGCCGCCGAACTGCGCCTTGCCGCCCAGCGGCTGCTGGGTGACGAGCGAGTACGGGCCGATGGACCGGGCGTGGATCTTGTCGTCGACCAGGTGGTGGAGCTTCAGCATGTAGATGTAGCCCACCGTGACCTTGCGCTCGAAGGTTTCGCCCGTGCGGCCGTCGACAAGGGTCATCTGGCCGGAGGAATCGAGCCCCGCCTTCTCGAGCATCTCGACGATGTCGTCTTCGCGGGCACCGTCGAACACCGGCGTCGCGATCGGCACGCCCGGAGTTAGGTTGGTGCCCAGTTCCATAAGCTCGTCGTCGCTCAGGTCGGCGACGTCCGACTTGTAGACGTCGTTGCCGTAGATGTCCTTCAACAGCGACTTCAGCTTCTTGGTGTCGCCGCCGTTGGCCTGCATGTCTTCCATCAGGCCGCCGATCTGGCGCCCCAGGCCGGCACAGGCCCAGCCCAGGTGGGTTTCCAGGATCTGCCCCACGTTCATGCGCGACGGCACGCCCAGAGGGTTGAGCACGACGTCGACGGGGGTGCCGTCTTCCAGATGCGGCATGTCCTCCATCGGAACGATCTTGGAGATGACGCCCTTGTTGCCGTGACGGCCCGCCATCTTGTCGCCCGGCTGCAGCTTGCGCTTCACGGCGACGAAGACCTTGACCATCTTCATGACGCCCGGGCTCAGGTCGTCACCGCGCTGCAGCTTGTCGACCTTGTTGTCGAAGCGGGCCTGCAGTTTGGCGATGTCCTCTTCGAACTGGGTCTTGAGGGCTTCCACGTCCTTCATGACCTTGTCGTTCTCGATGACGATCTGCGCCAACTGGCCGACCGTGTACTGCGACAGCACGTTGTCGGTCAGCTTGGTGCCGGACTTCAGGCCCTTGGGCCCGCCGGCCGCCTTGCGGTTGGTCAAAAGCGCCTTCAGGCGCGCCTCGAACGAGCGTTCCAGGATGCGGCGTTCGTCGTCGCGGTCCTTGGCAAGACGCTCGATCTCGGCCCGTTCGATGGCCAGCGCGCGCTCGTCCTTGTCGACGCCGCGGCGCGAGAACACGCGGACCTCGACGATCGTGCCGTTGACGCCCGGCGGCAGGCGAAGCGACGTGTCGCGCACGTCGGACGCCTTTTCGCCGAAGATGGCGCGCAGAAGTTTTTCTTCCGGCGTCATCGGGCTTTCGCCCTTCGGCGTCACCTTGCCGACCAGGATGTCGCCCGGTTCGACTTCGGCGCCGATATAGACGATGCCGGCCTCGTCGAGGTTCTTCAGGGCTTCCTCACCCACGTTCGGGATGTCGCGGGTGATTTCCTCCTGGCCCAACTTGGTGTCGCGGGCCATGACCTCGAACTCCTCGATGTGGATCGAAGTGAACACGTCGTCGCGGACGATGCGTTCGGAGATCAGGATGGAGTCCTCGAAGTTGTAGCCGTTCCAGGGCATGAACGCGACCAGCACGTTGCGGCCGAGCGCCAGGTCGCCCAGGTCCGTGGAGGGACCATCGGCGATGGTGTCGCCCTTCTCGACCCGGTCGCCCACCTTCACCAATGGTTTCTGGTGCAGGTAGGTGTTCTGGTTCGAGCGCTGGAACTTGTTCAGGTAGTAGATGTCAACGCCGGTGTCGGAGCTGGTGCTTTCCGCCTCGTCCGCGTGGACGACAATGCGGGTCGCGTCGACCTGGTCGACGGTGCCGCCGCGGCGCGCCGTGATGGTGGCGCCCGAGTCACGGGCCACCGGCGCTTCCATGCCGGTGCCGACCAGCGGCGCCTCGGCCTTAATCAGCGGCACGGCTTGGCGCTGCATGTTCGAGCCCATGAGCGCGCGGTTGGCGTCATCGTTCTCGAGGAACGGGATCAGCGCCGAGGCAACGGAGACGAGCTGCTTCGGCGAGACGTCGATGTAGTCGATGTCTTCCGGGCGGACCATGACGAAGTCTCCGCCCTTGCGGCAGCTCACCAGGTCGTCGACGAACTTGCCGTTCTTGTCCAGGTCGGCGTTGGCCTGGGCGATGACATAGCGCCCTTCCTCCATGGCCGACATGTAGAACACATCACCCGCGACCTTGCCGTCCTCGACCTTGCGGTAGGGCGTTTCGATGAAGCCGTACTTGTTGACCCGGGCGTAGGTCGCCAGCGAGTTGATGAGGCCGATGTTCGGACCTTCCGGCGTTTCGATCGGGCAGATGCGGCCGTAGTGCGTGGGGTGCACGTCGCGCACTTCGAAGCCCGCGCGCTCGCGGGTCAGACCGCCCGGGCCGAGGGCCGACAGGCGCCGCTTGTGGGTCACTTCCGACAGCGGGTTGGTCTGATCCATGAACTGCGAGAGCTGCGACGAGCCGAAGAACTCGCGCACCGCGGCGGCAGCCGGCTTGGCGTTGATCAGGTCGTGCGGCATGACCGTGTCGATGTCGACGGAGGACATGCGCTCGCGGATCGCGCGTTCCATGCGCAAGAGGCCGATGCGGTACTGGTTTTCCATCAGTTCGCCGACCGAGCGCACCCGGCGGTTGCCCAGGTGATCGATGTCGTCGATTTCGCCGCGGCCGTCCTTCAGTTCGTGCAGGGTGCGCACCACCTCGAGGATATCCTGGCGGCGCAGGATGCGGACCGTGTCCTCGGTCTGGAAGCCAAGGCGGGCGTTCATCTTGACGCGGCCCACGGCCGACAGGTCGTAGCGCTCGGAATCGAAGAACAGACCTTTGAACAGGGCCTCGGCGGTGTCCAGCGTCGGCGGCTCGCCGGGGCGCATGACCCGGTAGATGTCGATCAGCGCTTCCTCGCGGGACGAGTTCTTGTCCACCGCCAGGGTGTTGCGCATGTAGGGACCGACGTTGATGTGGTCGATGGACAGCGTCGGAATCTTGGTGATCTTGGCTTCGGAAAGCTGGTTCAGGACCTCTTCGGTGATTTCCTCGCCGGCTTCGACGTAGACCTCGCCGGTTTCCTCGTTGATGATGTCCTCGCCGATGTAGCGGCCGATCAGGTCCTCGGCCGGCACCAGGATCTCCTCGACCTTGGAATCTTCCAGCTTCTTGATCGTGCGCGCGGTCATCTTGGTCCCGGCTTCCACCACGACCTTGCCGGTCTTGGCGTTGACCAGGTCGCGGGTCAGCTTCTGGCCCTTCAGGCGCTCGGCCGCCAGCGGCGTCTTCCAGCCGTCCTTGGCCTGCTCGAACACGACCCTGTCGTAGAAGTGGCCCAGGATGTCCTCGGCCGACATGCCGAAGATTTCCTGCGGCTCGAGGGTCTTGCCGTCCTCCGCCCGCTTTTCGCGCAGCTTTTCCGTGGCGTCGTTGTCGAGCGCCATCAGAAGCGTCGTGACCGGCAGCTTGCGGCGGCGGTCGATGCGCACGTAGATCAGGTCCTTGGCGTCGAACTCGAAGTCCAGCCACGACCCGCGGTAGGGAATCACGCGGGCGGCGAACAGGTACTTGCCAGACGAATGGGTCTTGCCCTTGTCGTGATCGAAGAACACGCCCGGCGAGCGGTGCATCTGCGACACGATCACGCGTTCGGTGCCGTTGATGACGAAAGTGCCGTTGGAGGTCATGAGCGGCATGTCGCCCATGTAGACGTCCTGTTCCTTCACGTCGCGGATGGAGCGGGCGCCGGTTTCCTCGTCCACGTCCCACACGACCAGGCGCAGCGTCACCTTCAGCGGCGCCGCGAAGTTCATGCCGCGCTGCTGGCATTCCTCGACGTCGTACTTCGGTTCCTCGAATTCGTAACGCACGAATTCAAGGGTGCCGCGCTCGGAGAAATCCTGGATCGGGAAGACGGAGCGGAAGACCTCCTGCAGACCGGTGTTGGTGCGGTCCTCGGGCTTGGTTTCCCGCTGCAGAAACATCTCGTAGGACGTCTTCTGGACTTCGATCAGGTTCGGCATTTCGGCGACCGATTTAAGACGACCGAAATCCTTCCGAATGCGCTTGCGACCGGTAAACGTATTGGACATTGCGTGACCTCACGACGTTCAAATAAATGTCCCCGGCCGGTCTTCCGGCGGGGTCACCCCTGGACACTCGGACGCCGTGACCGAATGTCTCTGGCCCTGCGCTTTCACCCGGGCGCGGTCCTGTGGCGGGGAGACAGCCACATGACCGATGGCCCGGCGGGGCCCCCTGTCCACTTTCCCGGTCCCGGCAAGACCTGATACGGGCGGACAAGGCTCAGTTTTCGCGGACGGCGGCGGGGCATGACACCCCGCCGCGGCCCGAACTCGTTACCGGGCGAAAGAGCGCCGCCCGGTGTTCAGCAAAAGAAACTACTTCAGCTCGACGGTGGCGCCGGCTTCTTCCAGCTTCTTCTTGATCGCTTCGGCTTCGTCCTTCTTGACGCCTTCCTTGACGGTCTTCGGAGCGCCTTCGACGAGGTCCTTGGCTTCCTTCAGACCCAGGCCGGTGATCGTGCGGACTTCCTTGATCACGTTGATCTTCTTGTCGCCGGCGGCGGCCAGGACGACTTCGAATTCGTCCTTTTCCTCGGCCACTTCGGCAGCAGCACCGGCGCCCGGCGCTGCTGCGGCGACGGCGACCGGAGCGGCGGCGGAAACGCCCCACTTCTCTTCCAGCATCTTGGACAGCTCGGCCGCCTCGAGGACGGTCAGGCCGGACAGGTCTTCAACAAGTTGTTCCAGATTAGCCATTTTTAAATCTCCTACGGCTTGAACGTTGGTATTCGGAATAGATCTCAGGAGGCTCGTTTAAGCCGCCTCGCCCTGCTTCTGCCCGTAGGCCGAAATGACCCGGGCAACCTGACCCGCCGGGGCCTGAAGGACACCGGCGATACGGGTTGCCGGCGTATTCAGCATACCGACAAGTCTGGCGCGCAGTTCGTCCAGGGACGGCAGCGTGGCCAGGGCCTTGACTTCATCGACGCCAAGGGCCTTCTCGCCAAGCGCACCGCCCAGGACCACCAGCTTCTCGTTCTTCTTGGAGAACTCGACCGCCACCTTTGCGGCCGCCACCGGATCCTGCGAATAAGCCATCGCCGTCGGACCGGTGAAAAGATCGCTGATGCCCTGGAACCGCGTTCCTTCGAGGGCGAGACGCGTGAGCCGGTTCTTCGTCACTTTGAACTTGGCCCCGGCCTCGCGCATGCGGTCGCGAAGATCGCCCATCTCGGCCACCGTCAGCCCGGAATAGTGGGTGACGACGACGATGGTCGTCTCGTTGAACGCATCCTTGAGGGACGCAACCAATTGTTCTTTTTCTGATCGGTCCACGGATCGTCTCCAGTAGTGATCCGGACTGCCGCCCCTAAGGACCACAGGCCGAACCGTTGCACCTCAGGCCTTTGTCTCGGGGCCGCCCGGCGGGCGGTCCAAAACCAAGACCAGCTCGCCTGTCCAGTGCAGTCGTTCAAGCCGTTCGACGGCCGGGCCCTTGACGAAGGCCCCGCCGGAAAACGGTTCAACACGGTCTCGGCAGGCGGGTTGACCCCTTTAAGCGCCCTCGAAGCCGAGGGAACACCTACTGTCTTGGACAGGTGGGTCGGGGCCGACGAACCGGCAAGGCCCGGAGGCCCCTTCCCTTTCCGCGTCCCCGGAATTTCTCCCGGCTGGCGGAAACTCTTAAATCGCGGCCGCCCGCCCTAGCGGGCGAAGCTGGCCACGTTGATCTTTACGCCCGGGCCCATGGTGGACGACAGGCTGACACGCTGCATGTACGTGCCCTTGGCACCCGACGGCTTGGCCCGGTTGATGGCGTCGACGAAGGCGGCGACGTTCTCGCGGATCTGGTCCTCGGAGAAACTCGCCTTGCCGACGCCGGCATGGATGATGCCCGCCTTTTCGACGCGGAACTCGATCTGGCCGGCCTTGGCCGCGCGCACGGCGCCGGCGACGTCCGGAGTCACCGTGCCCAGCTTGGGGTTCGGCATCAGGCCGCGCGGACCCAGCACCTTACCAAGACGGCCGACGATGGCCATCATGTCCGGGGTCGCAATGACGCGCTCGAAGTCGATCTGTCCATTCTGCACCGCTTCCATCAGGTCCTCGGCGCCGACTACGTCGGCCCCGGCCTTGCGGGCCTCTTCGGCCTTGGCATCCTTGGCGAACACGGCGACGCGCACGCTCTTGCCCGTGCCGTGGGGCAGCTCGACCATGCCGCGGACCATCTGGTCGGCGTGGCGCGGATCGACGCCCAGGTTGATCGCGACTTCGATGGTTTCATCGAACTTGGCCGTCGCGTTCGTCTTGACCATCTTCACGGCGTCGCCCAGGTCGTAGGCCGTTTCCCGGTCGACACCTTCCATGGCGGCGCGGATGCGCTTTCCGAATTTGCGTGCCATCGTTCCTACTCCACTACGTCCATGCCCATGGAGCGGGCTGAGCCGGCCAGCATGCGGCAGGCGGCTTCCACGTCCGTGGTGTTGAGGTCGGCCATCTTGACGGCGGCGATTTCGCGCAGTTGTGCCATGGTCACCCTGCCCTTGCTTTCGTGGCCCGGCTTGTTGACGCCTTTCGACAGCTTGGCCGCCTTCATCAGGAGGTAGCTGGCCGGCGGGGTCTTCGTGACGAACGAAAACGTGCGGTCCCCATAGGCCGTGATGACCACCGGGACCGGCATGCCCGGTTCCAGGTTCTGCGTCTGCGCGTTGAACGCCTTGCAGAACTCCATGATGTTGAGGCCGGCCTGGCCCAGCGCCGGCCCGACGGGCGGCGACGGGTTGGCCTGCCCCGCCGGAATTTGGAGCTTGATCAGCCCCGCGACTTTCTTCGCCATTTCTCTATCCTCAGTCTTTCATATGGCCCTTCGGAGCATTGCCGCCGGGGGCCGGGTTGCGCCCTTCCGTCAGGGAGGGCCTGAAGAGCGTGGTACGGCCAATGGCGGGCCTCCCACGCGGTTAAACCGTGTCGTGCCTAGACCTTTTCGACCTGGCTGTATTCCAGTTCGACGGGCGTGGCGCGGCCGAAGATGCTGACCGCGACCTTGACCCGCGAGCGTTCCTCGTCGACCTCCTCGACCATGCCGTTGAACGAGTTGAACGGCCCGTCGCACACGCGGACCTGCTCGCCCACTTCGAAGGTGACGGAGGGCTTCGGACGTTCGACGCCTTCCTTGACCTGGTACAGGATGCGCTGCGCCTCGGCCTCGGAGATCGGGTGCGGACGGCCCTTGCCGCCCAGGAAGTCGGTGACCTTGGGCGTGTTCTTGACCAGGTGCCAGGTCTCGTCCGTCAGTTCCATCTCGACCAGGATGTAGCCCGGGAAGAACTTGCGTTCGGCGTTGACCTTGGCGCCGCGGCGCATCTCGACGACGGCCTCCGTCGGCACCAGGACCTGGGGAATCTGTTCCTCCATGCCGGCCTGCCTGGCCTGCTCTTCGATGGATTGGGCGACCTTCTTCTCGAAGCCCGAATAGACGTGGACGACGTACCAGCGCAGTGCCATGGATCAGCCCCCCAGCCCGAAGACGAGGCGAATGCCGAACTGCAGGATCTGGTCGACGAGCAGGAAGAACAGCGCGGCGATAATCACCATCACGAAGACCATGGCGGTGGAAACGCCGGTCTCCTTGCGCGACGGCCAAGTCACCTTGGCCGCCTCTTGGCGGACTTCCTGGATGAACTGGGCCGGGTTGGTTTTTGGCATAAATATTATCCGACTTCTAAAATCAGGCTGCTTCGTCAAGTCCGTTCGCCGCCGGAGCGGTCCGCAGGATCCCCCGAATCGGCCCCGGGAAGGTGGCAGGGGCACCAGGGCTCGAACCCGGGACCTGCGGTTTTGGAGACCGCCGCTCTACCAACTGAGCTATACCCCTAACGCCGCTTCGGTCATCCGGCGGCCCGGACGGTCGTCCGGGCGCCGGCCAGGTGACCTTGCACTTCTATATAGTCAGCCGCGCGCCCCTATTCGATGATCTTGGAAACGACGCCGGCGCCGACGGTACGGCCGCCCTCGCGGATGGCGAAACGCAGGCCCTCGTCCATGGCGA
>PFFW01000116.1 GCA_002781745.1 Rhodospirillales bacterium CG15_BIG_FIL_POST_REV_8_21_14_020_66_15
CCAGCGCGGTGTTCAGCGCCAGAACCTCGCTTTGCAGCTTGCGCTGGTTGCGCCGCTGCTCCGTCTCCCGCGCCGCCGCCATGCGGCGGACTTCCTGCGCGTTCTCCTTGAACACCTGGACCGCGCCGGCCATTTCCCCGACTTCCGTCTTCTGCCCGAGGGCGGGGATGTCCACCTCCAGATTACCGCCGGCCAGATCGTCCATGGCCTGGGTGATGGCCTTGATCGGATTGCGGACGCGGAAGTGGAGCAGCCAATAGCTGCCGGCGACCAAAAGGGTCAGCAGCACCACGGTGACCCAGACGCCGATCTTGACCAGGCCACGCACGCCCTCGAGAGAATCCTCGACGGCCTGGGACTTGGCGGTCAGCTGATCCTTGATCTCGCTTTTCAGGCCTTCCAGGGCGCCGGTCAGGGCGCTGTCGTCCAGGTTCAGCGCCTGGTCGATGTCGCGTGCCGTGGCCCCGTCGCGGGCCTGGGCCAGCACGGCGTCGACGGCCGTACCATAGGCGGTGATGACGCCCGCGAGGCCGTCCAGAAGCTTGGCTTCGTTCTCGGACACGCCAAGCGCCTTGTAGGTCTCGGCGGCGGCGGTGATCGCGGCCACGTCGGCCTTGACCTTGTCGGCCATGGCCGCGTCGCGGCGGATCACCAGGTTCTTGAAGTTGTGGATCAGCCCGCCGAACCCGAGATGGGCGCGGATCGAGTTGAGGAGCTGCGACTTGGTCTTCTTGGCGCCTTTCTTCTTCTTGCCTTCGGCGGCCTGGGCCAGGGTTTTCAACGCCTCGAGCGCCGGCGACGGATCGATCTGGATTTTCTTGTCGATCTCCTCCGGCGGCACGACGTCGAAGGTCAGGGTCTCGACCTCGCCCACCTGTTCGCCGTAGACCGCGACGATCTCCTCGATCGTTCCCAGCGCCGCCGTCTCCGCATCGTTCAGAGCCAGACCTTCATAGGTCTTGATGATGCTCATGGACTTGTCGGTAAATTTCTTGACGTTCTCCAGGTACTCGTCCGTCTGGCGCAGCATGTAGTCCTTGAAGTTTTCGATCAGGCCGCCGTAGCCCATGGCCGCGCGCAGGTCGCCCAGCAGGCGGATTTTTTCGTTCTGGGCTTCCTGGAACTCGACCCAGGCGCCGTCGATGGTTTCGACGTTGTTGGTGATCCGCAGCACGTTGACGACCTGGATGATGCCCGTCACCACGATGGCGATGAGCAGCATCCGGCTTGCCGTACTGATCCGCAGGTTGTTCATGTTTCCCCCTGTGCTGGATGCCAGAATCTTTTTTCTATTCGTTTGGTATTTTCTTCTGTTTAGCCCGTCTGATCGAATTAGTGTAGCTACCCAAAAGGTTGGGTCGGCCGGGATGTCGATATCCGCAGCGCGCAAGCCGCACGCGCAAGCCGGGACGCCGGCAACAGGCACCCACCAATCGCTTTAAGATGACGATTGCCCTCCCAGAACGAAGCCTTTCCGCAGCCCGGTCACGATTTATGCCCGTGACGTCCGGGGTTCCGCCCCGGTGCTTCAGCCGCTGGTATAAAGTATATCAGACTCCAAAGTCCGCCGCCTACCACTGAATGCGCCCCGCCTCCGCCCGCAACGCGACGCGCGCCCTTATTCGGGGAAGGACGCGTGAATCCATCACTTTCGAATTGACATAAAGATATGTTTATATGTATATGACAATCTATGAGAACGCTTGACGACACCATGAGTGGCATGCGCGCGGCGGCGGAACCGACCCGCCTTCGCATCCTCGCGCTGTGCGCCGACGGCGACCTGACGGTGTCCGAACTGGTCCGCATCCTGGGGCAGAGCCAGCCGCGCATCTCCCGCCATCTGAAGGTGCTGACCGCGGCCGGCCTGCTGGCCCGGGTGCCCGAGGGCAGTTGGGTATTCCACCGCTTGGCCCAGGACGGCCCGCAGACCGACCTGGCCGCGCGCTTGGTCGACCTGGCCCCGCTGAACGACGAGGTCCTGGCCCGCGACCGTCAGCGCCTGGTTCAGATCAAGCGCGAACGGGCCGAGGAAGCGGCCAGGTATTTCCGCGACAATGCCCGCCAGTGGGACCGCCTGCGCTCGCTCCACGTCGACGACGCCGTGGTCGAAAAGGCGATCCTGGATCTCGCGCCGGAGCACATGGAACGCCATCTCGACCTGGGCACGGGCACGGGCCGCATTCTGGAGCTTCTGGCCGGACGCACGGACCTGGGCCAGGGCGTCGATCTGTCGCGCGAGATGCTGGCCGTCGCACGCGCCAACCTGGACAGCGCCGGCCTGAGCCACTGCCAGGTACGCCAGGCGGACATCACGCAGCTTCCGTTCCCGGCCGAAAGCTTCGACCTGGTCACCCTGCATCAGGTGCTGCACTACCTGGACGACCCGGCGCGCGCCATCGAGGCCGCGGCCGCCATGCTACGCCCGGGCGGGACGCTGTTGATCGTCGACTTCGCCCCGCACGAGGAGGAAAGCCTGCGCCGTGACCACCGGCATCGGCGCCTGGGCTTTTCCGACACCGAGGCCGAGGCCTGGTGCCGCGCCGCCGGCCTGACGCCCCGGGCAATCCGCCATCTCTCCGGCGAGCCCCTGACCGTGACCCTGTGGTCGGCGGTCAGGGCCCCCGCCGCAACCGACGCCGCGCCGGTGCTTGCCAAAAGCGCCGCCGGCCGCGCCCTGGAGCGAACCGCCTGATGCCGACGCCGCCCACCGAGAACCTGCGCCAGGTCGCCGCTTTCGGCCGCGCCGCCGTTGCCGGCGCCTCTGTCGCCGCACCCCTGCCCGATGACGTGGAGGTCAGCTTCGAATTCTTCCCGCCCTCGACCGAAGGCGCGGAGGCGACCTTGTGGAACAGCATCCAGCGCCTGGCGCCGCTGCGACCCAAATACGTGTCCGTGACGTACGGTGCCGGCGGTTCGACCCGCGAGCGCACCCATGCCACGGTCAAGCGCCTGCTGGACGAGACGGACCTGGTGCCGGCGGCGCACCTGACCTGCGTCGACGCCACGACGCGGGAAATCGACACTGTCGCCCAGGACTATTGGGACATGGGCGTGCGCCACATCGTCGCCCTGCGCGGCGACCCGCAGGACGCGTCGGGCCGCTACACGCCCCATCCGGGCGGCTACGCCTTCGCCTGCGACCTGGTTGCCGGCCTGCGCCAGATCGGCGACTTCAACATCTCCGTCGCCGCCTATCCGGAGGTTCATCCCGAGGCGCGCAGCGCCAAGGCCGACATGGACAACCTGAAACGCAAGATCGACGCCGGCGCCGATCAGGCCATCACCCAGTTCTTCTTCGACACGGACGTCTA
The DNA here is from genome assembly GCA_002781745.1 of Rhodospirillales bacterium CG15_BIG_FIL_POST_REV_8_21_14_020_66_15. Classification (GTDB taxonomy): domain Bacteria; phylum Pseudomonadota; class Alphaproteobacteria; order Rhodospirillales; family Casp-alpha2; genus UBA1479. The sequence continues at coordinate 3,315 of PFFW01000116.1, forward strand.
CCTGCGCTTCGTCGACCAGGCGCGGGCGGCCGGCATCTGGGTGCCGATCATCCCCGGCATCATGCCGATCCACAGCTTCACCAAGGTCGCCAACTTCTCCAGGCGCTGCGGCGCCAGCATCCCGCGCTGGCTGTCCGACCTGTTCGACGGACTGGAGAACGATCCCGATACGCACAAGCTGGTCGCCGCCTCGCTGGTCGCCGAACAGTGCCGGACCCTTCACGCCTTCGGCGAGAAGCAGTTCCATTTCTACACCCTGAACCAGGCGGACCTGACCTACGCCATCTGCCACATGCTGGGTGTGCGGCCGAAGCCCCCGGCAGGAAGCGACGCCGGTGCCGACAAAAACCAAAAAACAGGCTGATCCCATGAACGACATGTCCGACCGATTCCCCGTGCGCCACGCCGGGGACCGCAGCGACGAACTGCGTGAAATCCTGAACGAACGCATCCTGGTCCTGGACGGCGCCTGGGGCACCATGATCCAGCAATACAAGCTGGACGAGGACGACTTCCGCGGCGACCGCTTCAAGAACCACGGCCATGACCTGAAGGGCAACAACGACCTGTTGATCCTGACCCGCCCCGACGTGGTCACCGCCATCCACGACCAGTTCCTGGCCGCCGGCGCCGACGTGACGGAAACCAACACCTTCAACGCCACGCGCATCGCCCAGGCCGACTACGGCACCGAGGCCCTGGTCTACGAATTGAACTACGAGGGGGCGCGGCTGGCCCGCGCCGCCGCCGACGCCTGGACCGCGAAGACGCCGGACCGGCCGCGCTTCGTCGCCGGCGCCATCGGCCCGACCAACCGCACGGCCTCGATCTCGCCCGACGTCAACGACCCCGGCTTTCGCAACGTGACCTTCGACGGCCTGGTCGAAACCTATACGGAGGCCGTGCGCGGTTTGACCGACGGCGGCGCCGACATCCTTCTGCTGGAGACCATCTTCGACACGCTCAACGCCAAGGCCGCCATATACGCGATCCTCAAGCATTTCGACGGCATGGGCCGGCGCTGGCCGCTGATGATCTCGGGCACCATCACCGACGCCTCCGGGCGCACCCTGTCGGGCCAGACGGCGGAGGCCTTCTACACCTCCGTCGCCCATGCCAACCCCATTTCCGTCGGCTTCAACTGCGCGCTCGGCGTCGAGGAACTGCGCCCGCACGTGCAGGCGGTCGCCACCGCCGCCTCGACCTACGTCAGCGTCTATCCCAACGCGGGCCTGCCCAACGAATTCGGCGAGTACGACGACACGCCCGAACACATGGCCAGGCATCTGGGCGAGTTCGCCCGATCAGGCCTGATCAATGTCGTCGGCGGCTGCTGCGGCACCACGCCCGCGCATATCGAGGCGATCGCCAAGGCCGTCGCCGGCGTCACCCCGCGCAAGCCGCCGGAGCCCGACAACGTGCTGCGCCTGGCCGGGCTGGAACCCCTGACCTTCGACGCGACCACGGGCTTCGTGAACGTGGGCGAGCGCACCAACGTCGCCGGCTCCGCCAAGTTCGCGGGCCTGATCCGCGACGGCAATTACAACGAGGCGCTGGAGATCGCGCGCCAGCAGGTCCTCAACGGGGCCCAGGTCATCGACGTCAACATGGACGACGCCATGCTGGACGGCGAGAAGGCCATGGCCACGTTCCTGAACCTGGTCGCCGCCGAGCCCGACATCGCGCGCGTGCCGATCATGGTCGATTCGTCCAAATGGTCGATCCTGCAGGCGGGACTGCGCTGCATCCAGGGCAAGGGTGTCGTCAACTCCATCAGCCTCAAGGAGGGGCCGGAACCCTTCAAGGAGCAGGCGAGGGAGATCATGCGCTTCGGCGCCGCCGTCGTCGTCATGGCCTTCGACGAGACGGGCCAGGCTGAGAACCATGGCCGCATGGTCGAGATCTGCACGCGCAGCTACAAGATTTTGACGGAAGAGGTCGGCTTCCCGGCGTCGGACATCATCTTCGATGCCAACATCTTCCCTATCGCCACGGGGATCGACGCGCACGATGACTTCTCCAAGGACTACATCGCCGCAGTGAAGACCATCAAGGAGACCTTGCCCCACGTCCATACGTCCGGCGGGCTGTCCAACATGTCGTTCTCGTTCCGCGGCAACAACGCGGTGCGCGAGGCCATGCATTCCGTGTTCCTGTACCACGCGATCAAGGCGGGCCTGGACATGGCCATCGTCAATGCGGGCCAGTTGACGGTCTATGCCGACATCCCCGATGACCTGCGCAGCATGGTCGAGGACGTGGTCCTGAACCGCCGCAAGGAGGCGCAGGAGGAACTGGTCGCCGTCGCCGAGAACGTGAAGGGCCAGGCCAAGACCCGCAAGGAAGACCTTTCCTGGCGCGAGAAGCCGGTGGCCGAGCGCATGACCCATGCCCTGGTCAACGGCATCGCCGACTATATCGACGCGGATACCGAGGAAGCGCGGCAGCAGTTCGCGAAGCCCTTGGAAGTCATCGAGGGGCCGCTGATGGACGGCATGAACGTGGTCGGCGACCTGTTCGGATCGGGCCAGATGTTCCTGCCTCAGGTGGTCAAGTCGGCGCGTGTCATGAAGAAGGCCGTGGCCTACCTGACCCCCTATCTGGAAAAGGAAAAGAAGGCGGCCGGCGACAACAAGCCCAAGGGCAAGATCGTCATGGCCACCGTCAAGGGCGACGTCCACGACATCGGCAAGAACATCGTCGGCGTGGTGCTTCAGTGCAACAACTACGACGTGGTCGACCTGGGCGTGATGGTGCCCTACCAGAAAATCCTCGACACGGCGAAGGAGGAGAAGGCGGACATCATCGGCCTGTCGGGGCTGATCACGCCGTCGCTCGAGGAGATGTGCACGGTCGCCCGCGAGATGAAGCGCCAGGATTTCCACCTGCCGCTGCTGATCGGCGGCGCCACCACCTCCAAGGTCCATACGGCCGTGAAGGTCGCCCCCAATTACGACGGGCCCGTCGTCCACGTGCTGGACGCGTCGCGCGCCGTGGGCGTGGCGTCGAACCTGCTGAGCGACAGCCACAGGGACGCCTTCGTCGAACGGGTGGCCGGCGAGTATTCGGACATCCGCGACAAGCACGCGGGCCGCAAGCGGACCGACAATCAGGCCGCGATCGCGGACGCCCGGGCCAACGGCTTCCGGGGCGGCTGGGATTCCTACGATCCGCCTGCCCCCGCCTTCACCGGGACCAGGGTGTTCGAGGACTACGACCTGGCCGAACTGGTCACGCGCATCGACTGGACACCGTTCTTCCGCACTTGGGAACTGGCCGGCACCTATCCGACGATCCTGGAAGACGAGAAAGTCGGTGAGGCGGCGCGCAACCTAAAAAAGGACGCCGACGCCATGCTGCAGCAGATCGTCGGCGAGAAATGGCTGACCGCCCGCGCGGTGATCGGCTTCTTCCCCGCCAATTCCGTGGGCGACGATGTGGAGGTCCATGGCGGCGACGGAAAGACCGTGACGACGCTCAACTTCCTGCGCCAGCAGATGAAGAAGGACGCCGCGCGGCCCAACTTCTGCCTCGCCGACTTCGTGGCGCCGAAGGACAGCGGCAAGGCCGATTACATCGGCGGCTTCGCCGTCACCGCCGGCATCGGCATCGAGGCCAAGCTGGCCGAGTTCAAGGCCCGCCACGACGACTATTCGGACATCATGCTGAAGGCCCTGGCCGACCGCCTGGCCGAGGCCTTCGCCGAACGGATGCACGAGCGGGTGAGGAAGGAATTCTGGGCCTACGCCCCGGGCGAGGACCTGTCCAACGACGACCTGATCCACGAAAAGTACCGGGGCATCCGCCCGGCCCCGGGCTATCCCGCCTGCCCCGACCATACGGAAAAGAGGAAGCTGTTCGACCTTCTGGACGCGGAAACGAACGCCGGGGTGGAACTGACCGACAGCTTCGCCATGCTGCCGGCGTCCAGCGTGTCCGGGTTCTATTTCGCCCATCCGGAGAGCCAGTATTTCGGCATCGGCCGCATCTCCAGGGACCAGATCAAGGACTACGCCAAGCGCAAGGGCCAGGACCTGGAGACAACGGAACGCTGGCTCGCGCCGAACCTGGCCTACGAACGCTAATTCACCGCCGCACCCGCTTGGATTTCCAGATGCCCTGGCGCATCATGGCGCGATGATTCGCCCGCCCGTCAAATCCCGTTTCCACCGTTCCGGCGCGCCCCGGCCGTGAGCGCGGCGGGAGGCACCTTTCCGCAGCTTCGCGACGTGCCCACCCTGGTGGCCGGGGTGCGCCATTGCGCCTGGCTGACGCCCGAGGGCGAGATCGAAACCCTGACGCCCGCCGAGGCCGCGCGCCGGGTGCGGAAATCCGGCCCGGTCCTGGTCTGCCACGCCAAGGCGACGGCGAAGCGGCTGAACCTGTCGGGATTCCCCGCCCTGGACCTGCTGGAGCTGTTCGCCTTCTGTCGCCCGGCGCGGTTCTGCCTGCCGACGCCGAGGGGCCTGGCCGAGGCCCTGAACCTGCCGCTGCCCGCCAGCCACGAGGCCGAGGCCGAGACCCTGACCCTGGCCGCCCACCGCCTGCTGACCGAGCTGTCCCGCGAAGGGCGCGGCGACACGGCCGCCATCGCCCGGTCCATGGGCCGGGGCGGCTGGCCCTGGGCGGCGGCGGTGCTGGCGGCCGTCGGCGCCGGGGACGAACCCCATTCGTCGTCGTCCCGCCGTGGCCTGATGATCTGGCAGCGCCTGCCCGAATGGGAGGACGAGGCCCCGCCGCCGCCGCCCGGAAACCAGCCCGTATCGACCCACGAAGCCCGCGCGCAATTGGCCCTGCTGCTGGGCCGGGGGTCGGAACAGCGCCCGCAGCAGGCCGATTACGCCGCCGGCGCCGCCGCCGCCTTCCTGCCGCGCGACCGGGCGGGGGAACCGCGCTTCGTCCTGGCCGAGGCCGGCACGGGCGTCGGCAAGACCCTGGGCTACATCGCCCCCGCAAGCGTCTGGGCGAAGAAGAACCAGGGCACCGTGTGGATTTCCACCTTCACCCGCAACCTGCAGCGGCAGCTCGACGCCGAACTGGACCGCCTTTACCCCGACGCGGTGGAGAAGGAGCAGAGGGTCGTCGTGCGCAAGGGGCGAGAGAACTATTTCTGCATCCTGAACTACGAGGAAGCCCTGAGCCGCGCCCTGCAGGCGCCGGGCCCGGCGGCCGTCGCGCTCGGCCTGCTCGCCCGCTGGGCCATGGCGACGCGCGACGGCGACATGGTGGGCGGCGACTTCCCGGCCTGGCTGGCGGACCTGCTGGGATCGGGCCTGACGACCGACCTGACGGACACCCGGGGCGAATGCGTCTATGCCGCCTGCGCGCACTACGGCCGCTGCTTCATCGAGCGCTCGCAGCGCCGCGCCAAGCACGCCGAGATCGTGGTCGCCAACCATGCCCTGGTCATGATCCAGG
>PFFW01000183.1:0-538 GCA_002781745.1 Rhodospirillales bacterium CG15_BIG_FIL_POST_REV_8_21_14_020_66_15
AACGCCTCGGCCGGCAGATGGACGTTCCCTTCAAGCTACCGTCGCGATTCCCGATTCCGACCCAGGCGGCCGCGCGGGCGTTCTATTGGCTCGACGACAAGAACCCCGAACTGGCGCGGTTGTTCGCCAAGGCCGCCTTTCACGCCTTCTTTGCCGAGGACATCGACATCTCGAACCCGGAAACCGTGGCCGATATCGCCGCCGGCCTGCACGTGAAGAAGGACGAACTGCTGGCCGCGATCGCCGATCCGAAAATCAAGCAGCGCCTGAAGGACGAGAACGAGGCGGCCATCGAAAAGGGCGTTTTCGGCTCGCCCTTCATCTTCGTCGACGGCGAGGGTTTTTGGGGGTGCGATCGCATGTGGATGGTGAAGAAGTGGATGAAGGGGATCGGCTGGTGATCGGAAGGGTAATTCGGCCGTGAGCGTCATCGAAAGCAAGATCGATCCGGCGTCGAAAGCCTTCGCTGCTAACGCCGAGGCGATGAAGGTCCATGTCGACGGCTTGAACGCGCAGTTGTCCCGGATCGCCGAAGGCG
>PFFW01000183.1:583-8531 GCA_002781745.1 Rhodospirillales bacterium CG15_BIG_FIL_POST_REV_8_21_14_020_66_15
TGCCGCGGGAGCGCATCGACCGCCTGCTCGATCCCGGCTCGCCGTTCCTGGAGATCGGCCAGTTCGCGGCCTGGGAGATGTACGGCGGCGAGGTGCCGTCGGCCGGGATTATCTGCGGCATCGGGCGGATTTCCGGCACGGAATGCATGGTGGTGTGCAACGACGCCACGGTGAAGGGCGGCACCTACTATCCCGTGACCGTGAAGAAGCACCTGCGCGCGCAGGAGATCGCCGAACAGAACAACCTGCCCTGCGTCTATCTGGTCGATAGCGGCGGCGCCAACCTGCCGAACCAGCAGGACGTGTTCCCCGACCGCGACCACTTCGGGCGCATCTTCTACAACCAGGCCCGCATGTCGGCCCAGGGCATCCCGCAGATCGCCGCCGTGCTCGGCTCCTGCACGGCGGGCGGCGCCTACGTGCCCGCCATGTCGGACGAGGCGGTGATCGTCCGTGGCCAGGGCACCATCTTCCTGGGCGGCCCGCCTTTGGTGAAGGCGGCGACCGGCGAGGAGGTTTCCGCCGAGGACCTGGGCGGCGCCGACCTGCACGCGCGGGAATCGGGGGTCGCCGACCACTACGCCCTGGACGACGCCCATGCCCTCGCCATCGTCCGCAACAGCGTCGCCAACCTGAACCGGACGAAGCAGATCGGCCTTGCCTTGCGGACGCCCGAGGACCCCGCCTACGACCCCGAGGACATCCACGGCATCGTGCCGACGGACCTGCGCCGGCCCTACGACGTGCGCGAGGTCATCGCCCGCGTGGCCGACGGCTCGCGGTTCGACGAGTTCAAGAAGCTGTATGGGGAGACATTGGTCACCGGCTTCGCCCATATCCAGGGCATGCCCGTCGGCATCCTCGCCAACAACGGCATCCTGTTCTCCGAGTCCGCGCTCAAGGGCGCCCACTTCATCGAACTGTGCTGCCAGCGGCGCATTCCGCTGGTGTTCCTGCAGAACATCACGGGCTTCATGGTCGGCCGCAGGTACGAGGCCGGCGGCATCGCCAAGGACGGCGCCAAGCTGGTGACCGCCGTGGCCTCCGCCGACGTGCCCAAGGTGACCATGATCATCGGCGGCTCGTTCGGGGCCGGCAACTACGGCATGTGCGGCCGCGCCTATTCGCCCCGCTTCCTCTGGACCTGGCCCAATTCGCGCATCTCGGTCATGGGCGGCGAGCAGGCGGCGGGCGTGCTGGCGACCGTGAAGCGCGACGGCATCGAGCGCGCGGGCAAGAAATGGCCGAAGAAGGACGAGGACGCCTTCAAGGCCCCCATCGTCGAACAGTTCGAGACCGAGGGCCATCCCCTCCACGCCACCGCGCGCCTGTGGGACGACGGCATCGTCACCCCCGCCAAGACGCGCAACGTGCTGGCCCTCTCCCTCTCCGCCGCCCTCAACGCGCCGATCCAGCCGACGCGGTTCGGGGTGTTCAGGATGTAGGCCGGGAGCGGCTGTTATCGAGTGAGGAGCGGAAGGTTTTCAGGCGGGGCGGGAATGGCTGGGCATGACTTCGAGCAGAACTTCGGGACCTCACAGGGAAAGCAGCAATCTGGTATTTGGAGGTTCCGGCCCACCAGTCACTTAGCAGCATTGGCAACAGACATTTATTGACTGGTATCCCGCGCACTCTCGACGTCGTTCAAAAGTCCTGGGCCACAGACAATTTCAAACCGGGACGCAAAACAATCACTTAAGACTCGTTGGAACGCCGGACTCTTGATGCCTGAGACGTCCATCGTGACCATGATATCCTCAATACCGGCATTCGATTGCAGGCGCCCGTTGTCGCACCGATAGCGCCCTGATCCTTTATACGGAAAATTGTCGAGAAGATGCGCAATAAGCTGGCTCTCAACTGGATCAAGAAAGTCGGTTTCACAGCGCGCAAATGCGATCTGCCATCGCAACAAGTCCTCTATGACACGAGGATACAGATTTGAGATTTTATTCACGTTCTCGAATAAAATATCTGTGCCTGGATGATAGATGAACTCACCATTATTATCCCTTACAAGGTAACGAAGGCCTAATGTGTACTGAATATGTTGCGACAAGCGCGACAAAAAATTTTTAGACTGTCCGATGTAGGCAGTCGTAAATCTTGAACGGGATTATCCCTTTGAGACAGGTATTTAGCCTCTGGCATAATGTGTGAGCGAGTCCCAGTCCAGGTTACCAGACAGGTCGAGATCGCCGGAAAACTCAAACACATCGTCATTTGGAAATCCCACCGCGCCACCAGTGCCGCTTTGAAAGTCCCTGAAAAGGTCCGGCCTGCATACGTGCACCACCCTCCGATTCCATCCACATACCACACGCCGTAGCGGCTTCCTGCCATATGCGCGCACGACAACCACGTCACCCACATTCATATTTAAACTCCCTTTCTTTTCAATGAACTGGGCGATTTTACGACATTTCCAAAGAAAGAAAAAATTTCGTCCATCCTGATTTGCTTGACTGGAACATTGGGTTGCGGCTAAAAGTCTGTCCATGGAGGACTGGAACATGTCGGACGAAAACTCAGAGCAATCTAGCAGGGGAGAAAATCGCCCCCAGAAGGCAGCGCCGTACATATCGGCAAAGACCTTCAACACATTTCTGGAAGACCAAAAGCAGCATGGCCTCCCCAGTCGCGTTGACCGCAGCGTTTTGACTCGGTTTTCAGGGGGGGTTGGGTCTCAGCTTATTACGGCCCTGAAGTTTCTTGGCCTGATCCGCGATGACCAGACCACAACCGACCGGCTTGGGCGTCTTGTTGAGGTGTATGGCACCGATGATTGGGTGTCGGAGCTCCAGGATTTGATCAAGGACGCCTATACGCCAATCATGGCGGCGGACCTTGAAAGTCTGACCCCCGCACAATTTCACGAGATGTTTAAGTCGAACTACGCCGGTGCTGACGATGTGATCAGAAAGAGCGAGACGTTCTTTATTGCGATGGCGCGTGCGGCGCAGATTCCTATGAGCGCAAGAATCTCAAAATATCGCGCCCCGCGCGGTTCTGGGGGGAGAAGAAAGGCGACCGGAGCGAACAGGACCAAAGCCGATCAGGTCCGGCAACAACCGGATGGGGGGCAGCAGCACGAGAAAAATCCGCCGCCTGATCCAAATCAGCGGCAGATGTCTCCCTACGACTTGCTCATCGATATTCTTGACCCGCTGGCAATGGAAGAAGAAGAGCAAAACGCCGTCTGGGTTCTTATCCGCTATCTTAGGAAGAGGGATGCCGAGTCCCAGGAAGAAGATGAATAGTTGCAATCCGACTCTCCAAAATAACAGGTTGAGAGTCGGAGGCTTTCGTATGAAGAATCAAATACGGCGGACGAAGACAACGCAACGTCCGCCGCATGAAATTTTCGAGCGTGTCACGGTGTGCTTTCCCGGCTCCGTGACCCGGAACAAACCAGAGGAGGCCGCAATGGACGGGCATCCGCCAGTGTTGTTAGACAACCGGGGCTGATCAAAAGGTGGCGATAGCGCCTAGATCGGCCCCAACCCCCGGCCCCCTTCCACAAGGGGCGCGGAGCGGCGGCGCCATGCGGGTCCAACCGGTGGCGCCGTCGTGCATTTATATGATACCATGCACCTTGAATAGATGCAACAATTTCAGGCCGATTCCGTGAGCGATTCCAAATACTTGTCTTTATCTCAAGCCCTAAAAGACGGGCGATTACAAGACTTTATCGCCCAACAGGAGGGCGTTTTGCCGCCCGCAAACAGGGCTGAATTTGAGGCTGCTTTGGAAGCCACAATCAAACCGCTCCAACCAGAAGATCGAACATTGCGTTCTGCTTCTCGCGGTGGTTCGAGCGGAAAGTGAACTCTTTCAGATAGCGGTCCATGTACTTCGCCGAGACGTGAATGTGCGTCGAGCGGATCGAAGCCTTGAACAGTTTCCAGAAACTTTCGACGTGGTTCACATGATGGAAGGCGTCGTGCCGGTAGTCGTAGTACGACCATTCCTTAGCACCATGCTTCACCATCCCATGCTTGTACCCATCATCGTCCAGTAAGCCATAGGACATGAGTTCGTCCGTGGAGACGGTCGAGCCCGCCTCGACGTTGCGGAGGGTCGCATCGCGAAGCGTGACCTTCTTGACGTTCGGAATGATTTCCGTGGTCATGCGGCCTTCGCGCTCCTTCATGCCGAACACGATGGTCTTGCCTTCAGCACCACGACCGCGCTTACCGCCAGACCGTTTGCCGCCGACATAGGCTTCGTCCAGTTCGATATGGCCGCGCAGGACTTCAAAGCCATCGGCCTTCGCCATCAGCTTGCGGATTTGCTGGCCCATGCGCCAGGCCGTCTTGTAGGTCACGCCAAGCTGGCGTTCGAGTTCCTTGCCGGAGACGCCGTGGCGCGTCGTGACGAACAGGAAGATCGCGTAGAACCACATTTGCAGGGACGTGCGCGAGTCCTCGAACACGGTCCCGGCGCAGGGGTACAGGTGATCGCCGCAGCGGGCGCAGGTATACGCCTTGCGGTTCGCCAGACGGTGGAAGGTGGACTCCATGCCGCAGGCCCGGCAGACGTGACGCAGGCCGAACCGCACTTCCATGACATGCTCTAGGCAAGCATCGTCATTGGGGAAGCGGTTGAAGAAATCGCGGACGGTGAATTTCTCGGTATCGGCCATTGGTCGTCTCCAGTTGATGGAGACAATCTACCAAGTAGCCGTACCTGCGTCAAGGGGATAATACCGATCTTGAATAGGTTTGAGTGATAAAATAAACATGGGGTGCGGCCAATTTATCTTGTTCTGCGACACCTGGAAAAGTACCAACGCCAAGCGGTCCTTTCCAATCTAAATTCAGCTTTGGCATCTCGTTAATTGAAAGACCGTTGAGGATTGGAAAAAATATCCAATGCTATTTTTGTAACTGACGGCCTTCTGCAACATAATGGAAGCAGCACTTTCTCAGTTGATGTGATCGCCGCCATCGGAATTTCATACGAGTATAAAATTGGGTTGTCTTTAAATCTCCTATCCGGCTCACCTGACAACGTCATATGCGTGAATCGCTTGCCAACAATATTACCAAAATCTATCTTTATGTCGATTTCATCTATACTAACGCTGTGTTCTAAAAAATTCAATTCTTCAAAACGAAAGGCGGCCCAAGGTTGCCCGCTAGGCAGATCAGGTCTGCGTACCAGTAAAAAATCTGGATAGAGCCAGAATTTAACGACGCCATCTTTAGAGGCGCCCATCAACGGCTTGACGTTTGATCGAGGTCCCCGAAAAGGATTTGCGACGCCGAACTTACCTCTTTGGAATTTCCAGTTCTCGGGTTTACCGATTAGATGGAGGTGCCCCTTTTTCGCAATCTCAAACACCTTATTCCGGTTGATTTCAAATGCCTCAATACGTTCGGACCTTGGGTATCGAATGCGTTTCCGCACAATCCTGACAGCCAGAACCGCTGGCAGCGCAACCACAATGCAGAGAAAGAGAACGAGATAGCCTGGCCCAAAAGCATCGCTAACAGCAGGAACAAATAGAAGCCCTACAAACCAGCCTATAGGCAACAACCCCAGAGCAAGCAAGAAACGGCCGGACGACAGACAACGCAGGGATTTCCGAATGTTTTCATCATCGATCAACTTGGTGACGGCTTCTTGCTCCATCGAGGTTACCCCAAAATTTTCGTGATCCTGAATTTTTAATCCGTCATTTTGCGATCTGGTAAAATCTGGACTCTCCTCAGTTGGACTTTTTCTCAAGCCCTCGGCCGGGGATTGGACCACTTCCAATACCGTGTCGTAAGATACGGACTTTGTGTAATGAAGGCCTGTACCTGGAATTCCAACAGTACCGGTCATGCCTTGTTTCCCGACGGTCAGCCACGCGCCGCGACGGCCCATACTTAGGGAAACGCCACTCTTGCCGATGTTAAGGCGCAGGCCTGGACCGATACCGATGCGCCTCAAAAAACGCCAAGCCATCGGCCCCTCCCATTTCTTTTGTCTGACGCAATGGTGGTTGTAGGCTAACACATAGCACCCAATCGTATACATAGCGAAATTGGCGTCCCATGCGCTTTGCGCTCACGGTTATTCTGGTACTGTTGAGAGGTTCTAGATTTCAGATTCTGGACGTCCGTGATTGACTATTTTCCCCCATCCGGCGCTTTCGTATGCCTTGACCGCTTTTGGAGGCTTTCGGACAGTCGTGACGCCATGATGCGGATGTGAAGGAAGGGCCGCCGTATTCCATGTTCAAATCCCTGCTCATCGCCAACCGGGGGGAGATCGCCTGCCGCGTGATCGCGACGGCGCGGCGGCTGGGTATCCGCACCGTCGCGGTGTTCTCCGACGCCGACCGGGCGGCCATGCACGTCGCGCTGGCCGACGACGCCGTCCGCATCGGCCCGGCCCCGGCCGCCGAGAGCTATCTGAACCAGGGGGCGATCCTCGACGCCGTGCGCGAAACCGGCGCCGAGGCGGTGCATCCCGGCTACGGCTTCCTGTCGGAGAATCCCGCCTTCGCCGAGGCCGTGGCCGCCGCGGGTGCGGTGTTCGTCGGCCCGCCGCCTTCTGCGATCAAGGCCATGGGCCTGAAGGACGCCGCCAAGAAGCTGATGCAGGACGCGGGCGTGCCCGTGGTGCCGGGCTACCTGGGCGACGACCAGGACGCCGGGACGCTCGCCAGGGAAGCGGACAAGATCGGCTATCCCGTCCTCATCAAGGCCGTCGCCGGCGGCGGCGGCAAGGGCATGCGGCGGGTCGACGGCGCGGCCGATTTCCAGGCCGCGCTGGAAGGGGCCAGGCGCGAGGCCGCCGCCAGCTTCGGCGACGACCGGATGCTGATCGAGAAGTACCTGACGCGCCCGCGCCACATCGAGGTCCAGGTGTTCGCCGACAGCCACGGCGACGCGGTCCACCTGTTCGAGCGGGACTGTTCCCTGCAGCGCCGCCACCAGAAGGTGATCGAGGAAGCGCCCGCCCCCGGCATGACGCCGGAACTGCGCACCAGAATGGGTGCGGCCGCCGTGACCGCCGCCAAGGCCATCAAGTATCAGGGCGCCGGCACGGTGGAGTTCATCCTGGACGGCAAGGACGGCCTCGCGCAGGGCGCGTTCTTCTTCATGGAGATGAACACCCGCCTGCAGGTCGAGCATCCGGTGACCGAGATGATCACCGGCCAGGATTTGGTCGAGTGGCAATTGCGCGTGGCGGCGGGCGAGCCCCTGCCCTGCGCCCAGGAGGAATTGCGCATCGACGGCCATGCGGTGGAGGCGCGGCTTTACGCCGAGGACCCGGCGAACGGCTTCCTGCCCGCCTCGGGAACGCTCCACCACCTCGCCTTCCCGCAGGCAACGCGAAGCGTCCGCATCGACACGGGCGTGGCCGAGGGCGACACGGTCACGCCCTTCTACGACCCCATGATCGCCAAGGTCATCGCCCACGGGGCCGACCGGACGGAGGCCCTGGACCGCCTGACCGCCGCCCTGAACGCGACCGAGGTCGCGGGGATGGCGACCAACCGGCGGTTCCTGGCGCGGCTGGCGGCGCACGCGGGCTTCCGCCGGGGCGAGGTCGACACGGGCCTGATCGACCGCGACCTGGACGCCCTCGCGGAGCCCGACGCCCCGTCCCCCGCCCTGCTGGCCTGCGCGGCGCTGCACGCGGCGGGCATCCTGGACGCGCCCGAAGGCGGCGACCCGTGGTCGACCCTGCGCGGCTGGCGCCTGTGGGCCGGCGGCGCGACCCCGGCGCATCTGCAAACGCCGGCGGGCGAAACGCTGGAGATCCCCGTCACGGCGCTGGGGCGCGGGCGGTTCCGCCTGGCGCTCGCCGGCGGCGCGGTCGAGGCCGCGGTCACCGCCCGCGACGGCCGCCGCGTCACCGTCGACCTGGGCGGCAATCCGGTCACCGTTTCCGTCGCCGCCGGGCCGGGCTGGGCAACCCTGTTCCTGGGCGGGGCGGAGGCGGCGTT
>PFFW01000039.1 GCA_002781745.1 Rhodospirillales bacterium CG15_BIG_FIL_POST_REV_8_21_14_020_66_15
GCAGCCCACGTCCAGCACCCGCCGGCCGGGCTGAAGCTCGCCCCGGGACACCAGAAGCTCGACCACCTGGACGGTGATCTGGGCATGTATTCCGCTTTCTTCCTCCGGATAGATGTCACCCTTGTGTTCCTGAAGAAAGGCGGCGAGGCGGTCGAACATGGACATGGCGCGATCGACGGTTGCGTTGCACGGTGCCGCTCCACCATCTCACATTGGCACCACCCTTTCCCAGGTCGAATTTTCAGGTAGGGGCGACAGGTGCATTAGACCACGCCCTCGTCCCTGAGCTTGGCAAGCTCGTCCTTCGTCACGCCAAGTTCGCCGCACAGGATTTCCTCGGTATGCTGGCCCTTGCGCGGCCCGGCGTGGCGGATCTCGGCCGGCGTTTCGGACATGAAGGGAAAGGCGTTGGTCATCCGCAGCCGCCCCAGATCCTCGTCCGCCACCTCGATGATATCCTGACGCGCCACGTACTGCGGGTCCTGGAATATCTGATCGATGGTATAGGCCGGGCCGATTGCGGCCTCGGCTTTTTCGAACTCGTCCAGCACCGTGGCCAGATCGTGGCGACCGATCCAGCCGGCGACGATGCCGTCGACCTCGTCGACGTGCTTGACCCGGCTTTGCGGCGTCTGAAACCTGGGATCGGCGGCGACCTCGGGCCCGCCGCACAGCGTCAGCACGCGCGTAACGATGGCCGGCGCGTTGGTCGAGATGGCGACCCAATGACCGTCTTGCGTTTTGTAGGTGTTGCGCGGCGCGTTGTTCTTCGACCGGTTGCCGTAGCGTTCCTGGATCACGCCCAGTTGGTCGAACTGCAGGGGTTGCGGGCCCATGATCTGGAACAGGGGCTCATAGATCGACAGGTCGATGTATTGCCCCACGCCTGCCCCCTTGGCGTCGCGGTGATAGAGCGCGAACATCGCGGCGAAGGTGCCGTAGGCGGCGGCGACGCCGTCGGCCAGGCCGAAGTTGGGCAGGGTCGGCGGGCCTTCCGGCTCGCCCGTGGTCGCGGCGAAGCCCGAGAACGCCTCGGCGATGGTGCCGAACCCGGGCCGGTTCTTGTACGGCCCGGTCTGACCGAAGCCGGTGACCCGCACCATCACCAGGCGTGGATTGATCGCCTTCAGGTCTTCCCAGCCCAGGCCCCATTTCTCCATGGTGCCCGTGCGGAAGTTCTCGATCAGGACGTCCGTGGTCTTGATCAGTTCCTTGAAGATTTCCGCGCCGCGCGCGGTCGAGAAGTTGAGCGTGATCGCCCGCTTGTTGCGGTTGGTCATCTTGGACCACAGGCCGACGCCGTCCTTCAGATATCCGGTCGTGCGCAGGGGATCGCCGCGCGGATGTTCGACCTTGATGACGTCGGCGCCGAAGTCGCCCATCAGCATGCCGATGGTCGGCCCGGCGATCACGGTGGCGGCGTCGATCACGCGCAGCCCCTTGAGGGGCGGCGTCTTGCCGTCGCTGTCGTCCATCACCCGGCTCAGGCGACCTTGGCGCCGGACTCCAGGCCCGGTTCCGGCACTGCGAAGTCCTTGCCGCGCAGGAAGATGGTCGTACGCTTGGCAAGCCGCGGCAGAGTCTGGTCGAAGGCCTCGCGCCGGTGCCACAGGCGTGCGTTGTCCCACATCATCACGTCGCCGTTGCGCCAGGTCTGGGTATAGATGAAGCGCTCCTGCAGGATGTGCCCGGTCAAGGCGTCGACCAGTTCTCTCGTTTTCGCCTCGCTCATCCCGTCGATGGCAATGGTCTTGTTGGGATCGAAGTAGATCGACTTTTCACCCGTCACCGGATTGATGAGAACCATGTCGTGGGGGGCCGGCGGCGTGCGGTCGTGGATTTTCTTCATGGTCGCCGCGTCCTTGGCGAGGTCGCGCTGGGTCGAGGACTCGGCCTTCAAGGCATATTTCGCCGTGGCGCGGCGTCCCTCGATCTGCTGGCGCAGATCATCGGGCAGCGTGTCATAGGCCAGCTTGGTATTGCACCAGGACGTGCGGCCGTCGTTTTCCGGCATCTCCAGTGCATAGAAGATCGACCCCGAAGCCGGGCGCTGGCGGTAGATCTGGTCGTGGTGCCAGTAGACCTCGTAGCTGCCGAGGCCGCCGAGCGGCGTGCCGTCCTCCCGCTTCAGGCCGGTGATGTAGATGATTTCGGGATGCTTGGGCGACAGCATGTCGTCGCGCACCAGGATGTCGAGGTCGCCGAACCGCCGGCTGTAGGCCACGTGCTCGCCTTCCGTCAGGCTCTGGCGGCGGAACAGCAGCAGAGGCTCCTGTTGCCACAGCTTGTAGATGGCGTCGAAAGTCTCGTCGTCCAGGTTCGTCAGGTCGACGTCCAGGACCTCAAGGCCGAAGGTGTCCTTCAGGGGACGGGTGCGCAGGTGCATTTGGGGGAGTCCTCAGGATTGGCAATGGGATATATTGTATACAATCTTGCACAGCCATCAATCGAGAATTCCCGGTGTTCCGGCATTCCTCGATTTTCGCCCTCGGGAAATCTTCTGATTGGCTCAGTTCCCTGCCGGTCCCGCGCCTGTCAGGCCCTTGATGTCGAAGTTCTGCAGTTCGGCGCGGATGGCGTCGCCGATGTTGCCCGTCAGGTTGACCGTCAGGTCCACCGGCCGGCCCTGCTGGATCCTGGGATTGCGGCCGTTCACCCGAAGTATGACGCGCATGTCCTTGGTCGCATCGCCGTCGAGGGCGAGCGACAGGTCCTCGAACCGCAGGTTCTCGAGGATGTCGAGCACGAGGTCCATGCGCCCCTCCCCGCCGCCCTGGCCGGCGGGAGCGCGGGTCGGCGGCTGGAAGGCAAGAAGGCCCTTGCCCTGCGCCTCCAAAAGGCCGTCACGGATCGTTACCGCCCCGTCCCTGCCCAGTTCGATGGGGATGCGTCCCGACAGGCGGCCCTCGGCGGTGAGCCCCAGGATGTTCATCTGCGCCGCCAGGTCCGCGAGGCCCAGGTTGGCGACGTTGAGGATCACGCGCTCGGGCAGAGTCCCGTCGACGACCGCAACATTTTCGGCCCAGATGCGTCCGCCGATGCCGGTCAGTTCGGCGCGCTCCACATTGACCGAGGCGAGGCCCTTGACCTGGAACCTCACCTGCCCGTCGCCCGCGGGCAGCGCAGCCGTCACGCGTTCGATGCGGAGCTGCTGGCCCGGCGGGGTTCTGGGCGGCCACAGGCGGTCCAACTCGATCATCCCGGAGATGCCGGCAGCCTGGGCGGGACCCAGGCGCAGGTTGCCGCCCGTGACCGTGACGATTCCCCGCCCCGCCGCCGGATTGCCGGGCGGCAATGTGGCCTCCACCGCCAGGGACCCGACCCCGGCCAGGGCCACTTTCAGACCCGCAGGCAGGACCGTGGACGCCGGCGTAATGCCCGAGCCCCGCAGGCTGGCCGTGACGTCAAGCGGCTGCAGGCCGGAGTTGTCCCAGGTCGCCTTGGCCGACACCTGGACCGTTCCCGTCATGCTCTTGACGAAGGGGGCTAGCAGCGGCGTCAATGCATGGATGCCGCCGTCGATGCCCGCCAGGTTGAGCGGCACCGTATCCAGCCGCGCCCGCCCGGTACCGCTGCGCAGGTCCTGCCCGGCGGCGAAGCCGGCGATCAGGCCCGTTCGGTGCTGCCGCAGGGTGCCTTCGACGTCCCACTTGCGTTTGTTCCAGTGCCCCTTGGCGCTGGCGGCGAAGGGCGCCGCCGCCGCATGGCGCAGGGCCTTTGCATTTGCCTGGACGTTCCAGCTTGCATCCGGACCGCCGCGGGTCATGGCGGTCAGCCCCAGGCCCTGGGCCTCCACGTCCAGCTCCGGCGCATGGGCGTCCATGCCCGCAAGGTCCAGATGCACGCCCGGCGGGCCCTCGGCCGGCAGCGTGACCGTGACGCCGCCTTCGGCCTTCGCCGTGCGCAAAACCGCCGACTGCGATCCCGCGCGGACGGTCAGCGACGGGCTGTCGGCCGCGAACGTGAAATCCGCCTTGGTCAGGGCGAAGGCGCCGCCGTCCGGCGCCAGGGTCAGGCCGCCCTTGCGCGGGGTCAGGACCAGGGCCAGCGGCCCGGTGATCGTAACGCCGCCAACGTCCGCCTTGGTCAGCGCAATTCGCGCGGGCGCCAATTCGATGGACGTGACCTTGAAAGGGTCCGGCTGAACATGGACCGTGCCGGGAACCGATGCCGTGACCTCGCCGCCCCAGGCGCCGCCGGATACCTCCACGGGCTCGGCGAAGGTCAGCGTCGCCGTCCCCTTGCCCGGGCGGACACCGGCCTTGGCCCGCGCGGTCCAGGCGCCCGGCACGCCGGGATACTCGACCCCGGTCAGCGTGATCTCCGCCTGGACGGGCGGCAGGCGCATCGGGTCGCCGGACAACAGGTCGCCCAGCGCGCCCTCGGCCGTCAGGTCCAGGGTGCCGCCACCGGTCACGCCTTCGGTCAGCGGCAGGCGCCCCAGGTCCGCCGCAGCGGCCTGCAGATTTATTTTGGCAACCGTCGCCCGGTCGAACGGCGCGCCTTCGGCCTTGGCGACCAGGGTCAGGCCCAGGCCGTCGTCGGTCAGGTCCGCCGTCACGGCCGCCTGCCCGTCTCGCAGCCGCAGGGTCAGCTTCCCGGCCGTCCGCAGGCCGCCCGGCAGGGCCAGGCCGGAGACCTCGAACGTCCCCTCGCCGCTCATCTCCCCGGGCCGCGCCGGGTCGCCGGCAAGGCGCAGGCTGCCAACGGCATTGGCCAAGGCGACGGGTCCCGCGCTCGCCCGGGCGTCCTCGATGGCGAGATCGAGCCTCAGCGCACCGCCTTGGGTGCGGCGACCGGTGGCGCGAAGCGACGCCTGCCCCTTGGGATGAACGACGTCGAAGGCGGCTTGCGTCAACACCAGCGCCCCGTCCTTCTGCGGAGCCAGATCCATCCCCGTCACGGATACCGCCGTGGGACCATCGGGATGGGTGATGTCGACGAGGGCGTCGGTCACGGCGATCCGCGGAAGCGCCCGCGCGCCGCCCGTTCCGCCGCCCGCCAGCAAGGGCGCCAGGTCGCCCCAGTCGACGCCGCCGTCCGTGACCGCCAGAACGAGCTGCACGCCGTCCAAAGTAACGGCCGAAACCGCCGGCGCGGTCCAGTCGGGCCAGACAAGGTCCATGCCCAGGCGCCGAATGCGCGCCGTGCCGGCGGGTCCGGTGGCCACGTCCGCGACCTCGACCCGCCAGGGCGTCAGCCGGGTGACGGCAAGCTCGCTGCCTGCAAGCCCCATGGCCGCCAGCCGGTCCTTGACCAGTTTTTCGGCGATGGGCGCTCGGTTGAGCGCGACGACGGCCAGCACGGCCGCGAGCACGGCGACGGCGGCTGCGGCCCACATGCCCCGGCGCCGCCAATCGGGCGCGGATTCGTCAGGTAAAGCGGTTTCCGGCCAGCCAGCCACGTGATCCCATCCCCGCTGCTTCGGGGATCATAGCAAAGATCGTCCCTAAAGCGGGATGTTCCCGTGCTTTTTCCAGGGGTTCTTCAGATCCTTGTGCTTCAGCATGCGCAGCGCCCGGCAGATGCGCGTGCGCGTGCCGTGGGGCATGATCACGTCGTCGATGAAGCCCCGGTGCCCGGCGATGAAGGGGTTGGCGAAGCGGGTGCGGTATTCCTCGGTGCGCGCGGCGATCTTGGCCTCGTCGCCCAGGTCGCCGCGGAAGATGATCTCGACCGCGCCCTTGGGCCCCATGACGGCGATCTCGGCCGTCGGCCAGGCATAGTTGGCGTCGCCCCGCAGGTGCTTGGACGACATCACGTCGTAGGCCCCGCCATAGGCCTTGCGCGTGATCACGGTGACCTTGGGCACCGTGGCCTCGGCATAGGCGTACAGAAGCTTGGCCCCGTGCTTGATGATGCCGCCGTATTCCTGGGCCGTGCCGGGCAAAAAGCCGGGCACGTCGACGAAGGTGACGACGGGGATGTTGAAGCTGTCGCAGAACCGCACGAAGCGCCCGGCCTTGGTCGCCGAGGCGATGTCCAGGCAACCGGCCAGCACCATGGGCTGATTGGCGACGATGCCGACGGTCGAGCCCTCCATGCGGGCGAAGCCGATCACGATGTTGCCGGCGTAATCGGGCTGCAGTTCGAAGAAGTCGCCTTCGTCCACGACCTTCTCGATCAACTCCTTCATGTCGTAGGGCTTGTTGGGGTTGTCGGGGACCAACGTGTCGAGCGACATCTCGACCCGATCGTGGGGGTCCGGCGTCGGCCGTACGGGCGGCTTTTCCTTGTTGTTGGCCGGCAGGAAATCAATGAACCGGCGCAGGTACAAAAGCGCCTGCAGGTCGTCGGTGAAGGCCTTGTCGGCGACCCCGGACTTGGTGGTGTGGGTCGAGGCGCCGCCCAGTTCCTCCTGCGTCACTTCCTCATGCGTCACCGTCTTCACCACGTCGGGGCCAGTGACGAACATGTAGGACGAATCCTGCACCATGAAGATGAAATCGGTCATTGCCGGCGAATAGACCGCCCCGCCGGCGCAGGGGCCCATGATGCAGGAAATCTGCGGCACCACGCCCGACGCCATGACATTTCGCTGAAACACCTCGGCATAACCGGCGAGCGACGCCACGCCTTCCTGAATACGCGCCCCGCCGGAATCGTTGAGGCCGATCACCGGGGCGCCGACCTTCATGGCCTGATCCATGATCTTGCAGATCTTTTCCGCATGGCTTTCGGACAGCGAGCCGCCGAACACGGTGAAGTCCTGCGAGAACACGAAGACCAGACGGCCGTTGACGGTGCCGTAACCCGTGACCACGCCGTCGCCCGGCGTCGACTGGTCGGCCATGCCGAAATCCGTGCAGCGGTGTTCGACGAACATATCCCATTCCTCGAACGAACCGGGATCGAGCAGTACGTCGATGCGTTCGCGCGCCGTCAGCTTTCCCTTGCCGTGCTGGGCCTCGATGCGCCGCTCGCCGCCGCCCATGCGGGCGCGTTCGCGTTTTTCTTCCAGTTGCCGGATGATGTCGTACATGGATCGCGTCTCGTTCGTGGTCGTTGCGCCGCGTGTTTGAGGGGTGCCAAAGGATACTGTCGGGTCCTATGTTGCGCCAGCGAAAACGGGCCGCAACCAAGCGCCGTCGGCAATCAACGAATCAAGACAAATTCATCGGCATGGCCGGACGTTAACCATCATGTTATAAGCTTCCCAACCCGCTCGCCGGAAACGTTTCCGTGCGCGGGCACCAACATAATTCGGGGCCAACGAGCCCACTCATCAGGGTGTGTCACGCGGTTGGACTTGGTTAACGGGGAGCCGCGGGGTCATTATGCCCGATTACAACCTTTCACGTCTGAACGTGCTGGTCGTCGAGCGGCACGCGCATATGCGGCACCTGATCCGCAACATCCTGCACGAGTTCGGGATCGAGAACGTGCGCGACGCCGGGGACGAAGACACAGCCTTCGAAATTTTCCAGGATTTCCCCGCGGATCTGGTCCTGACCGACTGGTCGCCGGGCCTGAACGGAATGGCCTTTCTCGACAGGATTCGCAAGCACGCGGAAAGCCGTGACATGTTCGCGCCGGTGGTGATGATCACCGCGTTCACGGAACTGCACCAGGTCTGCAAGGCGCGTGACGCCGGAATCAACGAGTTCCTGGCCAAGCCCTTTTCCGCGCATATGATCTATGCACGCATCAAGTCGTTGATTGAGCAGCCGCGTCTTTACGTGCGAGCCGACAGCTATTTCGGCCCCGACCGGCGGCGCCGCGCTCTCAACTACCGGGGGCGCGAACGCCGCGATACCCTGCCGACGGAACTGCCGACCGCACGTGGCCGCGCCGCGGCGCCGCTCAATGCCAGTGGCCCCACCCCGGGCAGCAACACGCTCTATAACTGATCTGGAAAACGGCTACAGCAGGCCCAGGAAGGCTTCCGCCTGGGTGATTTCCGCCTGTAGCGCCCGCAAGCGGTCGAGAGCCTCCTTGTCGGCGCCCCACTTTTCACTTTGATAGCTTTCGTCCAGCTGCGAAACCGCGACCGCCGTCGCCGCGTCCAGGCGTCCGTGCGCCAGGGCCAAGCCGATGACCAGCGACCCCGCCGCCTGCACGACCGCCGCCAGGGCCGTCAGGCGGAAGGCGTCGAGCCGACCCACCGCAGCGGCAAGAGCCTCCATCGCCGGCTCGGGCTGGGCGACGGGCACGATACCGTCGGTCACCGTCAGAACCGCGCCGAATTCGTCGGCCGCCCAGGCAAGCAGCGGGTCCCAGGCCTCGGCCTGGCGCAGAACCAGGTCCCGGGGCGCGTCGGCGCGATAGCAGAGAAGGTCCGTCTCGCCGTACCTGGCGATGCGTATCGCGACGTCCGCACGTTCAGGCGCGATGCGGTCGATGGCGGTGAACGCCAGCTGGGTCAGCGGCATTGTCCCGGGCAGGATCTTTTCCGTCTGCGCCTCCCATTCCGCAGCCACGGCGTTGGTGAGTGCGCGGCTGGGCAATGCCAGGTCGCGGCCCACGGGCGACTTCACGCGCCGCCCGTCGAGCAGGATCTGGAACGCGTCCCCATCCTCGTCGGCCACGGGGGCGACCGTAACCTCGCGGTAGAACCGTTTCATGTCGGGTTTCAGCATGGTTCGGGCCGATCGACGGGTTACTTGCCGAACAGGCCCTTAAGACCGCCGCCAATGCCCTTCTCGATGCTATCCAGCGCGCCGCCGATCCCGGATTTGGGCTTCTCCTCCGTCTTCGGCTGAGAGGGTTGTTGCTGGGCGGGGGCGCCCTTGGCGGGGGTCACCTGCCTGTTTGCAAGCGCCTGGGCGCAGTAGTCGGTTTCGTCCGTGCTGGTCGCACGGTTGAAGGCGCTCTGCAACACTGTCGACAGCCCGAACGTCATCACCGCCGCGGCGCCGCTGGCCACGTTGCCGGCAACGCCCGTCAGGACATCGGCCGGATTCACCCTCGTTTCCGGCTTGGCCAGAGTTCCACGCAGGGCGACGGGAACGAGGGTTGCGCTGAGCAGGCTGGTCTTCTTGGCCCGCGGCTCCAGCACCAGGTTGAGCGTCTCGTCGCGCAGGTTCACGCCACCCACGCCGACCACGGACAGGCCACCGGTCTCGATCACCAGCGCCTTGGCGTTGGCAACGCCCTTGACGATTTCGAAATCGGCGATGGCGCAGCGCATATCCTTGTCGCCCTTGCTGCTGACAAGTGGTATCGCCGACATGACGTCGGCCGAAGCGATGTTCAGAAGCTGGCTTTCAATGCGCCCGTTCTGTGACACCAGGCGCAACCTGCCGCCCAGCCCGGCCATGATTTCGCGAACGGTGGTCCCCGCCCCCGTCACCTTCAACGTCGCATCGGCCTTACCCTCGGCGATGGGCTTTTCCCCCATGGCCGCGACCAGTTTGCCGTAATCCAATTTGGCCACACTCAGGTCAATGCTCAGCGGCGGCACGGCCTGATCGCCGCCCAGGCTGAGATTTCCCAAAACCGCGCCGTCGGCGACCGTGGCCTGCAGCGGCCTCACCGCCAATCGTCCGCCCTGCAATTGGACGCCCAGGCGCAGGTCATGGGCGTCGATCTTGCTCACCCGCAGTTTGGCGGCGGCAAGCCTGACGTCGGCGTCCACGGCCTTGAGTGCATCCAGCGGCAGCGGATCGGCGGAAAACACCCGACCGTCGGCGGGCGACGGCGTCGGCTTGCCGTCGTCCTTGGGCAGCAGTTCATCCAGGTCGAGCATCGCCGACCGCAGGTCGGCGGCGACGTGAGGGCGCACACCGTCCAGGCGCAACGCGACTGTGCCCGTGAGGTCGCTGGCGCCCATCTTCACGTCCACGTCCTGCAGGCGGTAGCCGCCGTCCTTTTCCGACACACGCGCCGAGGCGGTGACGCCGGGCAGCGGCGGCACCTGGGCGCCCAGGCCCTTGGCGAACCCCGCCGGGTCCTTCACCGTTGCCGCGACCTGGAGATCGATGCCGACCGCCTTTACGGCATCGGCGATCGTCCCGGCGGCGGTCAAGGCCGTCTCGCCCGGCCGCCCAAGTGACGCCTTCAGGTTCGTCACGCTCGGCTTGGCGGACGACCCGGTCACCGTCAACGACACATCGAAGGGACCGAGTTCCGGAACCTTCACGGCGGCCAGCTGCGGCGCCATCTTCGCCGCCGCCGCCAGGGTTCCCGCAATCGACGGCCCCTTTGCGCCCAAAGTGACGGCCAGACCGGTCATGGCCTTGGGATCGGCGATGGCGCCGCGCACGGTTACGTCCGCGCCAAGCGCCCGGGCCTTCAGGTCCAGGGGCAATTCGCCGCCGCCGGTCAACTGCCGGATCGAGGCGATGGCACCAGACGCGGAGAACTTCTCGCCGTTCACGTCACCCTTGAGCGAAATGCGCAGCGGAGCCTCGACCCCTTCCGCACCGAGGTCCAGGATCGGCAGGTTGAGCCGGGTCTGTTCGCCCGTGCGGCCGTCGCGGTAGGTGACGCGCAGGTCCTCGATATGCACCTTGCGGACCACCGGCAGCATGCCGCCGCCCGACCCCGCCGCCGGTTCGGGCGTCTTTTTGTCGGCCGCGCCGAATTGCCAATTGCCGCGCCCCTGCTTGTCCGTCTCGGCCAACAGGTCGAGGCCGACCAGGACCAGACGCTTGACGTCGATTTCGCTCGACAGGAGCGGCAACAGGGCGACCTCGGCCTCGAGCCGCTTCAGCGTCACCATCTCGGGCCGCGATCCCCATGGCGCGTTGGCAAAGGTCACGCCGTCGACGTACAGCGAAGGCGTCAGCGAGATGTTGAGCTTGAGGTCGCCCGATATCTTCAGATCACGGCCCGTCGCCTTCTTCGCTTCTTCGGCGATCACGCCCTTGTAGTCATTGAAATCCAGGGAGCTGAGAACCGCCACCGCAGCGACCACGAGCGCGATCAGCAACACGCCCAGGATCGAAATGGTCTTGAACAGCCGCTTCACGGTTCCGCCTCCATCAGTTCGTGCAGGCTGGGGGCGAGGTCCTCGAAACCGGCGATCACCCGCTGCGCCCCAGCCGCCGTCAGTTCCGCCGTTTCATGATACCCCCAGGCGACACCTATGGCGAGTACACCAGCATTTTTTGACATTTCGATGTCGAAGGTCGTGTCGCCGATCATCACCGTGTCGGCCCGGTCCGCGCCCGCTTCGGCCATGGCGTTCAGCAGCATCCCGGGATCCGGCTTGCCGGGCGCGCTGTCGGCGGTCTGCAGGGTCACGAACCGGCCTTTGAGGCCGTGCCGCTCCAGGGTCTGATCCAGGCCGCGGCGGCCTTTGCCCGTGGCGATGCCCAGCAACCAGCCGGCGGCGTCGAGGGCATCAACGGCCGCATGCACGCCGGGATACAGGGGATCGTCGATCTGCCCGCTCCGACGCAGCCCGGAAAAGGTGTCGCGATAGGCTTCGGCGAGGTTTTCCGCCATGCGCGCGTCGGTGCCCGCCGGGGCCAGGAGCAGCGCCGCCGTGGCGAGCGGCAGGCCGACCACGCGGCGGATGTCGCGGGGCGCCGGCACCTCCAAGCCACAGGCGCGGAATGCCGTCTGCATGGACCGTACGATGCTGTCCTGGGAATCGACGATGGTTCCGTCGCAATCGAAGACGCAGAGCTTGATATTCATGCAGTCGTTCTATGCCACGGCTGCATACCGCCGCAAGAACGGCTTTTCGTCTCCGACGTGTCCCGCAATCAAGGACAGTAGTCCGATGGCACGCGAAAACCGGGGCGATTGCGCCGCTTGCTTTGCTTCGGATAATGGTCAATTCTGCACACGACTGTTGACGAGGAGCACACGCGGACGGGCCGCCGAAATCGGCGTAATCTCTCGCATTCATAGCGATCGGTCGACCGGCAATGACCGTCGGGGGGCATGGCGCATCTAAGCAACAATAATCCAACCCTCTCACCTAGGAAGGAAATACCATAATGAACATCCTGAGCAGATTTGCTGTTTTGGGACTGACTGGCGCGCTGGTTGCCGCCTGCGCCAACATGGAAGGCGACGCCGCCAAAAGCGAGGCCAAGCCGGCCGCCGCCAAGCCCGCCGCCGCGGCCAAGCCAGAGGCGAAGAAGACTAAGCCGGACCAGAAGTACGTCATCTACTTCGACCTCGGCAAAGCAGCCGTCGGCGAAGACGGAATGTCGGTGGCCTATCGCCTGATGTCGGACACCATGGGCGGCTACAAGGCCGTTCTGCTGACCGGCCATGCGGACACGGCGGGCGACAAGAAGTTCAACCGCAAGCTCTCCGAGAAGCGCGTCGAAACCGTGAAGCAGGTCTTCTCTGAAATCGGCATCGACCCGACCAAGGTCATCACCCAGTTCTTCGGCGAGGACGAGCCGGCGGAAAAGACCGCCGACGGCGTCAAGAACGCCAAGAACCGCCGGGTCGAGGTCGTTCTGAAATTCTAGCAGGACCGGGAGTCACTGTACCGCCGACCGGGGGGAGGATAAGGCGCGACTGGCGAAATCACCCCAACCCTCAAACCTTGGAAGGAAACATGACGATGAACATCCTGAACAGACTTGCCGTCTTGGGACTGACCGGCGCGTTGGTCGCCGCCTGTTCCAGCATCGACCTCGACACCACGAAGAAGATGGCCCTCAAGGGCGACACCTTCCAGAAAGCGTTGTTCAAGGAGTACGTTGATCTCGCCCGGTCCGAGGACGACCAGGGGGACAGCCGGTCGGCGGTCTACTACGACAACCGCGCCAAGATGGCGGCGGACGGCAAGGACACGGGGCCGCAGGAACTGGCGGCGCGCAAGCTCCCTGCGTCGGCTGTCAAGGACATCACGGCGGCGCGCAAGCGCCTGACCGACGCCCTCGGCGCCGGGTTCGTCAAGTCCGCTCCGGACAAGGCGGCCCGGGCCCAGGCCATGTTCGACTGCTGGATGGAACAGCAGGAAGAGAACGACCAGCCCGATCACATCGCCAAGTGCCGCAGCGGCTTCGAGGAAGCCATGAAGGCGACGGCCGCCAAGCCGGCCGCGAAGAAGGCGGCGCCGGACAAGGAATTCACCATCTACTTCGACTTCAACAAGGCGAACCTGAACGGAAAGGCGACTGCCGAAGCCTACGAGGTGATGGCGGCCACGATGGGCGGCTACAAGAGCGTCGTGCTGACCGGCCATACCGATACCTCGGGCGACAAGAACTACAACCGCAAACTGTCGGAGAAGCGGGTCAACGCCGTGAAGGACGCCTTCGTCGAGATCGGCCTCGACCCAGCCAAGATCAAGACCCAGTTCCAAGGCGAAGACGCCCCCGCCGAAAAGACGGCCGACGGCGTCAAGAACGCCAAGAACCGCCGGGTGACCGTGGTCCTGAAATTCTAGCGCCGCCGGTTCAACGGACCCAATGACGGGGGGCGGCGCCGCAAGGCGCCGCCCTTTTCGTTCGCGCGCGGCGGACAAAAAAAAGCCGCTCAACGGAGCGGCTTTAAGTTTCGAGGGTGAGCCGCCGCAAATCGATTTGATCTGCGACGGTACGGTGAATACGTAAGATCGCGGCCCCTTTCCGGTACTTTAAGGTTCCGCCTCATCACAGGGATGCCGTCGACGGCCGTCGCCCCGGATGGTCAAATCCTGCAACGAGTGTCGATGATCAAGCTGACCGCTACCTGACAATTCTCTACATGATTGGAGAAATGCGGAATTTCCTGTCAGTCCGGGAAAAACCTGATGCAGAAATCGATGCCGCCCCCCGGCGGGTCGTAAATCTCGACAACCGCGCCGTGAGCATCGGCGATGCGCTTGACGATCGCCAGTCCCAGGCCAGCGCCATCGCCCCGCCGGTCGGCCCGGTCGAATCGATCGAAGATCGCCTTCCGGCGCTCCTCGGGCACGCCGGCGCCTCGGTCGATCACGTGGATGGCCGGCTCGTCCGTGATGCGCACGGTAACCGTCGACTGCGGCGGCGCGTAGCGGACGGCATTCTCGACCAGATTACGGACCGCCTGCTCCAGGGCCGGGGGCGAACCGCGCACGATCACCGGCGGCCCCTCGGCAAGGACCTCGACGAAGCGCGCCTCCAGGATGGCGATCGGTGCCAAGTGCGTGGCGACGGCGGTGCAGACCTCGCGCAGGTCGGCCTCTTCGCCCGAGCCCGGGCGGAACAACTCGTACCGGGCGAAGGCCAGCATCTGCGACACCAGCCGTGTCATGCCGTCGACCTCTTCCCGCAATGCCGCGACCCCCGCGATGTCCTCCAGGGTATCCAGCTTGGTCCGAAGGATCGCCAGCGGCGTGCGAAGTTCATGGGCAACGTCGGCGACGAATGCGCGCTGACGTTCCTCCTGGTCGGCGCGGATCCGCTCCGCGCGGTAGATCTCCGTGATGTCCCGGGCAGTGCCGCGAACACCTGAGAACCGTCCGCTTTCCGGGTCGAAGAACGGCAGGCCGCTTGTCAGCAGGCGCCGCGGCGCACCGGTCGCATCCTCGGTCGCAAAGGCGATGTCGCGAAATGGACTGCGGATGTCGAGCGTCATCTCGTCGCCGGCGTCGTCGACGAAACGGCCCAGTTCGCCGAAGCTCTTGCCTTCAAGCTGCAGGGGCAGATACCCCAGGATCTCGAAGGAGTGCTCGGACACATAGGCCAAGCGCAACTCGGCGTCCGTTTCCCACACCATGTCGGAAACCAGACGCGTAACGTCCTCAAGCCGCGTCAGCGCCTCGGCTGCGCGCGTTTCAGGGTCGGCGGTAAGGGATGGCCAACTGCGCGGTTTTCGCTCACGCATTTCGCCGGGTTGCCGACTGAATCTGGCGGATCGCAGCCAGATAGCCCGTGTTCCGACGCCAAGTCTTCAGCACGCCGGCGGCGGCCTCGCGGCTCATGTCCTCGTAGATCCAGATCACATCCGCCAGGGCCTCTTCGATCCGATCGCTGCGCCGCGCCCGGACAAGTTGCGAATAGCGGAATATCTGGGCGAATTCGTCCTTGGTCAGGCCGACCGCCTTGCAGCAGATGGCAAGCCCCTCGCCACCCGGCTCGAACAAGATACGCTTCGCCAGGTACTCGCGGATGCCCGTGAGGCGCGAGAACAGGGCCAGGAACAGCGACACCTCGCCCTGGCTCAAGGCGGTGATCAGCGTGTCCGGCGTCACCAAGCCCTCGCGTTCCAGATTGGCCGCCAGTGCGTTGGCCTTTAGTCCGTTCGGCGTGTCCGGCTGGATGCCCGCCTCCTTGGCGGCAACCTGTTCGAGAAGATCGTCGATGACGGCCTGATCCAGCTTGAAATTTTCCAGGATGAACTCGCGCAACGCCGCCGACACCCACAGGAACATGCGTTGCGCCAATTCGGGACGCAATTCCTCGCGGTGAAGGACCGGTTCCTGGAAGGTGTCGACGCGTTTCGACTGCTCGACCAGGTATTCCATGGTGCTCTGGGAAATTTTCGCGTTCTCGTTCTTCAGCAGGGTTACGACCACGCGTTCGTTGCCCGTCTCGACCAGGGCCTGCGACACGGCCTCGCTGATGTTCTGGCGGATGGCGACGGCGAGTTGATGCTCCAATGTCCGGTGACGGATGATCTCGATCAGGTCGGAATCCTTCAGCAATCCCGATTCCGTCAGCACCGGATAGGCGACCTCGATCTCGTCGTTGGCGAGGATGCGGATCAGATCCTCGGGCACGTCGTCCAGGCCAGCAAGCTGCTGGGCCACGCCGCGGCGCACGGACATTTCGATCTCGCGCACGACGCTGCGCAGAATGCCGAACATAAGGGCCCGTTCCCGGTCGGTCAGGGCGTCGCCCTTATTCTCGAACAGATCCATTATGGTTTCGGTCAACCTCGCGCGACCCATGGTCGATTTTTCTCGCGCGAGGTTCAGAAGAAACTCGTGGTCGACCGTCGGTTCGCCGTCTTCTTTCATTTCGATCATTTCAAGACCAATGGATCAGTTGTTAATCGAGCCTTCGGACAGCAGGTAGCCCACGCCCCTGAGGGTATGAACACTGACGTTCGCCCCGTATTTTGAAAGCCGTTTTCGCAGTCTGGATACATGGACCTCCACAGAATTCGACGAGACCTCTTCGTCAAAACCGTAAATCTTGTCCTCCAGAACCGATTTGGGAACGACACGCCCATATCGCCGCATAAGCTGTTCTAACACGCCCATCTCGCGCCGGGAAATGGATATGGGCTGGTCGTTGATGCGGACCTCGCGCGCCGTCGTGTCGAACGACACGTTGCCCGCCGTCATGACCAGGCCCAGGACGCCGCCGGGGCGGCGCAGCAGCGCGCGGATTCGAGCGACCAGTTCCTCCATTTCGAAGGGCTTCAAGAGATAGTCGTCGGCTCCCGTATTCAGGCCCTTGACGCGATCATCAAGACCGTCGCGGGCCGTGAGGATCAGCACCGGCACCACGTTGCCCTGTTCGCGCCACTGCTTGAGCAGCGTCAGCCCGTCCGTATCCGGCAACCCCAGGTCCAGGATGATCGCGTCGTATTGCACGCTTGCCACCGCGGCGTCGGCGGTGGCGCCGGAATCCACCGCATCGACGGCAAATGATTCGTTCTCCAAACCCAGTTTTATGGATTCCGCGAAGCGACTGTGGTCTTCGACAAGGAGCAGGCGCATGGTTTCACGTCTCAATTGGGGGCGAACATTGGCCCCGGCCGTATCGATTCAGCAAGCACGCAATCCCCGTGCCATGCCGAGGTCCCCGGTGCGTGTAATACATCCCATTTGAAATGCAGTTTTGCATACAATGCAATGTTTGATTGCCATGCACCCTGATTTTCACTTTTCACCCTGGGGCCTTAGATGGCGAACACGGCGAAACGGAATGACGGACCGGGCCGCGCGAGGCACATCGCCTCCTCCCGTGACATACCGTTCGACCATATTAGGCCCATTCATCCAAGAGTTCATCCGCCGATTGCTCGCGGGAAAAGCCGAGAGCCTTCCAGGTCTCCGCCATATGCGGCGGCAGCGGCGCGACGACGTCCGTGACCTTGCCCCCGGGCCGTTCGATGACGATTCGGCGGGCGTGAAGCTGCAGCATGCGGAGCTTGACGGGAAGGTCGGGGAACGCAGCCTTGCCGCCGTATTTTCCGTCACCCAGGATTGGCGTGCCCATGGCCTGGGCGTGGGCGCGCAGTTGGTGGGTGCGTCCCGTCACCGGTTCCATGGCCAACCAAGCGACCCGGTTGCCCAGGCGGTCGACGACGCGGTAGAGGGTTTCGGCCCGCTTGGCGTCCTCGGCATCGGCATCCATCTTTTCCCGGCCGCCGCCCGCCCTGCGCTTGCCCAGGTCCAGGCGTATGCGCCCCTGGGCGATTTCCGGCACCCCGGCGACGGCGGCCCAGTAAAGCTTGCGGATGGTCTTGCGGCGGAACCCCTCGGTCAGCCAGCGTGCCGCCTGCCGCGTACGGGCCAGGACCAGCACGCCCGAGGTGTC
This sequence comes from Rhodospirillales bacterium CG15_BIG_FIL_POST_REV_8_21_14_020_66_15, assembly GCA_002781745.1. Lineage (GTDB taxonomy): Bacteria > Pseudomonadota > Alphaproteobacteria > Rhodospirillales > Casp-alpha2 > UBA1479. Next base: position 17,370 of record PFFW01000039.1, read on the forward strand.
CTTGTCGAGGCGATGGGTCAGGCGCGGCCGCTCTGCCGCGTCGAAACGCAGGCTGTCGAGCATGGCGTCGAGATGGCGGCTGAGGCCCGAGCCGCCCTGCACGGCAAGCCCCGCCGGTTTGTCGAGGACCAGGATATCGGCGTCGCGGTACAACACGCGCGACCGGATGTCCTTGACCTCCCGCTCCGAAATCCTGGGCGCGGCCACCGCCTTGGGCGCCGCCCGCTCGGTCCGCCCGGGACCGGCGCCGCCGGGACGCAGGCTGGGCGGCAGGCGGACCTCCTGCCCCTTCTCCAAGCGCGCGCCCGCCTTGGCCCGATGGCCGTCGACGCGAATCTGGCCCGTGCGCAGAAGCTTCTGCACCTGGCCGAACGGCAGGTCGGGAAAATGCAGTTTCAGCCAGCGGTCTAGGCGCAGGCCGTCTTCGTCGGCGGTGACTTTTTGACCCTTGGCGTCGGGCGGCGGCGTGTCGGCCATCACAGAACCTGGCGCAACAGGGCGATCCCGGCCCAGAAGCCGAGGATGCAGAGCACCACCGACCCACCCACATAGGCCGCCGCCGCGGTGATCTGACCGCGATCGATCAGGGTGTAGGAATCCAGCGAGAAGGTCGAGAAAGTGGTAAAGGCCCCCAGCATGCCCACCACCAGAAAGGCACGCATCTCGGGCGTCGGCGACCAGTGCAGGGCGCTGATCTCGACCAACGCGCCGAGCACGAACGACCCCACGAGGTTGACCGTGAAGGTTCCCCAAGGAAAGCCGTGGCCCAACTGGCTGCCGACGGCGTTCATGACCATGAAGCGGCCGAGCGCGCCGACAGCCCCGCCCATGGCGACGGCAAGCAGCATCTTCATCGCAGGTTCCCCGTTATCGCAGCAGCCACCAGTCCGAATTCCGATCCAATCTAACCCGAAGCCGGTCCGCCGTCGTCCCCCTTGCCGCGGCGACGGCGCAACTTATCCCAATAGTTCAGGCGCTTGGCGATCTCGCGCTCGAATCCGCGGTCGCGCGGCGTATACAGGCGCGTGCGCTCCATGCCGTCGGGGAAATAGTCCTGTCCGGAAAAGCCGTCTTCGGCGTCATGGTCGTAGGCATAGTCCCTGCCGTAGTCCAAATCCTTCATCAGCCTGGTCGGCGCGTTCAGGATGTGCTTGGGCGGCATCAAGGAACCCGTCTGGCGCGCCGTGCGGCGCGCCGCCGCCTCGGCCTTGTAAAGGGCGTTGGACTTGGGCGCCGTCGCCAGATAAACAGTGGCCTGGACCAGGGCCAGTTCGCCCTCGGGCGAGCCCAGGCGCTCGTACGTGTCCCAGGCCGCAAGCGCCTGCACCAGCGCGTGCGGATCGGCCAGCCCCACATCCTCGGAGGCGAAGCGGGTCAGGCGGCGGGCGACGTAGAGGGGATCCTCCCCCCCTTCCAGCATGCGGGCGAGCCAGTAGAGCGCCGCATCGGCGTCGGAGCCGCGCAGCGACTTGTGTAGCGCGCTGATCAGGTTGTAGTGGCTTTCCTGCCCCTTGTCGTAAAGCGGCATGCGCTTCTGCACGGCGGCGGCCAGGCCCGCCGGGTCGAGCGGTTCCGTCAGGTCCATGGCGTCCAGATTCTCGACCATGTTCAGAAGATAACGTCCGTCGCCGTCGGCCATGGCGGCCAGCGCCTGGCGCGCGTCCGCGTCGAGCGGCAGCGGGTGGCCCAGTTCGGCCTCGGCGCGGGCCATCAGTTCCTCAAGCGCAGCCGAGTCCAGCCGGTGAAGCACCAGCACCTGGCAGCGCGACAGAAGCGCCGGGTTCAGTTCGAACGACGGGTTCTCGGTGGTCGCCCCTATGAGAACCACCGTGCCGTCCTCGACGTAGGGCAGGAAGCCGTCCTGCTGCGCCCTGTTGAAGCGGTGGATTTCGTCGATGAACAGCAGAGTCCCCTGCCCCATCCGGCGCCGCTCCTTGGCGCGCTCGAACACCTTGCGCAGGTCGGCGACGCCGGAGAACACCGCCGACAGGGGCTCGAAATGAAGCGACACATGGTCGGCCAGAAGCCGCGCCAAAGTCGTCTTGCCGGTGCCCGGTGGGCCCCAGAAGACGATCGAGGTGAGCTTGCCAGACTTGACGGCGCGGCCGATGAAGCCGTCGGGCCCGGTCAGATGCACCTGCCCGACGACGTCGGCAATGGTCTTGGGCCGCAGCCGGTCGGCCAGCGGTCTCGGCGACTGGCTCTCAAATAACGTGCTCACCCTTCGAACCGCTCGGAAAGCTCGCGGCCCTGGCGTTCGATGGCGATGTCCCAGGCCGACGCGGGCCGCGAAAACACGGTGACCAGATCCTGCACCAGGCCGATTTCGGAGCCGTTGACCCGCCTGATGAAGTCGCCGGGCCGCAAACCGATCTTGTCCGCGGGCGCGCCGCGCCGGATTTGCAGCACCATGACCCCGCGCTTGAAGGGATCGATGCCCAGTTCGTCACCCAGCGCCGGCGACATGTTGACGACCACGGCGCCGGTCAGCGGGTGACGGCCGGCCAGTTCCTGCTGGTTGCGGGCGGGGAACTCGGGCGGCGCCTCGATCTCCAGCTTCAGCGCCTGCATACGGCCCTGGCGCCAGATGCGCAGCGGCACGACCTCGCCCAGGGGCGTGGTGGCGATGCGGAACTTGAGCGCCGTCGCGTCGCGCACCTCGTGCCCGTTGACGGCAAGGACGATGTCGCCGCGCTTGAGCCCGGCACGTTCAGCCGCCGATCCCGGATAGACGTCCTCGATGATCACCCCGCCCGGCCGGTCGAGGCCGAGCGAATTGGCGATGTCCGCCGTCACCGGCCGCCCGGCGGCGCCGATCCAGGGGCGCACCAGCCGTCCGCCCTTGACCACGCCGTTGACCACGGCGCGAACCATGTTGGACGGAATGGCGAAGCCGATGCCCATGGACCCGCCGGACTTGGAGAAGATGGCCGTGTTGATGCCGACCAGGCGACCGTCGAGCCCGACCAGGGCGCCCCCCGAGTTTCCGGGGTTGATGGCGGCGTCCGTCTGGATGAAGAAGTTGAGGTCCGAGCCGTTGCCGGCAAGCTGCGTGCGCGCCAGGGCCGAGACGATGCCGCTGGTCACGGTCTGCCCCACCCCGAAGGGGTTGCCGATGGCCAGCACCATGTCGCCGACCTTGACCGAGTCGGAATCGGCGAGGTCGAGGACCGGCAGATTCCCCGGCGGGCCTTCGAGTCGCAGCACGGCAAGATCCGTGCGCTCGTCCGTGCCGATGATCTTGGCGGAGAACTCGCGCCGGTCATGCAGCACGACCTTGATCTCGTCGGCGCCTTCGATGACGTGGTTGTTGGTCACGATCAGACCGTCACCGCGCACGATGACGCCCGAGCCCAGGGAATTCTGCACTCGTTCCTTCTGCCGCGGGCCGAACTGAAAACCCAATTCGGGACCGAAGAAGCGCTGGAAAAAGGGATCGTCGAACAGTGTCGGGCGACGGCGCTGCACGACCTTCTTCGCGGTGAAAATGTTGACCACGGCGGGCGCCGCCTGTTCGACCACGGGCGCATAGGACAGCGTGGCCTGTTCGCGCGACTGCGGCACCTCGCGGTCGGCGATCTGGGCGTTCGCCGGCGATAGGGCCTGGACCTGCATCAGGAGCAGGACGCCGAGGAGAGCGAACGGACGGGCCAGGGTCGACATCATGGGCAAAAGGATCTCCGGGTCAGGACGATGAAACGGCCGCAGCCGCTTTCTTAACAGGATTTAGCCCGTTTGTGGCGAGGTCAAGGCCGCCCCCCGCCGGGGACGGAGGCGAGAACGAAAAAGCGCGGCCCGGGGCCGCGCTTCTCCTAAACTCTTTCAGGACCGGCCCCAAGCCTATTCCAGGGCGTCGGCCGCCGCCATTTCCGCCTCGTGGCGGGCCTTGTCCTCGGCGCCCTTGGCATCCGGGTCGCGGTCGACCAGCTCGATCACGGCCATGGGCGCCGCGTCGCCATGGCGGAAACCGGCCTTCAGCACGCGGGTATAGCCGCCCGGGCGGTCCTTGTAGCGCTCGGCCAACGCGCCGAACAGCTTGGCCACGGCGGCATCGTCACGCAGGAAGGACATGGCCTGGCGGCGATGATGCAGGTCGCCCTTCTTTCCCAGGGTGATCATGCGGTCGGCGATACGGCGCAGTTCCTTCGCCTTGGGCAGGGTGGTGGTGATCTGCTCGTGCGCGATCAGCGACGTCGCCATGTTGGAGAACATGGCCTTGCGGTGGCTGGCGGTGCGGTTGAGCTTGCGGTATCCGCTGCGGTGTCTCATGTCAGGCTCCTTCTTCGATTGTCGCCCGGGCGTGCCATTTTACCCCCTGGGGCGCCCCGCCAACCCAACGTCGGGTATCCGGGGTGGTTCTTGAAAACGGACCGGCGCGCCGGGACTATCGGCGCGCCGCCGGGTCAAAAGGGGTCTTCCAGTTTCTTGGCCAGTTCTTCGATGTTCTCGGGCGGCCAGGCGGCGATTTCCATGCCCAGGTGCAGCCCCATGGAGGCCAGCACTTCCTTGATCTCGTTCAGGGACTTGCGGCCGAAGTTGGGGGTGCGCAGCATGTCGGCCTCGGTCTTCTGGACCAGATCGCCGATGTAGATGATGTTGTCGTTCTTCAGGCAGTTGGCGGAACGCACGGACAGTTCCAACTCGTCGACCTTGCGCAGCAGGTTCTTGTTGAACGGCAGGTCTTCCTGGGCAGCTTCCTCGCGGGCGTGTTCCGGCTCTTCGAAATTGATGAACAGCTGCAACTGGTCCTGCAGGATGCGGGCGGCCAGCGCCACCGAGTCTTCCGGCGTGACGGCGCCGTTGGTGGTGATCACCAACGACAGCTTGTCATGGTCGGTGACCTGACCGACGCGGGTGTTGTCGACCTTGTAGGCCACCTTGCGCACGGGCGAGAAGATGGCGTCGATGGGAATCAGGCCGATGGGGCTGTCCTCGGCGCGGTTCTGGGTCGCGGGGATGTAGCCCTTGCCCATCTCCACGGTCAGTTCCATGTTCAGCTTGCCGTCGCGGTCGAGGTGGCAGATGACGAGGTCCGGATCCATGACCTCGATATCCGCGCCCGTCTCGATCATGCCGGCGGTCACCACGCAGGGGCCCTCGGCCTTCAGGGTCATGCGCTTCGGACCCTGGGCCTGCATGCGAAGGCCCATGGACTTGATGTTCAGGACGATGTCAGTCACGTCCTCGCGCACGCCGGGGATCGACGAGAACTCGTGCAGCACGCCGTCGATGTGAATCGACGTCACGGCCGCCCCCTGCAGCGACGACAGCAGGATGCGCCGCAGCGCATTACCCAGGGTCAGGCCGAAGCCGCGTTCCAGCGGCTCGGCGACGATGGTCGCCTGGCGCGCCGGGTCGACACCCGGGTTGATGTCGAGCTTGTTCGGTTTAATCAGTTCTTGCCAGTTTTTCTGAATCACGTCAGTGACCTCGCGTTCACTAGGACCTTCGTCAGGGACCGCTGCCGGACAGTCCCGATTTCATTCAATTCCCGGGCGGCCGACATCCCGGAGTCCGGGCGGTGGCCGTTCGGAGCCCCTGCAGACAGGCTGCCCGGGGAAGGATTTAGACCCGGCGGCGCTTGCGCGGACGGCAGCCGTTGTGCGGGATCGGGGTCACGTCACGGATCGCGGTGATGGTGAAGCCGATCGCCTGCAGGGCGCGGAGCGCCGATTCGCGGCCCGAACCGGGGCCCTTGACCTGAACCTCCAGCATCTTCATGCCATGCTCTTGCGCCTTCTTGCCGGCATCCTCGCCCGCGACCTGGGCCGCGTAGGGAGTCGATTTGCGCGATCCCTTGAAGCCCATGGAACCGGCCGACGACCAGGCGATCGAATTGCCCTGGGCGTCGGAAATGGTGATCATGGTGTTGTTGAACGTGGAATTGATATGGGCCACGCCCGAGGCGATGTTCTTGCGCTCGCGGCGACGCGGGCGGGCTGCTGCTGCCTTAGCCATAACTTAAATCCTTGACCCTAACTCGTTATTTCTTCTTGCCCGCAATGGCCTTGGCCGGCCCCTTGCGGGTGCGCGCGTTGGTGTGGGTACGCTGTCCGCGCACGGGCAGGCCGCGGCGGTGACGCAGACCGCGGTAGCAGCCCAGGTCCATCAGGCGCTTGATGTTCATGGCCGTTTCACGGCGCAGGTCGCCCTCGACCTGGAAGTCGCGGTCGATGGTTTCGCGGACGCGTGCGACCTCATCTTCCGTCAGTTCATTGACCCGCCGGTCCAGGGGGATTCCGACGCTGTCACAAATCTTCCGCGCGCTGGTGCGGCCAATGCCGTGAATATAGGTCAAGGCAATCACCACCCGTTTCGCCGTCGGAATATTAACACCCGCAATACGCGCCAAGGCTTTCGCTCCTCACGTTCGACAAAAAACTCATGAGCAAGTCGACGTTCCCTTAGGTTTGACAGACTTGCTCTAACTTGTTGCATTCAAAGCAAAAACATCGCAACGAACGATTCCGTGCGTTCGGATTTGCCTCGAAATTTTCAAAATCCGCCGGGCCTGAAAAGAGGCGCGATTATAGGCACTTGCGCCCCCAAGTCAACCTGGGGTCAAGGCCTTTTTCACACCTTCACGCCTGGCCGATCACTCCTTTCAATTGCGCCGTCACGGCGTCGATATCGGCCATGCCATCGACGCCCTTCAGAACGCCCTGATTCTTGTAATAGGCGAGGATCGGAGCCGTCTGGCCGTGGTAGGCGTCCAGGCGGTTACGCACCGTTTCCTCGTTGTCGTCGGCGCGACGGGTGAACTCGGTCCCGCCGCATTTATCGCACACGCCATCCCTCGCGGGTTTCTGAAATTCGTCGTGATACCCCTGGCCGCACGTCACGCAGGTGTAGCGCCCGGTGATCCGCTTCACCATGGCCTCGTCGTCAACGGCCAGTTCAATCACGTGGTCGAGGCGGAGGCCCTTGTCGGCCAGCATGGCCGACAGCGCTTCGGCCTGCGGAACCGTGCGCGGAAAACCGTCCAGGATGAAGCCCTTGGCGCAGTCGTCCTGATCGATGCGGGCCGCGATCATGTCGATGATCAGGTCGTCGGGCACGAGGTCGCCGCGTTCCATGATCGCCTTGGCCTTCCTGCCCAGCTCGCTGCCCGAGGCGACGGCGGCGCGCAGCATGTCTCCGGTGGAGAGTTGAACGAGGCCGTAGGCGTCCTCAAGCCGCTTGGACTGCGTGCCCTTGCCGGCGCCCGGCGGCCCGATGAGCAGAAGGTTCATTACCGCCTCCCCCGCAGGCGCTGCTTCTTGATCAGGCCTTCGTACTGGTGCGCGATCAGATGCGACTGGACCTGGGTCACGGTATCCATGGTGACCGTGACGACGATCAGCAGAGACGTGCCGCCGAAGTAGAACGGAACCGCGAAGTTGGCGATCAGCAGTTCCGGGATCGCGCAGATCACCGCGAGGTAGAGGGCGCCGACACAGGTCAGCCGGGTCAGCACGCGGTCCAGGTACTCGGCCGTGTTCTTGCCCGGCCGGATGCCCGGAATGAAGCCACCGTACTTCTTCAGGTTCTCGGCCGTGTCGTTCACGTTGAACACGACGGCCGTGTAGAAGAAAGCAAAGAACACGATCAGGCCGATGTAGATGGTCATGTAGACTGGGGACCCGCGCCCCAGATAGGCGGCCGCCGCAGTCATCCATTCGGGCCCCTGCCCGGCCGACAGCGTGATCACCGTGATCGGCATCAGGAGAAGCGACGACGCGAAGATCGGCGGAATGACGCCGGCGGTGTTCAGCTTAAGCGGCAGGTGGGAGGATTCGCCGCCCATCATCTTGTTGCCGCGCTGACGCTTGGGATACTGGATAAGAATGCGGCGTTGCGCGCGCTCGACGAACACGACCAGCGCGATGACGCCCACGGCCATCAACATGATGCCGATGATCAGGGCTGTCGGCAGGGCGCCCGTGCGGCCCATTTCGAAAGTGCCCGCAATGGCCCGCGGCAGTTCAGCGACGATACCCGCGAAGATGATCAGGGAAATGCCGTTGCCGACACCCCGCGCGGTGATCTGTTCGCCCAGCCACATAAGGAACATGGTCCCGCCGGTCAGCGTGACGACGACGGAGAAGCGGAAAAAATAGCCGGGATCGTGGACCGCCGCGCCCTGGCTGCCGGTCATGCCTTCGATGCCGACACCGATACCATAGGCCTGCAGGATACAGATCAGCACCGTCAGGTAGCGGGTGTACTGGTTGATGCGCTTGCGTCCGGCCTCGCCTTCCTTCTTCATCTGCTCCAGGGACGGCGAGATCGACGTCATGAGCTGCATGATGATGGAGGCCGAGATGTAGGGCATGATATTGAGGGCGAAGATCGTCATGCGCCCCAGCGCACCGCCCGCGAACATGTTGAACATGCCCAGCACCCCGCCCTGGTTGGCGCGGAAGATCTCTTCCAGAACCACCGGATCGATGCCCGGAAGCGGGATGAAGGTGCCCAGCCGGTAAACGATGAGCGCACCCAGCGTGAACCAGATGCGCTTCTTCAATTCGGTCGCCTTCGCGAAGGCGCCGAGGTTTACGTTGGCGGCAAGTTGTTCGGCGGCAGAGGCCATTCAGCGTTCTCCGGCGGCGGGGGTGTGGCCACCCCCACCGGTCTTGATTACTCGGCGGACTCAGAGCCCTTTTCGGCGGCGCGGCGCTTGTTCTTGCCGCGGATGCCCTTGGTCGACTGGGCCTCATCCTTGATTTCGCGCGGCGCCGTCACGGTCACCTTGCCGCCCGCCTTTTCGACAGCGGCGACGGCGCCCTTTGTCGCACCCTCGACTTCGAGGGTCACCCTGGCGGTCAGTTCGCCGTGGCCCAGAAGGCGCAGGCCGTCCTTCCTCTTCTTCGCGACCCCGGCTTCGACCAGCATGGCGGTCGTGATCGTCTGCTTCGCGTCGATGCGCTTGGCGTCGATCGCCTCCTGCAGAAGTCCGACGTTCAGTTCAGCGTAGTCGCGGGCGAAGGGATTGTTGAAACCGCGCTTGGGCAGGCGCCGATAGATCGGCATCTGGCCGCCTTCGAAGGCGAGCAGGCTAACGCCCGAGCGCGCCTTCTGGCCCTTCATGCCCTTGCCGGACGTCTTGCCCGTGCCGGACGAGATGCCGCGGCCGACCCGCTTGCGTGGCCGGGTCGCCCCCTGGTTGTCGCTGATTTCGTTCAAACGCATGGCGGTGATCCTTATGTGTGTATTTAGTCGCCTTGCTCGACCCGCACCAGGTGGCCGACCTTATTGATCATGCCGCGCACGGCCGGAGTGTCCTCCAGCACGCGCGTGCGTTGCATCTTGTTCAGGCCCAGGCCCTTCAGGGTCTCGCGCTGGTCCGACGGGCGGCCGATGGGGCTGCCGGTCTGCGTGACTTTGACGGTCTTCTTGCTTGCCATTGTCAGGGTTCCAATCAGGCCTGTTCGGTCGCGGCGGAAACGTCTTCGCGGCGCTGCACGATGTCGCCCACCTTCTTGGAGCGGCGGGCCGCCACGCTGCGCGGCGACTGGATTTCCTGCAATGCGGCAAAGGTCGCCTTGACCATGTTGTAGGGGTTCGCGCTGCCCATGGATTTGGCGACGACGTCCTGAACGCCCATCGTTTCGAACACGGCGCGCATGGGGCCGCCCGAAATGATGCCCGTGCCCGGAGGAGCCGAGCGCATGATCACCCGGCCGGCGCCGAAGCGCCCCGCAACGTCGTGATGCAGGGTCCGCCCTTCGCGCAGCGGCACGCGGATCATGTTGCGCTTGGCTGCGTCGGTCGCCTTGCGGATCGCTTCCGGCACTTCCCGCGCCTTGCCCGAACCGTAGCCGACCCGGCCCTTGCCGTCGCCCACGACCACCAGGGCCGCGAACGAGAACCGGCGCCCGCCCTTGACCACCTTGGCCACGCGGTTGATGTAGACCAGCTTGTCGGTCAGTTCGGAATCTTCGCGCTGTTCCGGCGTGCGGTCGCGATCACGGTCGCGCTCACCACGGCGTCCGCGCGGGCCCCGGCCCTGACCTTGTTCGTTGCGTTGCTCTGCCATGAGGCTGTTCCTGATTACCTAGAATGCGTTGAATTAGAACGACAAGCCGGCTTCGCGCGCGGCGTCGGCAAGCGCCTTGACCCGGCCGTGGAACCTGTAGCCGCCACGGTCGAAGATCACTTCCTTGACGCCTTCCTTGACGGCGCGGGTGGCGATCAGCTTGCCCACCTCGCCGGCGGCGGCGACGTTGCAGCCCTTGGCCAGCTTGCCCTTGAGTTCCTTGTCCAGGGACGAGGCGGCGGCCACGGTCTTGCCCGCACGGTCGTCGATAACCTGGGCATAGATGTGCAAGCCGGAGCGGAACACGGCCAGGCGCATGCGGTCGCCGGCCGCCTTGCGGACCTGGCGTCGGACGCGGGTCTGGCGCTTCTGGAATTTTTCGCGAGCGTGGGCCATGACTTACTTCTTCTTCCCTTCCTTGCGGAGAATGAATTCACCCGCATACCTGACACCCTTGCCCTTGTAGGGCTCCGGCGGACGGTAGGCGCGGATTTCCGCCGCGACCTGGCCGACAAGCTGCTTGTCGATGCCTTCGATGACGATCTGCGTCTGATCCGGACAGGCGATCTTGATACCGGCGGGCACCGGATATTGGACTTCGTGGCTGAAGCCGAGCTGCAGGACCAGGTTGCTGCCCTGCACGGAGGCACGGTAGCCGACGCCGGTGATTTCCAGCTGCTTCTTGAAGCCCTGGCTGACGCCTTCCACCAGGTTGGAAACCTTGGTGCGGCTCATGCCCCACATCTGCCGGGCGCGCTGCGTGTCGTTCGCGGGCTTGAGCGTGATCAGGTTGTCTTCCTGGGTGATGACGACGTCGTCGACCAGGGTTTCGCTCAATTCACCCAGCTTGCCCTTGGCCTTGACCGTCATGCCCTCGATCTCGACGGTAACGCCGTCAGGCACCTGGACCGGGTTTTTTCCAATACGCGACATAATGAACCGCCTTATCGTTCGCTCGCCGGGTGCCCTAGAACACCTGGCAGAGAATTTCGCCGCCGACGTTTTGTTCGCGGCATTCATGGTCGGACAGCACGCCCCGCGGGGTCGACAGGATGGAGATTCCCAGCCCGTTATAGACCCGCGGCAGCTCGCCGATGCCGGAGTACACGCGCCGGCCCGGGGTCGACACGCGCTGAATCTCGCGGATCACCGGCTGGCCTTCGTGGTACTTAAGCTCGATTTCCAGTTCCGCCATGCCCTGCTTGGCTTCGCGCTTCTGAAAGCCACGGATATAGCCTTCGCGCTTCAAGACCTCGAGCACGTTGGTCCGCAGGTTCGAAGCCGGCGACAGCACGACGGCCTTGCGGGCCTGCTGGCCGTTGCGGATGCGGGTGAGCATATCACCCAGGGGATCGGTCATAGACATGCCTGTATCTTTCCCTTCCTACCAGCTCGACTTGACCATGCCGGGGATCATCCCGTCCGAGGCCAAATCCCGCAACGCGACGCGGGAAATCTTGAACTTGCGGTAGTTGCCGCGCGGACGACCCGACAACTCGCACCGCAGGCGATACCGGCTGGGGGCCGAATTGCGGGGCAACTGAGCCAGTTTCAGATGCGCATTGAAGCGATCCTCCGGCGATGCCGTTTCGTCCCGCGTCAGGGCCTTCAGGCGCGCACGCTTGGCGGCGTAAGCCTTGGCCAAGCGGGCCCGCTTGTTGTTCTTCTCGATCGCGCTTTTCTTCGCCATTACTCGATCTCCATCCGCCGCTGGGCTTACTTGCCGGCCAGCGGCATGTTGAAGGCCTTCAACAGGGCCTTCGCTTCGTCATCGGTTTTGGCCGAGGTGCAGATCACGATGTCCATGCCCCGGACCTTGTCGACCTGGTCGTAGTCGATTTCGGGGAACACGATCTGTTCCTTCAGCCCCATGGCGAAATTGCCACGGCCGTCAAAACACTTGCCCTGGATGCCGCGGAAGTCGCGAACACGCGGCAGCGCGATGTTCACCAGGCGGTCCAGGAATTCGTACATGCGGTCCTTGCGCAGCGTTACCTTGGCACCGATCACCATGCCTTCGCGCAGCTTGAAGCCGGCGATGGACTTCTTGGCCCGGGTCGCCACCGGCTTCTGACCGGTGATGCGCGTCAGGTCCTCGATCGCACCGTCGACACGCTTGCGGTCTTCGGTCGCGTCGCCCACGCCCATGTTGAGGACGATCTTCTCAAGCTTCGGCACCTGATAGGTGTTCGAATAGCCGAACTCCTGCATCAGGGCGGGCTTGATTTCCTTTTCGTAGACTTCTTTGAGCCGTGCAGCCATCGTCAGAGGCCCTCGCTTAATCAATCTGCTCGCCGGACCGCTTGGCAAAGCGGACCTTGCGGCCGTCTTTAAGGATCTTGGTGCCGATCCGGGTCGGCTTGCCGTCCTTGGGATCCAAATGGGCCAGGTTCGACAGGTGAATAGGCGCTTCGCGTTCGACGATACCGCCCGTGGTCGTCTGCGTCGCCCGCTGGTGACGCTTCACGCGGTTGACGCCCTGGACGACGGCGCGCTCGTCGGTGGGAAGCACCTTCAGCACTTCGCCTTGCTTGCCCTTGTCGCGGCCGGCCAGAACGACGACCTTATCGCCCTTTTTAATTCTCGCTACCATTTCTCGCGGTTCCTCGTCAGATCACTTCCGGCGCCAGGGACACGATCTTCATGTAGGCCTTGGCCCGCAATTCGCGGGTCACAGGGCCGAAGATGCGGGTGCCGATGGGCTCGCCGGCGTTGTTGATCAGCACGGCGGCGTTGCTGTCGAAGCGGATCGACGTGCCGTCGGCGCGACGGATGTCCTTTGCCGTGCGCACGACCACGGCTTTCACAACTTCGCCCTTCTTCACGCGGCCCCGCGGGATCGCTTCCTTGACCGAGCAGACGATCACATCGCCCACCGAGGCGTATTTACGCTTCGATCCGCCCAGCACCTTGATGCACTGGACCCGACGGGCGCCGGAGTTATCGGCTACGTCCAAGTTCGTTTCGGCCTGGATCATTGTTCTTGTCCTTGACTAAAGGGCTTCACCAGCAGGGCCATGCGGCCTCCTTTGATGTCAGCCCGCCTCGCTAATCACTTCCCAGGATTTGCGCTTCGAGATCGGGCGGCATTCCCGGATCTGAACCGTGTCACCCACCTTGCACGCGTTGGCTTCGTCGTGCGCGGCATACTTCTTGGTCCGCTTGATGAACTTGCCGTAAAGCGGATGCTTGAACCGGCGTTCGACCTGAACGGTCACGGTCTTGTCCATCTTGTCGCTGACGACGACGCCCTGGAGAATACGTTTCGGCATCTTTCGCTACCTCTTTGTCAGGACGCGGCCGCGGCCGTGCCGCGCTCGCCCAGGATGGTCTTGATGCGCGCGATGTCGCGGCGAACCGCCTGCACCCGCGCCGTGTTTTCCAACGCGCCCGACGCCTTCTGGAAGCGCAGGTTGAAGGCTTCCTTCTTGAGGTCCATGAGCTGGCCCTTCAGTTCGTCGTCGGTCTTGGTCTTGAGATCAACTGCCTTGGTCATGGCCTAACGCTCCTCGCCCAGGCGGGTGACGAACCGCGTCTCGATGGGCAGCTTGGCCGCAGCCAACTCCATGGCCTGCTTGGCTACATCGAACGACACGCCGTCGATTTCAAACATGATGCGGCCCGGCTTCACGCGGCAGGCCCAGAACTCGGGCGACCCCTTGCCCTTGCCCTGACGGACTTCGGCCGGTTTCTGCGACACCGGAACGTCCGGGAAGATGCGAATCCACACGCGGCCGGCGCGCTTCATGTGGCGCGTGATGGCGCGGCGCGCGGCCTCGATCTGGCGCGACGTGATGCGGTTCGGCGACGTCGCCTTCAGGCCGTAGGCGCCGAAGTTGAGCGTCGTGCCACCCTTGGCATTGCCATGGATGCGGCCTTTGAAGGCCTTGCGGAATTTCATTCTTTTCGGGGCCAGCATGTTCCGTCGCCTATCCCAATTGCCTCAAGTCGAACCGGACCGCTCAGCGGACCGGCTGTTGTTCCTGCGCCAGCTTGTCCAGCGCCATCGGATCGTGGGCCAGAATTTCGCCCTTGTAGATCCAGACCTTGACGCCGCAGGCGCCGTAGGTCGTGTTGGCCGTGGCTTCGCCGTAGTCGATGTTTGCGCGGAGCGTGTGCAGCGGCACGCGGCCTTCGCGATACCATTGCATGCGCGCGATTTCCGCACCGCCCAGACGGCCCGCGCAGTTGATGCGGATGCCCTCGGCGCCGAGACGCAGCGCCGACTGCACGGCGCGCTTCATGGCGCGGCGGATGGACACGCGGCGCTCCATCTGCTGGGCGACGTTCTCGGCGACCAGTTGGGCGTCGATTTCCGGCTTGCGGATCTCGACGATGTTCAGATGCACCTCCGACGCGGTCATGGCGGCGACTTCGCGGCGCAGCTTCTCGATGTCCGCACCCTTCTTGCCGATGACCACGCCCGGACGGGCGGTGTGGATCGTCACGCGCGCCTTCTTGGCAGGGCGCTCGATGATGATCTTGGACACCCCGGCCTGCTGCAGGCGGTCCTTCAGCATCTTGCGGATCTTGATGTCCTCGTGCAGCAGGGTCGCGTAATCGCCGTCGTTGGCGAACCAGCGCGAATCCCAGGTGCGGTTGATGCCGAGGCGCAGCCCGACCGGATTGACTTTCTGACCCATTTAGGCGGTCTCCTCACGTTCACGCACCACGACCCTCAGATTGGCAAAGGGCTTCTGAATGCGCCCGACGCGCCCGCGGGCGCGCGCTTTCCATCGTTTCATGACCAGCGAGCGGCCCACGGTGGCCTCCGACACGACCAGGCGGTCGACGTCGAGCTGGTGGTTGTTCTCGGCGTTGGCGATCGCGCTTTCCAGCACCTTCTTGACCTCGCCGGCGATGCGCCGCGAGGAGAAGGTCAGCTCCGCCAGCGCCCGCTCGCAGGGCATGCCGCGGATGCTTTCGGCCACCAGGTTCAGCTTGCGGGGGCTGGTCCGGATGTGCCGGGAATAGGCCATCGCCTCGTTGTCCTTGAGCGGACGTTCTAAAGCTGACTTACCCATGACTAGCCCCTCTTCGCCTTCTTGTCGGCCGCGTGCCCGTGGTAGGTGCGGGACGGCGAGAACTCGCCGAACTTGTGGCCGATCATCTCTTCGGTCACCAGGACCGGGATGAACTTCTGGCCGTTGTAGACGCCGAAGTTCAAGCCCACGAACTGGGGCAGGATGGTCGACCGGCGCGACCATGTCTTGATCACCGAGTTGCGTCCGGACGCGCGAACTTCCTCTGCCTTCTTCAGCAGATAGCCGTCGACGAAAGGACCTTTCCAAACGGAACGCGACATCGATCGCTCCTTTTACCGCTTCTTACGGACGTGGCGCGACCGCATGATCAGCTTGTCCGTTTTCTTGTTGTTTCTCGTCTTCTTGCCCTTGGTCGGCTTGCCCCACGGGGTCACCGGGTGACGGCCGCCCGAGGTGCGGCCTTCGCCGCCGCCGTGCGGGTGGTCGACCGGGTTCATGGCGACGCCGCGAACCGACGGGCGCTTGCCGAGCCAGCGCGCGCGGCCGGCCTTGCCGATCTTGGTGTTCTGCTGGTCCGGATTGGACACTGCGCCGATCGTGGCCATGCATTCGGCGCGGACCATGCGCAGTTCACCGGACGATAGGCGGAGCTGGGCGTAGCCCTGGTCCTTGCCGATGATCTGGGCGTAGGTGCCGGCCGAGCGAGCCATCTGGCCGCCCTTGCCGACCTTCATTTCCACGTTGTGAACGATGGTGCCGACGGGAATGCTCTTCATGGGCATGGCGTTGCCAGGCTTGATGTCCACTGCTTCGCCGGCGACGATCTTGTCGCCCGGGCGCACGCGCTGCGGAGCCAGGATGTAGGCCAGATCACCGTCGTCGTACTTCACCAGGGCGATGAACGCCGTGCGGTTCGGATCGTACTCAAGACGCTCGATGGTCGCCTCGACATCGAACTTCTGGCGCTTGAAGTCGATGACCCGATAGCGCTGCTTGTGGCCGCCGCCAATCCGGCGCGCGGTGATGCGTCCGGTGTTGTTGCGGCCGCCCTTTTTGCGCAGGCCTGCGGTCAGCGTCTTCTCGGGCTTGCCCTTATGAAGATCGCTGCGGTCCACCAGAATGAGCCCCCGGCGGCCCGGCGTGGTCGGTTTAAATTGTGTCAGAGCCATTGGTCTCTGCCCTTTTTCTTCTCAAATCCCTATAGGGAACCCCGGAAGGTCCCTAGATCCCCGTGGTCACGTCGATGCTGTTGCCTTCGGCCAGGGTGACGACCGCCTTCTTGGCGTCGGGGCGCTTGCCCGGACGGCCGCGGAAACGCTTCGTCTTGCCCTTGGCAATCAGCGTGTTGACCGAGGTCACCTTGACCTTGAACAGTTCCTCGACGGCAGCCTTGACCTCGAACTTGTCGGCGTCCATGGGCACGAAAAAGCTGACCTGATTGTGTTCGCCCATCAGGGTCGCCTTTTCCGTGATCACCGGACGACGCAGGATTTCCATCATGCGCTCTTTCGAGACCGTGGCGTTGTTGGGGCTGTAGCGGCTCATTTCAGGCGCTCCGTCAGCTTGTCCACGCCGGCCTGGGTGATGACCAGGGTGTCGCGGCGCAGGATGTCGTACACGTTGGCCCCGCCCGACGGCAAAACGTCGATGCCGATGATGTTGGCGGCTGCCTTGGCGAAGTTGGTATCGACCTGTTCGCCGTCGATGACCAGCACGCGGCCCCAGCCCAGCTTTTCGAGTTGCTTGACCAGATCTCGGGTCTTCGGCGCCGTCAGGGCGGCGCTGTCGAGGATGACCAGCTTGCCTTCCTTCTGCTTCGCGCTGATGGCCGACTTGAGGGCCAGGCGCCGCACCTTCTTCGGCAGGTCGTGGCCATGGTCGCGGACCACCGGGCCGAACACGATGCCGCCGCCGCGCATTTGGGTCGCGAACTTGGTACCCTGACGGGCGCGGCCCGTGCCCTTCTGCTTGAACGGCTTCGCCTTGGTGCCGTTCACTTCCGAGCGGCCCTTGGTCTTGTGCGTGCCGGCGCGGCGCTTGGCGAGCTGCCAATTGACCGTGCGGGCGATCAGGTCGCCACGGGGATCGATTCCGAAGATCGCATCGTCCAGGTCGATGTCACCGACCTTCTTGTTGGCGAGCGAGATAATGTCCTGCTTCATCGCCCTTATTCCTTGTTCTCGCCTTCGGCGTCACCCGCCGAAGCGTCCTGCTTGGCGGTGTCTTCGGCGGCTGCCTTCTCGGCGGCGGCTTCCGCTTCCGCCTGGGCCTGCAACTTCGCCAGTTCCTCTTCGGAGAGCGCCGCCGCTTCCTCGAACACGTCCTGCTGTTCGGCTTCCTTGACGGCCGGGTCGCCCTTCAGCGCGGCCGGCAGCGGGACGTCGTCGGGCCGGCTCCGCTTCACGGCGTCGCTGACCAGGACGAAACCGCCCTTGGCGCCCGGAACGGCGCCGCGCACCAGGATCAGGCCGCGCACCGCATCGGTCGCGACGACCGACAGGTTCTGCACCGTGCAGCGCTTGTTACCCAGTTGGCCGGCCATCTTCTTGCCCTTGAACACGCGACCCGGATCCTGACAGTGACCTGTTGAACCGTGCGAACGGTGGGAGATGGAGACGCCGTGGGACGCCCGCAGGCCGCCGAAGCCATGACGCTTCATGGCGCCGGCGAAGCCCTTGCCGATCGAGGTGCCGGTGACGTCGACCATCTGGCCGCTGATGAAGTGAGCGGCCGACAGTTCGGCGCCGACGTCGATCAGATTGTCTTCCGATACGCGGAATTCGCGCAGCCGCTTGCCCGGCTCCACCTTGGCCTTCGCATAGTGGCCGCGCAGCGCCTTCGGCATGTTCTTCGGCTTGCCCTTGCCCCAGGAAAGCTGGACTGCCGAGTAGCCGTCCTTTTCCTTGGTCCGCTGGGCGACGACATGCACGCTGTCCACTTTCAGGACGGTCACCGGCAGGTGCCGGCCGTCTTCCTGGAAGACGCGGGTCATACCCAGTTTCTGTGCGATCAATCCGGTCCGCATCGTCCTACCCTTTAGAGCTTGATCTCGACGTCGACACCGGCCGCCAAGTCGAGCTTCATCAGCGCGTCCACGGTCTGCGGCGTCGGATCGACGATATCGAGCACCCGCTTGTGGGTGCGGATTTCAAACTGTTCCCGGGACTTCTTGTCCACGTGCGGCGACCGCAGCACGGTGAACTTCTCGATCCGGGTCGGCAAAGGAATGGGGCCGCGCACCGAGGCGCCGGTCCGCTGGGCCGTGTTGACGATCTCGCGCGCGGACTGGTCCAGCACGCGGTGGTCAAACGCCTTCAGCCGAATTCTTATGTTCTGTTGGTCCATGGCTCTAGCCCCAAAAGGTTGCCGGCCCCCGTAGTGGTGAGGGGGCCGGCTGAACGGTTACCCTATTCGATGATCTTGGAAACGACGCCGGCGCCGACGGTACGGCCGCCCTCGCGGATGGCGAAACGCAGGCCCTCGTCCATG
>PFFW01000110.1:0-34670 GCA_002781745.1 Rhodospirillales bacterium CG15_BIG_FIL_POST_REV_8_21_14_020_66_15
CGTTGGTGGTGTGGTAGCCGCGGATCACGTCCTCGACCCGGCGGAACCGCTCGGCCGAGATGTTGTCCCACATGTGCTTGGTGCCGCGGTCGAAGTTCTCGAACCGGCCGGTGATGGCGGCCATCAGCTCGTTGATGGTGGTCGTCATCATGTCCATGGTCTGCATCAGGGACTGGTTGTTCTTCATGGCGAAGTTCTGGCGCAGCAGGTCCATGGTGTCCAGGAACTCGGTGATCGTCGGCTCGATGTCGTCGAGGATCTGCTTGTAGTAGCTGAGCGACATGAAGATGTCGGCGTAGTCCTCGATGAACTTGGGCAGGTCCTCGATCTTGATGTTCAGCTTCTGCGCCATCAGCTTCAGCTTCTCGAGGGCCTTCTTGCGGTCCGGCGAGCGGAACAGCTTGACCACGTCCTGGAAGCTCTTCACCTCTACGTCGTCGCCGCCGTAGATCTGGCTGATAAGCGGTCCGGTGAACTCGCGCATGTATTCCGTCAGCTCGGCGGCCTTGGCGTCCGACAGCTTCAGGTACTCGACGTTGTTGACCTCGATGCCCAGGTCGCGCAGCGAGATGCGCAGCGAATAGACGTCGTAGCTGGGCAGGTCGCCCAGCTTCTTCATCATGATCATGTCCGGGTGGCGGAAACCCTCGGTCCAGCCGAACTCGGCCGGCAGATGGTCTATGGCGACTTGGCCCGAGCCGGTGTCCTTGTCCGTGAATATCTCGACCATGCTTTCGAAGCGCGCGTTCTTGATCAGCCGCGCGCGGCGCAGGGGGGCCGTCTGGATCGGCAGCATCACCAGCGGCAGGGTGTGCAGCGAGTCCCTGTCCTCGTCGTCGATCTCCTTCTCCAGGTTGAGATCGGCGAACGTGAATCCCTTCTTCTGGCTCAATGCCTCACCCTCTACCGGCGCCTACTTGGCCCACTCTATGGTTTCGATCTTGGGCGCGTTGGCCTGGATCTCGCGGACCTTCTCGATGCCCTGCTTCATCTCCGACATGATGAACTCGCCGCGCTTGATCGGCCCGCCCACGGTGGGCGAGGGGAAGCGGTCGGCGAAGGCGTTCATCTTCACCGTCAGGGCGCACAGGCAGCCGCCGATGGTGGTGTGGTATTCCTCGACGAACTTCTTCACGGTCTTGAAACGGTCGGCGGTCAGGTCTTCCCACATGCCGTTGGTGTAGCGGTCGAAGGTCTCGAAGCGGCCCGAGATCGCGGCCATCAGTTCGTTGATGGCGCCCTCGATCTGGTCGCAGGTGTTCATCATGTTCACGTTGGTCTTGAGTTGGAAGTTGTCGCGGATCTCGTCCATGGAGTTCATGAACTCGTCGATGATCGGCTCCAGCGCGTCCAGGCACTGCCGGAAGTAGGACAGCGACAGGAACACGTCGCCGTAGTCCTCCAGGAACTTGGGCACGTCGCGCACCTTGATGCGCAGCTTCTGCGCCATCTGGTCCAGCTTCTTGCGGACCATTTCCACGTCCGGGCTTTCGAACAGCCTGACCATGTCGTCGAAGGTCTGAATGTTCAGGTCGTCCTTGCCGTAGATTTCCTGGATCAGCGGCCGCGTGAACTGGGTCATGTAGGTGGTCAGCTCGGCGACCTTGTGGTCCGACAGCTTCAGGTCCTCGATGGCATTGACCTCGATCCCTTCCTCGCGGAACAGGATGCGCAGCGAATAGACGTCGTAGCTGGGCAGGGGGGCGAGCTTGCGCAGCATCACCAGATCGGGGTGGCGCTTGCGGCCCTTGCCGGACCAGCCGTAGTCCTTGGCCAGTTCCTCCACGTCCATCTGGCCCGAGCCGATACCCTGGCCCCTGAACAGCTCGACCACGCTGTTGAGGCGGGCATTCTTGATCAGGCGCGCGCGATGCAACGACGGCGTCTGGAACGGCAGGATGGCGAGGGGCAGGATATGCAGCGCGTCGCGATCCTCGTCGCGCTGTGTCGACGGCATGCCGGTCGGCACGCCGGGATCCGGGTAATCCTGTTCTTCCGCAGCTTGGCTCATGGATATCCGCCCAGGCTCGTTCACGCAGGCCTTGCGGCCTTTGACTTCTGTGGTTGGTTAAAATACCTAGTCTAATCGACTTATATAGCATCAAATCGTCTGCGAGAGCCAATAGCCCGTTGCCGGAAACGCGGGGGCCGGACGGAGACCATGGCGCGGTACCGACTGAAACTGGAATACGACGGGCGCGGTTTCGTCGGCTGGCAGCGTCAGGACAACGGCCTGGGCGTGCAGGAGGTCGTCGAGAGCGCCGTCACGGCCTTCACCGGCGAGGAAACCCAGGTGTTCGCCGCCGGGCGCACCGACGCCGGCGTGCACGCCACGGGCCAGGTCGCCCATGTCGACCTGGCCAGGGACTGGCCCGCCGACACGGTGCGCGACGCCCTCAACTTCCACCTGCGCGAGTACGCCGCCGTCGTGCTGGCCGCCGAGGCCGTGGACGGCGAATTCCATGCCCGGTTTTCCGCCGTTTCCCGCAGCTACCTTTACCGCATCCTCAACCGCCGCCCGCCGCCGGCCCTCGACCGCGGGCTGGTATGGTGGGTGCCGGCGCCGCTCGACGCCGCCGCCATGGCCGAGGCGGCCATGGTGCTGATCGGCCATCACGATTTCACCAGCTTCCGCGCGACGCATTGCCAGGCCAACTCGCCGGTGAAGACCCTCGACGTGCTGGAGGTTTCCCGCGCCGGCGAGGAGATCCATGTCCGCGCCAGGGCCCGCTCGTTCCTGCACCATCAGGTGCGCAACATGGTGGGCTCGCTCCGATGGGTCGGCGAGGGGCGGTGGACGGCCGGCGACCTGAAATCGGCGCTGGAGGCCAGGGACCGGGCCGCCGGGGGGCCGACGGCGCCGGCCGAGGGCCTCTACCTGACCGCCGTCGGCTACCCCGATGGCGGCGGGGCCTGACGGCTATCCATGGCGCGGCGGCCCATGCGCGCCTATACTATGCGGATGGACAAACGGATTCCCCTCTCCATGTCGGCTGCCGAGTTGAAGGATCAGCCGGTGATCGGCTATCTGGCGGTGATCTGCGGCGTGTTGGCCATCTTCGCCTGGGGGATCGTGTTCGTGCCCATGGGCATCGCCTTTTCCGTGGCGGCGATGATCGCCGGGCAGGGAGCCTGGGGCTTCGCCGGGCTGGTGCTGTCGGTGATCGGGCTGATGACCTCGCCCACGCTGCTGACCCTGTTGGGCATGGGGGCGATCGCCGCCTACTTCGGGTTCGGTTGATCCGGGCCGACCCGGTTTCACGCGAAAAAGCGCTTCAGGACCTCTTCATAGACGCGCGCCAGGTCGCGCACTTCGGAAACCAGGGCGTTTTCGTTCACCTTGTGCGCGGTCTCGTTGACCATGCCGAATTCGACCACGGGGCAGTGGTCCTTGATGAACCGCGCGTCCGAGGTGCCGCCGGTCGTGCTCAGTTCCGGGTCCTGGCCGGTCACGGCCTTGACCGCGCCCGCGACCACGTCGCTGAGCCGCCCCGGCGGCGTCAGGAAGCTTTCCCCGGAAACGGAGATGTCCAGGTCGTAGCCGCCCGTTTCGCCCTTCATCACGTCGGCGCAGCGCTCCTCGATCAGCCGGGTCAGGCTGGCGCCGGAATGCATGTCGTTGAAGCGGATGTTGATGCGCGCCGAGGCCTTGGCCGGGATCAGGTTGGTCGTCGCGTTGCCGACGTCGACGGTGGTGATCTCCAGGTTGGTCGCCGGGAAATGTTCGTTGCCGCGGTCCAGCGGCTCCGCCGTGAAGGCGTTGAGGATTTTGAGCAGCTTGGGCACCGGGTTGTCGGCCAGGTGGGGATAGGCGACATGGCCCTGGGTGCCGGTCACCGTGACGGTGCAGTTGAGCGATCCCCGCCGGCCGATCTTCACCATGTCGCCCATGCGTTCCACGTTGGTCGGCTCGCCGACCAGGCAGGCGTCGATCGTCTCGCCCTGTTCCGCCAGCCAGCCCAGCACTTTCTGGGTGCCGTTGACGGACGGCCCTTCCTCGTCGCCGGTGATGAGGAAGCTGATGGAGCCTTTGAATGTATCGCCTGCCCCCTTGAGGAACGATTCCGTCCCCGCGACCATGGCGGCGACGGCGCATTTCATGTCGGACGCCCCCCGGCCGTAGAGTCGCCCGTCGCGGATTTCCGGCGCGAACGGCGGCGACGTCCAGTCGCCCGGGTCGCCCGGCGGCACCACGTCCGTATGGCCCGCGAAGCAGAAGTTGGGCGCTTCGGTGCCGATCCGCGCATAGAGGTTGTCCACGTCCGGGGTGCCGTCCTCGGAAAAGGCCAGGCGCGTGCAGGCGAAGCCGAGGGCTTCCAGCCGCGCCTGCAGCAGGTCCAGCGCGCCGCCCTCCTCGGGCGTCACCGAAGGGCAGCGGATCAGGGCTTGCGAAAGTTCGAGGACGTCTGTCATGGCGCGGAGGCGGCCGTCAATCCCGCAGCAGCTCGTTGATCGAGGTCTTGGACCGCGTCTTCTCGTCCACGGTCTTGAGGATCACCGCGCAGTAGAGCGAGGGCGCCTGCACGTTGGCGCCCGCATCGCCCGGCTTGGCCGGCAGCGATCCCGGCACCACCACCGAATAGGGCGGCACGCGGCCGTAGACGACCTCGCCGGTCTGACGGTCGACGATCTTGGTCGACTGGCCGATGAACACGCCCATGGAGATGACCGAGCCCTCGCCGACGACCACGCCCTCGACGACCTCGGAGCGTGCGCCGATGAAGCAGTTGTCCTCGACGATCACGGGGCCGGCCTGCAGCGGCTCCAGCACGCCGCCGATCCCGGCCCCGCCGGAAATGTGGCAGTGCTTGCCGATCTGTGCGCAGGAGCCGACGGTGGCCCAGGTGTCGACCATGGTGCCTTCGTCGACGTAGGCGCCCAGGTTGACGAAGCTGGGCATCAGCACCACGCCCGGCGCGATATAGGCCGAGCGCCGCACGGTGCAGTTCGGCACGGCGCGGAAGCCGGCGGCGCGGAAGTCGTCGGCCGACATGCCCGCGAACTTGGACGGCACCTTGTCCCACCAGGTCGCCCCGCCGGGGCCGCCCGAGATCGGCGCCATGTCGTAAAGCCGGAACGACAGCAATACCGCCTTCTTCAGCCACTGATGGACGACCCATTCGCCGCCGGTCTTCTCGGCGACGCGGGCCTTGCCCGCGTCCAGCATGTCCAGCGCCGCCTCGACGGCGTCGCGGGTTTCGCCCTTGGTCTGGGGGGTGACGGCGTCGCGGCCGTCCCAGGCTGCCTCGATGGCGGCTTGCAGGTCTGTGGTCATGGCGGAATCCCGGTTTTGCTGAGTGAAGGGCTCGGAAATGGCCCCGGAAGATGAAACGCCCGGCCCCGGGTGTCAAGTTGCCGAAGCGATCTCCTCCAGCCAATCGACCAGGTCGTCGATCACGTGATGGATGTGCCCGCCGTCGGCCCCGTCCAGGGCCCAGGCGACGCCGGACCCGTCGGCCGGCCGCACCCAGACCGTGGTCATGCCCATGGCGTGGGCGGGGGCCAGGTTGCGCGCCATGTCCTCGACCATCACCGCGCGGGTCGGCTCGATGGCGTGGGTTTCCGCCAGTTTGGCGTAGACTTGTGGCGAGGGCTTGGGCTCGAAGTCCGAGGCGACGATGTCGAACACGGCCTCGAAATGACGTCGCACGCCGAGCCGGTCCATGACCCGTTCCGCATGCGGCACGTCGCCGTTGGTGAAGATGATCTTGCGCCCCGGCAGGGCCGCCAGCGCCGCGTCCAGGCGCGGCGAGGGATCGACGGGCGAAAGGTCGATGCGGTGCACGGCGTCAAGGAACTGGACGGGGTCGACGCCGTGCAGCGTCATCAGCCCGCGCATGGTCGTGCCGTGCTCGCGGAAATAGGTCTTCTGCAACGCCCGCGCCTGCTCCAGCGGCAGGTCGAACAGCCCGGCTACGTAGCGCGTGATGTTCCAGTCCACCTGGTCGAACAGGCGGCACGACGGCGGATAGAGGGTGTTGTCCAGGTCGAACACCCAGGTCTCGGCCCGGGCAAGGCCTTCGGTATCGCGGGGCATGGTCATGGCCCCTATATAGGGTCGCCGTGCGGTCCCGGCGCAAGGCTCTTTTGCGCGCCCTCCGCCGCGACGCAGGCTGCTTGGCTAACGGTCCCGGTCGGGTAATACTCCCCCCGACCCGGCGGAGGAGCGGACAGGTGACCAGACGGTACGGCAAGGACGCGGATATCGCGAGGAACGGCAAGCTGGAAGAGCGCCGCCGCCTCGCGGCCGCCATGACGACCAAGCCGGAAATCCTCTACTACATGGCCAAGGACGGCGACCCGGACGTGCGCCGCGCCCTGGCGGCCAACCCGGCCACCCCCGCCCAGGCCGACGCTCTTCTGGCCAAGGACGGGGACGAGCATGTGCGCGCCAGCCTGGGCGCCAAGATCGCCCAGATGATGCCGGACCTGACGGACAAGCAGAAGATCAAGGTCCGCAAGTGGGCGGCCGACACGCTGGAGGACATGGCCCGCGACCGGGCGGCGCGCGTGCGCCGCGTGCTGGCCGACACGCTGAAGGAGATGACCCAGGCCCCGCCGGCGGTGATCCGCCAGCTTGCCCGCGACACGGATGCCATGGTCGCCAACCCGGTGATCGAGTTCTCGCCGGTGCTGACCGACCGCGACCTGGCGACGATCATCGCCGAAGGGGCCAACACGGCGCGGCTCAAGGCCATGGCGCGGCGCAGGAACGTATCGCAGACCGTGTCCGACGCCATCGTCAAGACCGGCGACGTGGAGGCCACGGCGGAGCTTCTGAAGAACCCGGGCGCCGAAATTTCCGAGGGCACGCTCGACACTATCGCCGACCGCGCGGAGAACGCGCCGGAGCTTCACGAGCCGCTGGTCGCGCGGCCGGGCCTGTCGGCCAAGGCCGCCAGGCGTCTGGCGGAATACGTGGCCGACAATCTGATCGACACCCTGCTGGCGAGAAAGGACCTGCCGCCGGACCTGGCCGAACAGGTGCGCGCCGTGGTCATGCGGCGCCTGGACCAGGTCGACGCGGCGATGCCCGACGCCGCCGCCGAGGACACAGGGGCGGCGGGCGGCGGCGCGCCGGAGCCGGAGCCGGAGCGCCTGACCCGCGACGAGGCGCTGGAATTGGCGCAGGGCATGAACAGGAAGGGCCAGCTGACCGAGGGCGTGATCTACGACGCCATCGGCCGCAAGGACCGCAACATGGCCATGGCGGCGCTGGCCGTCCTCTCCGACACCAGGATGGCGGCGGTCGTGAAGGCCTTCGCCACCAACTCGGCCAAGGGCATCGTGGCGCTGGTGTGGGAGGCCGGATGCTCGCCCAAGCTCGCCGTCGATCTGCAGCAGAGCCTCGGCAACGTGCCGCCGGTCGAGATCATCCGCCCGTCGACGGGCGCCGCCTACGGCCTGTCCGAGGCGGAAATGTCCTGGCAGCTCGACTTCCTGCGCGACATGGCGTGAGGGCGGGACCGGGGATTCGGCCGACCGTGCGGCGGGGTCGCTTACGGATGATATGCGGCGGACGCGCGATAGGCGTCACGAAGGACGTTGGCCTCCAGCTCCATGTCCTCGAGTTGCTTTTTCACCACGTCGCCGATCGAGACGATGCCGCAAAGAACGCCGTCCTGGACGACGACGATGTGGCGGACGCGACGCGACAACATGCGCGACATGATGAATTCCAGTTCGTCTTCGGGCCCGCAGACGTCGGCGCGCCGCATGATGTCCGCGACGGTCCGGCCGACGATGTTCGAACCGTGCGAGGCGATGCCGAGGACGACGTCCCTTTCCGTCACGACGCCTTCGATGACCGGCCCGCCGACGGCCGAATTTTGAGTGACGACAAGGGCGCCGATGTTCTTTTCCATGAACTGCTCAATGGCCGTATGTACGACGTCACAGGACCGGATGGTGTGGACTTCGGCGCCTTTCGACTCGAGAACCGATTTGACTTTCATCGCTTTGTCCCTTTTTCCTTCGATCGTCCCCGCGACGCGGATCAACCGAGATGGCATGTGCCGCCCGGATGTGCCCGGTCGCGGTTCAGAATGGTGAAAGCCCGGTCGAGGCGGGCGAGGCGCATGACCCGCATCACGGCCTCGTTGATCCCGGTAAGGACGAAGGCCTTGCCTTGTTTCCGCGCCGCCTGGCCGACTTCGACCAGGACCGCCAGGCCGGCGCTGTCGATCCGTCCGACGGCGGAAAGGTCGATCAGCAGCCTGGATCGTCCGTCGAGAGCGGCGAGAAGCGTCCGGCGGTCGTCCGCGGCGTGGTCGATATCCAGGGGCCCGACGATGCAGGCGGTGGTGCGGAGTGGTGGGTCGGCACGGTAGAGCTTTGACATCCTGCCCTCCATCATTGGAGATTGCGATCAGCTTCGGCGACTGTTCAAAGCGTACCCGTGGCGGCCGACCCCGTCATTTAAAGCCGTTTCAATATGGTGTGATGCCGAGGTGAAGGCCGCACCCTTACGATTCCGGGCGAATCGATCCTTCGGGATGCCGGGCACGACCCTTGCGGTCCGGCGATCGGCGGCCGCGGATCACCCCCGCGTGAAAAAACGACGCGCGGAACGACCCTGCGGCGGTCAGTCCGGCAGGATGCCCTAATCCGGCAGAATGATCGTGCCGGCCCCGTGCTCGGTGAACAGTTCCACCAGCACGGCGTGGGGGACCCGGCCGTCGGAGATGACGGCGCCGCCGACCCCGGCCAGGACCGCGTCGATGCAGGTCTCGACCTTGGGGATCATGCCGCCGCTGATGGTGCCGTCGGCGATCGCCTTGCGGGCGTCGGACACTTTCAGCTCGGGGATCAGGTTGCCGTCGCCGTCCAGCACGCCCGACACGTCCGTCAGCATGATCAGGCGCTTGGCGTGGGTCGCCCCGGCGATGGCGCCCGCCGCCGTGTCGGCGTTGATGTTCAGGGTCTCGCCCTTGGGCCCCACGCCGATCGGCGCGATCACCGGGGTGATGTCCGATTCCTCGAAAGCCTCGAGCACGTGGGGGTTGATCTCCTTGGGCTCGCCGACCAGGCCGAGGTCGAGAATGCGCTCGATGTTGCTTTCCGGGTCCTTCCTGGTGCGCCGCAGCTTGTCGGCCATGATCAGGTTGCCGTCCTTGCCGCACAGACCCACGGCGAGGCCGCCCGCCGCGTTGATGCGCGCGACGATCTCCTTGTTGATGGCCCCGGCCAGCACCATCTCGACCACCTTCACCGTGTCCTCGTCGGTGACGCGCAGCCCGTCCACGAACCTGCTCTCGATGGCGAGCCGTTCCAGCATGGCGCCGATCTGCGGCCCGCCGCCGTGGACCACGATGGGATTGCCGCCGACCTGGCGCAGCAGCACCACGTCGCGCGCGAACAGGTTGGCCATCTCCTCGTCGCCCATGGCGTGGCCGCCGTACTTGATGACCACGGTCTGCCCGGTGTAGCGGCGCATGTAGGGCAGCGCCTCGGACAGCACGTTGGCCTGGGTCAGCCATTTTTCGGCGGTGGTGCGTTTCTTGTCGGTCATGGGGCGCGAACCTAATTGAATGTGCCGTGTATTTGAAGACTCTCTAATGACTTAGACCGCGTCCGCTGGCAAGGCCAGCGCCGCCAGTTCGGCCCGCAGTTCGGCGATTCCCCGGTTCTTGAAGGCGCTGGTGCGCAGGATCACGGGATGGGCCGCCGTGTGCCTGGCAAGCTCCCTGCCGGTGGCCTCGGCCAGCGCCTCCAGGTCTCCCGCCTTCACCTTGTCGCACTTGGTCAGCACGATCTGGTAGGGCTGGGCCGCGGCGTCGAGCATCTTCATGATCTCGCGGTCGGTCTCCTTCAGGCCGTGCCGGGCGTCGACCAGGACGCAGGTCCGGCGCAGTTCCTGGCGGCCCTTGAGATAGGAATTGACCAGCCGGGTCCAGGTCCGGACCTCGCCCTTGGGCGCCTTGGCATAGCCGTAGCCGGGCAGGTCGGCCAGCATCAGGCGCTTGCCCAGGTCGAAGAAGTTGATCTGCTGCGTGCGGCCCGGCGTGTTGGACGTGCGGGCCAGGTCCTTGCGGCCGGTCAGGGCGTTGATCAGCGACGACTTGCCGACGTTGGATCGCCCGGCGAAGGCGATCTCGGGCAGGGCGCTCTCCGGCACCTGGGCGAGGCTTGCCGCCCCCAGAACGAAGGTCGCCTCCTTGGCGAACAGAAGCCTGCCGTTCTCCAACAGGATGTCGTCGGCTTCGGCCCCGGAATCCATGCCGGGCGTGATGTCTCCCGGCTGGTTCATGAGCATGTCTCCGGGGGTCAGACCTTGACGCCCATGCGTCGCATGATGACCCATTGCTGGGCGATCGACAGCAGGTTGTTCCAGGTCCAGTAGATCACCAGGCCGGCCGGAAACTTGGCCAGCAGGAAGGTGAAGACGACGGGCAGGAACATCATGATCTTGGCCTGGGTCGGGTCCGTCGGCTGGGGGTTCAGCTTCTGCTGCAGCAGCATGGAAATGCCCATCAGCAGCGGCCACACGCCGATATGCAGGACGTCCGGCGGCGCCCAGGGGATCATGCCGAACAGGGTGAACAGGTTCGTCGGATCCTGCGCCGACAGGTCCTGGATCCAGCCGTAGAACGGCGCGTGGCGCATTTCGATGGTCACGAACAGCACCTTGTAGAGCGCGAAGAACACGGGAATCTGGATGAGGATCGGCAGACAGCCGGAGGCAGGATTGGTGCCCTCGCGCTTGTACAGCGCCATCATTTCCTCGTTCAGCTTGACCTTGTCGTCGCCGTAGCGCTCGCGCAGCTTGACCATCTCCGGCTGCAGCTTCTTCATCTTGCTCATGCTCTCGTAGGACTTGTTGGCAAGCGGGAAGAAGGCGAGCTTGATGCCGACGGTCAGCAGCAGGATGGCGATGCCCAGGTTGCCGACGTGGGTTTCCAGCCACAGAAGGCCGTAGAAGATCGGCCGCGTCAGGAAGTAGAACCAGCCCCAGTCGATGGCCAGGTCGAACCGCTGGATGCCCAGGCTTTCCTCGTAGGCGTCCAGCACCTTGACCTGCTTGGCGCCGGCGAACAGGCGGTTCTCGGCGTTGCCGGCGGTTCCGGGCGCGACCGTCACGCCGCCGCCCAGGAAGTCGACCTGATAGGTGTCGATGATGCCGCTCTTGCGGTAGACGTAGCGCTTGGTGACCTCGGCGTCCTTGTTGGGGACCAGGGCCGTCAGCCAGTACTTGTCGGTGATGCCGATCCAGCCGCCCGGGCCGGTGCTGCTCTCCAGCTTCTGTTCCTGGATTTCGTCGTATTTCACTTCCTTCAGTTCGCCGTTGTTCACGCCCAGAAGGCCCTCGTGCAGGATGTAGAAGCCCGAGGTCTTGGGCGTGCCTTGGCGCGACACCAGGCCATAGGGGAACAGTTCGACCGCCCGCGTGCCCTTGTTGGCGACGGCCTGGGTGATCTTGAACATGAAATTTTTGTCGATCTCGTAGGTGCGCGAGAACACCAACCCCTGGCCGTTGTCCCAGGTCAGGGTGACGGGCGTATCGGGCGTCAGGGTGGTGCCCGATGCACGCCACACCGTGTCGGAATCCGGCACCTTGACGGCCGGCTGGCCGGCCTTGGCCGCCGCCGCGATCCAGCCGAATTCGGCGAAATAGGCGTCCTTCACGCCGCGCGGGCTCAAGAGCGTGATGGCCGGGCTGTTCTTCTTCAGGGTCTCGCGGTAGTCGGCCAGGATCAGGTCGTCCAAGCGCCCGCCCCTGAGCGAGATGGAGCCCGCGAGGCGCGGCGTCTTGATCGTCACGCGCGGCGTTGCGGCGAGAACCTCGGCGCGGGTCGCCTGGGGCGCCATGTCGGGCGCAGACGCCGCGGGCGTGCCCGGCGCCTGGGGCGGCACCGCCGCCGCGTCGCCCGGCGTGCCGGCGGCCCGGCCGGGGGTGCCGGTCGGCGCCTGACCGGGAGCCTGTCCCGGCTGCGCGGACTGGGCCGTTTCGGCCGTCTGCGGCGGGGTCGGACGGGTGTTCTTGAAATACAGCTCAAAGCCCAACAGCACGGCCACCGAAAGGACCACGGCGAGGATCAGGTTCTTGTTCTCGATCATTGTTCTTTACGACCCGTGTGGTTGGGGAAAATGGCGGCGGTCACGGCCGTGATCGTGGCCATGTGTCTGACGGGCGGCGGGCACCGGATCGACGCCGCCCCGGTTCCACGGATTGCAGCGCAGGAC
The DNA here is from genome assembly GCA_002781745.1 of Rhodospirillales bacterium CG15_BIG_FIL_POST_REV_8_21_14_020_66_15. Lineage (GTDB taxonomy): Bacteria > Pseudomonadota > Alphaproteobacteria > Rhodospirillales > Casp-alpha2 > UBA1479. The sequence continues at coordinate 12,184 of PFFW01000110.1, forward strand.
CCGCCACAGGGCCAGACCCAGGCCGCGACGGAAGCCGTGGTGGAGAAAGGCGTCGCGGGCATATTCGGAACAGGTGGGATGGAACCGGCAGGACGCCGGCGCCAGCGGCGACAGGAAAAGCTGATAGCCCCGGACCAGGGCGCGGGCGAAGTGGGCCGGAAGGGCGGTAATTGTCGGCGCCATCGTCTTAACTCTCCGCGTTCTCCCGACGGTCCCGGCCGCGTCGGCCGGACCCACCCCCATTGTTGCGCGCGGCGACCCGCTCCAGGGCCGTGCGCAGGTCGCCGATCAGGGCCGGAAAAGCCCGTTCCAGGGTGCCCTGGCGCCCGATCAGGACGTAGTCGTATCCCGCCGTGCCGCAATCGGGCAGCACCTGTTCGGCGGCGGCCCGAAGGCGACGGCGCGCCCGGTTGCGCACCACGGCGTTGCCCACCTTACGGGTCACCGTGAACCCGGCCCGCACTCCCGGTCCGGCGGCGTCCCCGTCTCCGGTTCGGTCGAACGCCTGCAGCACCAGCCCCGGCGCCGCCCACTTCCGCCCTTTTCGCGCCACCTTGAGGAAGTCGGCGCGGCGTTTCAGCCTCGACACCGTGGGTGACATGGCGGCTCGCTTCCGACCGGCGTGCGGGGGACGGGCGCTGTTAAGCGGACAGGCGCTTGCGGCCCTTGGCGCGCCGCGCCGCCAGCACCCGCCGGCCGCCCGGGGTCGCCATGCGGCTACGGAAACCGTGGCGGCGCTTGCGAATAAGCCTGCTCGGCTGATAGGTCCGTTTCACGCGACGTCTCCTTAGAAAAATGAGTGCGCTTTTTAAGGCCTTGGTTCCGTGAAGTCAACGGGCCTGGGCGGTTCGCGCCGGATGCCGGGAAAAGCCCGGATTCCCGGGTGCTTTCCCTGCGCTCACGGGCAATTGAGCCAGCCGTGAGACGCATTCGCTTGTGCTGGTCCGCGCCCAAGGGATAGAAACCGGTAGACCATGGCCCCTGCGGGCCGGCCCCCGGAACAAGGTCAACCCGATGAGCAAGGCGCTCGATCACGACGGACAGGACGCCGGCACGGCACGGTTTTCCATGAAGCGGCTGGTGCCCCTTGCGGTCCTGGCCGTTGCCATGGCGCTGTTCTTCGTGTTCGACCTGCACACCTATGTTTCGTTCGAGGCGTTGAAGACGCATCGCGCGGCCGTGCTTGATTACTACGCCCGGCACCAGGTGCTGACGATTCTTCTGTTCGGTGCGGCCTACACGGTGGTGGTGGCGCTGTCGATCCCCGGCGCGGTCTGGATGACGCTGCTGGGCGGCTTCGTGTTCGGCACGGTGCCGGGGGCGGCGGTGGTCGTCGTCGCGGCGACCCTGGGCTCGCTCATCGTGTTCCTCGCCGCGCGCTACGCCATCGGCGACCTTTTATATAAGAAGGCCGGACCTTTCGTCCGCCGCATGGAGGAAGGCTTCCAGAAGAACGCCTTCTCCTACCTGATGTTCCTGCGCCTGGTGCCGGTGTTTCCGTTCTGGCTGGTCAACCTGGTGCCGGCCTTCCTCAACGTGGGGGCCACGGTCTTCGTCGTCGCCACCGTGCTGGGCATCGCCCCGGGGACGGTGGTGTTCTCCAGCGTCGGCAGCGGGCTTGGCGCCGTGCTCGACCGCGGCGGCGTGCCGGACCTTTCCATCGTGTTCGAACCGCATATCATGGGCCCGCTCCTGGGCCTGGCGGTGCTGGCGCTGGTTCCCGTGATCCTCAGGAGGTTCAAGGAACGCCGCGCCGGCGGGAACGGAGACGGCGATGTCTGACACCCCGCCCAAGCGCATCGACACCGACATCTGCGTCATCGGCGCGGGCTCGGGCGGCCTTTCCGTCGCCGCCGGGGCCTCGCAGATGGGGGCTCGGGTGGTGCTGCTGGAAAAGGGCGAAATGGGCGGCGACTGCCTGAACTACGGCTGCATGCCGTCGAAGGCCCTGCTCGCCGCCGGGCACGCGACCCATGCCGTGCGCCACGCCGGCCGTTTCGGCGTGCGGGCGACGCTCGACGGCGTCGACGGGGCGGCCGTGTACGCCCATGTCGCGGGCGTCATCGACACCATCCGTCCCATGGACAGCCAGGAGAGGTTCGAAGGCCTGGGCGTCACCGTGATTCGCCGGGCCGGACGCTTCACCGGCCATGACCGGGTCCAGGCCGGCGAGACGGAAATCCGCGCCAGACGCTTCGTCGTCGCCACCGGCTCCTCGCCCGCCGTGCCGCCCATTCCGGGCCTCGACACCGTTCCCTTCCTGACCAACGAGAACGTGTTCGCGCGCGACGCCCTGCCGGAGCACCTCATCGTCATCGGCGGCGGGCCCATCGGCGTCGAGATGGCCCAGGCCCATGCGCAGCTCGGCTGCAGGGTGACGGTGCTGGAGATGTTCGGCATCATGGCCAACGACGATCCGGAGCTGGTCGACGTGGTGCGCCGGGCGCTGGTCGCCGACGGCATCGACATTCGCGAGGGCGTCAAGGTCGCGGGCGTCGAGAAGACGGAGAGCGGTGTCGCCGTCATGCTCGAACGGAACGGCGAGGCGGAGCGCATCGTGGGCAGCCACCTTCTGGTCGCGGCGGGGCGGCGCCCCAACGTTTCCGGCCTAGACCTGGACAGGGCCGGGATCGAATACACGCCCAAGGGCATCAAGGTCGACGCCCGCCTGCGCACCACCAACAGGAAGGTCTTTGCCATCGGCGACGTCGCGGGCGGGCTGCAGTTCACCCATGTCGCCGGCTACCATGCCGGCGTCGTCATCAAGAACGCCCTGTTCCGCCTGCCGGCCAAGGCCGACCATTCAACGGTGCCCTGGGTGACCTATACCTCGCCGGAACTGGCGCAGGTCGGCCTGACGGAAAGACAGGCGCGGGAAGCGGGCGTCGAATTCAACGTCCTGCGCTGGCCGTTCCACGAGAACGACCGCGCCCAGGCCGAGCGCGAGACCGAGGGGCTGGTCAAGACGGTCGTGTCGCCCAAGGGCAGGATCCTGGGCTGCGGCATCGCAGGTCCGCACGCGGGCGAGCATATCCATATCTGGGTGCTGGCGCTGACGAAGGGCATGAAGGTGGGCGACCTGGCGCAGATCATCGCGCCCTATCCGACCCTGGGCGAGGTCTCGAAGCGCGCCGCCGGCAGCTTCTTCACGCCCAAGCTGTTCAGCGACCGCACCCGCGCCATCGTCCGCTTCCTCTTGAAGCTGGGCTGATCCGCCGCGTACCCTCAGCCATGGCCGATCAGAATCCGCACCTGCCCCGGGCCCACCAGAGCCTGTCCGCGCGCCTTCTCGTGCTGACGGTGGCCTTCGTCATGCTGGCGGAGCTGTCCATCTACACGCCGTCCGTGGCGCGTTTCCGCAAGTCGTACCTGGAGGAACGCATCACGCGGGCGCAACTGGCGACGCTGGCCATCGAAAGCATGCCGGAACAGGCCGCCGACACCGAAATGGGCCGCATCCTCCTGAAGAACACGGACAGCTACGCCATCGCGCTGAAACAGGCCGATCGCCGCATCCTGATCGCCGGCGGCGAGATGCCGCCCCGCGTCGACGCCGAATACGACCTGCGCATGGAAAGTTTCTGGGTCTGGATCGAGGACGCCTTCGTGGCTCTGGCGCAACGGGAGAACCGTATCCTGCGCGTGATCGGGGTATCGCCCAAGCGGCCCGGCGTCGAGATCGAGGTCTACATGGACGAGACCCCGCTGCGCGAGGAGATGTACGCCTATTCGGGACGGATTTTTCAGCTTTCCCTGGTGATCTCCCTGTTCACGGCGGGGCTTGTCTACGTCAGCCTCATGCTCATGATGGTGCGGCCGATGCGGCGGATCATGGCGGGCATGGAAAGCTTCCGCAGGGCGCCCGAGGACGAAACCCGCATCTTCCAGCCGTCGGACCGGCCCGACGAGATCGGCATCGCCCAGCGCGAACTGGCGGTCATGCAGGACGAACTGCGCCTGGCGCTTCGGCAGAAGGACCGCCTGGCCATGCTGGGCGCGGCGGTGGCCAAGGTGAATCACGACCTGCGCAATTCGCTGGCCACGGCCATGCTGATCGGCGACCGCCTGGCGGCCAGTGACGATCCCGACGTGCAGCGCCTGGTGCCACGCATGTTCCGCGCCATGGATCGGGCCGTGACGCTGTGCAGCCAGACCCTCGACTACGCCTCGGCGACCATGCCGACGCTCACGCTCAAGCCCATGCAGCTTGCGGAAATCGTGCGCATGGCGGGCGAGACCCTGAATCAGGAGGTTCCCGGCGCCGCCGACGCGGCCTCTTTCGAATTGACGAACGAGGTTCCGGACAGTGTCCGGGTCATGGCCGATCCGGCGCAGATGCTGCGCGTGTTCGAGAACCTGGGCCGTAACGCCCGCGAGGCGGGCGCGTCGAGCGTCCGCGTCGCTGCCCGGCACCAGGACGGCGTGCTGGTCGTCGAGGTCATCGACGACGGCCCCGGGATGCCCGAACAGGCGACGGAGCACCTGTTTCAACCCTTCGCCGGTTCCGCGCGCGACGGCGGCACGGGGCTCGGCCTGGTCATCGCGCGCGAGGTCCTGCACGCCCACGGCGGCGACATCGAACTGGCCAGCACGGGCCCCGAAGGCACCACCTTCCGCCTGCGCCTGAAGGCCGCGTGATCGCCGTTGCGCCGCGCCGTTCCCGCCCCTAAAGTCCCCGCCGGGGGCTGACGTCGCAATCTGGTTTTTCGCACATGGGATTCGCCGACATGTCCGCTCCTTCCCCGTCCGCCGCGCACAAGCAGCCCACCTGGAACCCCGGCCAGTACCTGAAGTTCGCGGGCCACCGCATGCGCCCGGCATTGGACCTCGTGAACCGCATCGCCCTCGACGATCCGGCCGTGGTCTACGACCTGGGCTGCGGGCCCGGCAACGTGACGCCGTTCCTCAAGGGCCGCTGGCCGGGCGCGCGCCACGTGGGCGTCGACTCGTCCGAGGAAATGCTGGCCACGGCGCGGGCCGAACACCCTGACGGCGAATGGGTGAAGGCCGACGCCAAGACCTGGGAACCGGACGCTCCGGCGCCGCTGATCTATTCCAACGCGGCCCTGCAATGGGTCGACGGCCACGCGGTCCTGTTCCCGCGCCTGATGGAGCTGCTGGCGCCGGGCGGCGTGCTGGCCGTGCAGATGCCCCACAATCACGCGGCCCTGTCGCATATGGGCATGCGCCGGGTGGTCGAGGAGGGCCCCTGGCGCGCCCGGCTGGAGCCCGTGCTGCGCGAGTTCCCCGTGCACGAGCCCGACGCCTACTACGACATCCTGGCCCCCCACGCGGCCGGCCTGGACATCTGGGAAACGGTCTATGCCCAGGTCATGGAGGGCGACAACCCCGTCGCCGAATGGACCAAGGGCTCGGCCCTGAAGCCGCTTCTCGACGCGTTGACCGACCCGGACGAGAAAGCGGCATTTTTCGAGGTTTATTCGAAGGCGATGCAGGCGGCCTATCCCAAGCGCGCTGACGGCAAGACCCTGTTCCACTTTCGAAGGCTGTTCATCGTCGCGACGCGGTAGGCGCCGGATCATTCCGCGGGGCCGTCGTCGCCCAGCACCACGCCCTCGCGCCGCCGGTCGGCGCCGCCGATAAGGCCTTCGGGCGTGGCGAGAATCCCTTGAAGCCCGCTGATCATGCGGTTGACGGCGACCTGATGGCCCATGGCCGCCAACTCGGCGATGGCGGGAACCAGCGGCTCCTCGATCTCCGTTCCGCCGCCCCGGTTCATGACATGGGGCAGATCGACCGCCCCCTGCATGTCGAGACCCCAGGCCAGCACGCCCAGCACGGCGCGCGCCGTATAGCCGATGATGCGCGAGCCGCCGGGCGAGCCCACGGCCATGACGAAGCGCCCCTGCCGATCCAGCACGATCGTCGGCGACATGGAGGACCGCGGCCGCTTGCCGGGGGCGGCCCGGTTGGGCGCCGGCCGGTCGCGCCATGTCGGACGGAACGAGAAGTCGGTCACCTGGTTGTTCAGGAGGAACCCCTTCACCATCAGGCGCGAGCCGAAGGCGCTTTCCACCGTGGTGGTGAAGGAGACCGCGTTGCCGAAGCGGTCGACGATGCTCATGTGCGCCGTCGATAGGCCTTTTATCGGGTCGTCCGGACCCAAATAGGCCGCCCGCGCCCCCGGCGGCATGCCCGGATCGACCAGGCCGACGTTTGCGCGGTCGGGCGAGATCAGTTTCGCCCGTTCGGCCAGGTATCGGGGATCGACCATGCCCGCGACCGGCACCGGCACGAAATCGCCGTCGCCCACATAGGCCGCGCGGTCGGCGAAGGCCAGACGTTCGGCCTCGGCGATCAGGTGCAGGGCCTTGGGCGAATTGGCGCCGAGGCCGGACAGCGGAAAGTGCTGAAGCATGCCCAGCACCTGCGCCACGGCAATCCCGCCCGACGACGGCGGGCCCATGCCGCAGACCTTGTAGCTGCCGTAGCCGCCGCAGACGGCGGGACGTTTTTTCGCGCGGTACGCCGCGATGTCGTCCACGGTCATCACCGCCGGATGGTGGGGGGCATTGGTCACGGCGGCGGCCATGGCCCGGGCGATCGGCCCGGAATAGAAGGCGTCGGCACCGTGCTCGGCGATCCGCTCCAGCGTCTCGGCCAGGTCCGGGTTGTTCAGAATCGTGCCGGCCTTCCTGGGCACGTCTCCGTCGTAGAAATAGCCCCTGGCGGCGGGCATCTTGGGCAGCAGGCGGTCGCCGGCGATCTGGCGCGCCAAACGCTCGGAGACGGGAAAACCGTCCCTGGACAGGTGGATGGCGTCGCGGAACAGGCGCCTCCAGGGCAGGCGGCCGTGCTCCCGATGTGCCATCTCCAGCATGCGCAGGACGCCGGGCACGCCCACGGCGCGCCCGCCCAGGATGGCGTCGCGATAGGGGACGGGCCCGCCGCGGGCGTCCAGGAACATGTCGGCGCGCGCCGAGGCGGGGGCCGTTTCCCGCCCGTCATAGGTCTCCACCTTGCCGGATTTGCCGTCGAGGCGCACCAGGAAGCCGCCGCCGCCGATGCCCGACGACTGCGGTTCCACCAGGGTCATGACCATCTGGGCGGCGATCGCGGCGTCCACGGCACCGCCGCCTTCGTTGAGGATGTCCAGGGCCGCGCGGGCGGCCAGCGGATGGCTAACCGACACGGCGTGGGTCTTGTACGCGCCGCCGATCCACGGCCGGGCCGGGTCGTGGGCGGGTTCGGGGGCCGTGGCGGCACAGGCCGCCAGCGCCAGGATCAGGAAAATTGTGGAGAGAGAAAGGTATCGGCGCATCACGCCCTACATGTAGCCCATGGCCCCGGCCCGGTCCATGGCCCCCGACACGCGCGCTTTGCCCTTCCGGGCCGGTCTGGTAAAGTCCCGCGCTGCAACAAAAACGATCCCGCCGAACCCGGGCAGAGGGAACCAACATGGCGCGCATCACGGTCGAAGAACTCAAATCCCGCAAGCTGGCCCAGGGGGCGACGCCGATCGTCTCGCTCACCGCCTATACCCAACCCATGGCCAAGTTCCTGGACCCGCACTGCGACTTCCTGCTGGTGGGCGACTCGCTGGCCATGGTGATCTACGGGCTGGAGACCACGCGCGGCGTGACGATCGAGATCATGTGCGCTCACGGCCGCGCCGTGACCCGGGGGGCGGAACGCGCCCTTGTCGTCGTCGACCTGCCGCAGGGAACCTACGAACAATCGCCGCAGCAGGCCGTGGCCTCGGCCAGGCGTGTGATCGACGAGACCGAGGCCCAGGCGGTAAAGCTGGAAGGCGGGGTGGAGATGGCCGACACGGTCGCCGCCATCGTCGCCTCGGGCGTGCCGGTGCTGGGCCATGTCGGCCTGCTGCCGCAGAAGGCCGAACACCGGGGCGCCTTCAAGATCCAGGGCCGCGACGACGAAGGGGCAAAAAAGGTCATGGCCGACGCCAGGGCCATCGCCGACGCCGGCGCCTTCGCCATGGTCATCGAGGGCACGGTCGAGCCCGTGGCCCGCGAGATCACGGCCCAGGTCGCCGTGCCGACCATCGGCATCGGCGCCTCGCCGGCCTGCGACGGGCAGATCCTGGTGACCCAGGACATGGTCGGCCTGTTCGCCGACTTCACGCCCAAGTTCGTGAAGAAATACGCCGACCTGGGCGCGGCCCTGGAGCAGGCGGCCAGGGAATACGCCGACGACGTGCGGTCCGGCCGCTTCCCCGGGCTGGAGCATTGTTTCGGAGTCGAAAAGAAATAGGTCCATGACCGGCGCCTTACCGCTCGATACCGTGCGCACCGTCGCCGACCTGCGCGACCGCGTCAGGGATTGGCGCAAGGCCGGGCTGCGCATCGGCCTGGTGCCGACCATGGGAGCGCTCCATGCGGGCCACGTGGAACTGGTCAAGCGTGCGGTCGCCGGCTGCGACAGGACTGTGGTGACCCTGTTCGTCAATCCGGCCCAGTTCGGCCCCAGCGAGGACTATGCCGTCTATCCCCGGGACGAGGTCCGCGATGCCGCTCTGGTCGCGGCCGAGGGCGCCGGTCTTCTGTTCGCGCCGGGAGTGGAGGAAGTCTATCCCGAGGGCCATTCGACCAAGGTCCACGTGGGCGGCCTGGGCGACGTCCTGGAGGGCGAATTCCGCCCCGGCTTCTTCACCGGCGTCGCCACGGTGGTCACGAAACTGCTCTTGCAATCGCTGCCGGACGAGGCCTTCTTCGGCGAAAAGGACTACCAGCAGCTGCAGGTCATCAAGAAGCTGATCCGCGACCTCGACATCCCGGTCACCGCGACGGGGGTGCCGACCGTGCGCGAGGCCGACGGCCTCGCCCTGTCGTCGCGCAACGCCTACCTGACCGCGGAGGAACGGGTCCAGGCGCCCATCCTGCACGGCACCCTCGCCCAGGTCGCCGAGCAGGTCGGGCGCGGCGTGGATCCGCGGATGCAGGAGGAATGGGCCAGGGGGCAGTTGGCGCGCGCCGGCTTCCGGCAGGTCGACTACGTCACCGTGCGCGACGCGTCGACGCTCGAGGAAGCGGCCGACGCATCCAGGCCCGCCCGCGTGCTGGCCGCCGCCTGGCTGGGCAAGGCGCGGCTGATCGACAACGTGGCAGTATAGCCACGCGTCCTTCGGCGGCCTATTCCGCGCCTACGCCGCGTACAGGTTCCATCCCTCCAGTGTCCGCCGCGCCATTCCCCAAAGTCTTTTTTCCGAGCGTTCAACCTTGGACATCACATTGATGCCGATCAGCAGGGATTGTAACGCCAGGGCCGTTTCGTCCATGTCGTCCGCGTCTGCGATCTCTCCGTTTTTCACGGCTTGGCGTAATAGTGCGCGAAAGCGATCCCGTCCCCGTCGAGCCATCCCCTCGAGAATTGGTCCCAGGTCCGCGTCTACGCCAATGAGTTCCGCCATGGAATTGACGACAAGGCAGCCGCGTGCTTCGGGATCGGCTGCACGGGCCCGGCAGACGCCGTGAAAGACAGAGGCCAGCAACGGCAGAACCGGTGTCTCGGGCGTCACATCGGACAGGAAGCGGTCCGGCGCCCGGCCGGCGTAGAGGCCCAGGCACTCGCGAAACAAGTCCTCGCGGCTTTTGAAGGTATTGTAGAAGCTTGAGCGGGTGATCCCCAGGTGTTCCGAGATCGCCTTCACGGAACAGGCCTTGTATCCGTTCCGCCAGAACTCGTTCATCACCGATTCCAGGGCAATGTCGCGGTCGAATTTGGCGGGTCGTCCCATGATCGATCTGCCCTCTCGGTGTCAACGCAGGCCGATTGCGAAGTCGGTGAAATTATTTTGTTCACATATGGACAAAATAATCGGAATGTGTTTTATGCATATATGAACAAAACAATCCTATGCAAATGCATCGGAAGGGAAAAGGAAAAACGATGACAGATGAAAGAAAGGTGTTCCTGGACGTGCTGACCTTGAAACCGGGAAAAACGTTCGAGGAAGCGCAGGCATATTTCGCCAAGGCGATCCCGCTGATCGAGCGGCACGGCCTCAAGCGTGTCGAGGTCTTCAGGATATCGGAGAAGATGCGCGGGCATGAGGAGGTCAATCCGTCCATCGTCCAGGTGTGGCGCGTCGACGCGGAAAACCCTTTCGCCGCCCTGATGGCGGACCCGGCCTACAAGGAGGTCGTTCCCTGGCGCGACTCGATCTTCGAGATGCCCAAGCTCCAGGGCTGGTTCGGTCACGAGATCGCCGTCTGAACCCGGGCCGCCAAGGGCCCGCCGTCGCGAACGAACCGTTCGCGCGCCCGATTGGGAGGTGTGCAATGCGCGGTTTTTCCGAAATTGAAAAGCGGGCGATGGAAAGGAAAGGAGGGCGCGCCGCCCTGGCGCGCCTTCTTTCCGCACCGGAACCGCCCGACCGGCTTCGTGCGATTCCCGCCGACCGATGGCTGTCGGCGATGACGAAATGCGTGTTCCAGGCGGGGTTCAATTGGAAGATCGTGGAAAATCTGTGGCCCAGGTTCGAGGAGGTGTTCGACGGATTCGACATTTACCGGTGGGAGCTGATGTCTGACGACGACGTCGACAGGCTGCTGACCATCGACGGAATCGTCGCCCACGGGCCGAAAATCCGCTCGGTCGGAGTAAACGCCCGTTATTTGGCGGAAATCGCGGAGAAGCATGGCGGCGTGGGCGCGTTCTTCGCGGAGTGGAAACCCGGTCGGTACTGCGCCAATCTTCTCGCGCTGCAGGCGGGATGCGCCCGCATGGGCGGGCGGACCGGCCAGATGTTTCTCCGCAGGATGGGGATCGATACGGTGATCTTCTCGCCGGACGTCCTCAAGGCCCTGGCGCGGGAGGGCGTGGCGGACGCCATGCCCGTTTCGAAACGGTCGTTCGACGCCGTTCAGGCCGCCATCGACCAATGGCACGGCGAAACCGGCCGTCCATTGACGCAGATCAGCCAGATCCTCGCCTTTTCCGTCGATTAGGGGTTCTACTCCCGCTTGCATGCATAGAGCCAGGTGATGCGGGCGCCGGCTTCCGGCAGGTCGACTACGCCGCCGTGCGCGACGCCTCGCGGCCCGCCCGCGTGCCGGCCGCCGCCTGGCTGGGCAAGGCGCGGCTGATCGACAACGTCGCCGTCTGACCCCCGGGGAGGGGCCGCGGGCCGCGAACTGGACCGCATATCCGCCATCTTCTGGAACTGGACAGGGCGCGGGCATCGTTCCTATGGTGATAGGGTAAAGGCCCGCGTAGCCGGGCCGGAGGAGGAACGTTGGACGGATCGCGGGCGTGCTTCGTGGCTGCGGGGGGCGTTTTCGCCCTTTTCGCCGGGGATGTCCTGGCCGCCAAGGCGCAGATGCTCTTCGGGGCAAGCATGCCCGTGCATATGGGCGAAACCCTCCAATTCTTTGTCCTCCTGGTCGCCGTGACCCTGTTTGTCGCCGGGACCCTGGTCCGTGAAGGCCGGGAAATGCGGAAAAGCCGTGACGCGGACACCGCCAACGACATAGTGCAAAAAACATCAACCCAAGGGAGTGACCACCCATGAGAGACAAATTGTTCGGGGAGAACGTTTTCCAGTCTCCCATCAGCCGACGCCGGTTTTGGCAATTGACCCGGACCTACGGCTTCACGGCCCTGGCCGTGACCGCCGCCGGCCTGCCGATGTTTTCCGAAGAGGCGCTGGCCCAGACCGCCAAGGAAGAGAAGGAACGCCAGAAGAGCGCCAAATCGACCATGAATCTGGCCACCGAATATGTCGTCGGCGCGACCCGCTACTATCCGCTGGTTCAGTTGAATCTGAAGGAAAACATCCAGAACCTGACCAACGGCGAGGTCTACGTGAAGCTGTCGCCGGGCGGCGTCCTGGGCAAGGGCGGCGCGCTGGCCTCCAAGGTGCAATCCAATACCATTCAGGCGGCGCAGCATTCCGTTTCCAACTTCGCGCCCTTCGCTCCGGCCATCGATCTGATCAACGTGCCTTACTGGGCCAACACCAACCAGAAGTTCGTCAACCTGGTGACGTCCAAGGCCTGGCGGGACGCCGTCCACACCCGTGTCAACGAACGCGGCTTCGAGGTCCTGCTGTATCTCGTGCTCGATCCGCGCACGGCGGCCACCCGCAAGGGCTTCGGCAAGGTGTTGAAGACGCCCGAGGACATGAAGGGCATGAAGTTCCGGGTGCCTGGTTCCAAGATCCTGCAGCAGTTCTATCGCATGGCGGGAGCCAACCCGACCCCCGTGGCCTGGGGCGAGACGCCGACGGCGATCAAGGAAGGCGTCGCCGACGGGCTCGATCCGGCGCTGGTGGCGCTCTACGCGGCGGGCTTCAGCGGCCTCCTCGAAACCGTGTCGTTCATCAAGTCCGTCGAGGACGCGCAGGTCTATTCGTGCAATCTGCAATGGCTGAGGGGGCTGTCCGACACGGCCCAGGAAGGCATCCGCCGGGCCGCCGAAATCACCTTCCAGCAGAATCTGGCCCAGGTTCCCGCCTCGCGCGCCTTCGCCATGGCCGAGATGGCCAGGTCCGGCACCGCCTATTACGCGCCGAACGAGGGCGAACTGGCGCAGTGGAAGGAAAAGACCGGCGCCCAGCGCCCGGAATGGGACGACCTGAAGAAGTCGCTGGCCGGCAGTCTTGCCAAGTTCGGCGAGTTCGAGGAAGCGGCCAACGTCCAGGGCCGCTACTACGTCGACGACGTCAAGGGATGAACCGAGCCGGCGAAACCGGGGCCGCCGCAGGGGTCGGCGGCCCATGGTCCCTTGCGGCGGGTAACGACCGGTGATGCGCGCCGTCCTTCGCGCCATCGACCGTAACGGCGAACGCTATCTGCTGCTGGTTTTCTATTCCCTGGTGGTCGCGGTGATCGGGATCGAGGTGGTGCGCCGCTTCGTGCTCTCCTACTCCAGCATCTGGGGCGAGGAAATCGCCCGGTTCGCGTTCATCTACCTGACCTGGATCGGGGCCAGCGCCGGGGTCAAGAACCGCAGCCATATCCGCATCGACGTGATCTACGGCTGGGTTCCCGAACGGCACCACGTCTGGCTCTATGCCCTGGCCGATGTGGCCACCATGATTTTCGCGGTGGTTGCCCTGTACTATTCGATGATTCCGATCATCACCTCTCTCAATTTCGACAACGTTACCGACGGTCTCCGCATAAACCGGTCGTTCTTCCTGGTTGCGGTGCCCCTGGGGTTCGCCATGACGCTGGCGCGCGTGACGCAGAATCTGGTCCGCGACCTGCGTGACCATCGGGCGGGCCGCCCCGTCTATCGCGGCAAGAAGTTGTTCGAGTGATGTACCAGCTCTATGCCGCATCATCGAACATCGGCTGGGCCGTCTACGGCCCCGCCCTGGGCATGGTCGTTCTGATCCTGCTCGGCGTGCCGATCTGGGTGGTGCTCGGCCTGGGAACGACGGTGCTGCTGTCGACGACGGATGTGATGCCCCTGACCCTGATCGGCGAAACGCTGTTTTCCGGCGTCGACAGTTTTTCCCTGATCGCCGTGCCCCTGTTCATCCTGACCGGCGATGTCGTGGTGACGACCCGCATGTCGGAAAAGCTTCTCGGCCTGGCGGAGGCGGCGCTCGGCTGGATCCGTTCGGGGCTGGGCACCTCGACGGTGCTGGGCTGCGGGTTCTTCGCCTGCATTTCCGGTTCCGACGCCGCCGACGCGGCGGCCCTCGGGCGGATCACCGTTCCCCACCTGGTGGCAAAGGGATATCCCCTGCCTTATGCCTGCGCCCTGGTCGCCAGCGGCGCCACCACCGGCATCCTGATCCCGCCGTCCATTTCCTACATCATCATCGGCCTGACACTGGGCATATCGGCCTCGACCCTGTTCCTGGCGGCGGCCATTCCGGGGGCGTTGGTGCTGCTGACGATCATCCTGACCAATGTCGCGGTCAACCGTTCGCGCGGCTATGAAAAAAGCGCCGGCAGGTTTTCCGCGCCCGCCTTCGGGCGCGCCTTCTGGGCGGCGCGCTACGCGCTGCTGGTGCCGTTCATCATCCTCGGCGGCATTTATTCAGGCATCTTCACGCCGACCGAATCGGCCTCGGTCGCGGTGCTGACGGCGATCGCCGTCGGGTTCGGCACCCGGCAACTGAAGCTGTCCGATTTCCCGCGCATGATGGAACGCTCGGCCGAGGTCAACGGCGTCATCGCCCCGATCATCGGAATCGCCCTGCTGCTGGCCCAGGCGCTGGCGGCGCTCGACGTGCCGCAGGCCTTCGTCAACGGCATTACGGCCGCGACGGACAGCGCGCCTCTTGTGATCCTGCTGATGCTGGCGGTGTTCCTGATCGCCGGATGCGTCATGGAGACGACGCCCAACATCGTCATCCTGGCGCCGCTGATGTTGCCGCTTGCCTCCGAGATCGGCATGGACCCCATCCATTTCTGCATTTTCATGGTCACGGCCCTGGGGGTCGGATTCATCACGCCCCCGCTGGGGCTCAACCTGTTCGTGCTGTCGGGCCTGACCGGAGAGCCGGTCCTGAAGATCGCCGCGCGGGCGGTGCCGTTCGTCCTTTCGATGCTCGTGATCGTGGTGATCCTGGCCTTCGTGCCCTGGCTGTCGCTTTGGGCTCTATAGAGCCTGTCAGTTCCGCGAACAGGTATAGGGCCAGGTGATGCGCGCGCCTGCGGGCACGGTTTCCCCGTCCGCCGCGATGACGGCGATCGGCACGGCCTTGTCGTCCTCCGGCAGGGCCTTCATGGCGGCGCTGTCGAAGGGCGGCTTGCCGCGCCACAGGGCCAGCGGGTCCATCCAGTGGCCGTCGAAGGGAATGACGCCGCGGCGGCCGACGGCGTAGCGGGGGTCGGCGGAATACCATACGGCGAAGTGGATCGCCGGGCGGCGGGCGTAGCGGCCGCCGGGAACGCCGGAGTTCCCCGTCGGGCCCAGGTCGTCGCCGCGCTTCACGCGCTGGCCTGGGATCAGCTTGGGGACCTCGTTGAAATGGGCGTATTGGGTGTAGGTCCAGACGGACAGACCCGTGTCCTCCGGCGCGTGGCGCAGGGTGATCTCGATCCCCCGGTAGCTGTCGGCGCCTTCCAGGACCTGGAGCACCGTGCCGTCGGCCACCGCCCGCATGGGTTCGCCGAAGGGGGCGGGCATGTCGATGCCGCCGTGATAGGCGATGCGCTCGCGCTTGCCCGAATAGTCGATGGCCCAGCCCTCGTCGATGCCTGGGCAGTCCAGCCCTTCGGGAAAGCGCGGCACGAGCCCCGTCGGGAACAGGCCGCGGGCGACGGCGAGGTCGATGTCGCAGTTCCGGCCGCGCAGGATGGCGCAGCGCACGTCCTGGGCGATGGAGGGCGGCGGAACCCGGCCTTCCGGGGCGCCCGGCATGCCGGCGGCCGGGGCGCCGCCGCCTTCGCCCTCGCCGCCGAACCGTGCGCGCAACTCCTCCATCGTCAGGAAACCGTCGCCGTCAGCGTCCATGCGCTTGAAGCCCTTGGGCTTGCGCTGCCATTCGCCGGCGCTGACGCGGCCGTCGCCATCGGCGTCCATCATTCGCATGATCCGCGCCGCCTTGTCCTGGGCCTTGGCGGCCGGTGCCAACAAAACCCCCAGCAACGCCGCGAGGGCGGAGGCACGCAACACCGTTCTCATGGCCCGATCTCCCCGTAAGGCCCGGTTGGAACAGCCGGTATGGACGTGTCGGAAAGGCGGCCGATTATACCAGAACCGCGGCCGGGCGGGAGCGGGATCCGCCGCCTGCCGGTCACGCGGACTGCGGCGCCAGGGCCCGCCGCATCACGAGGCAGAGCGGCAGCGGCGCCAGGATCGCCGCCGCCATGGACAGCATGGCCGGCGCCAGACCGAAGGCGTCGCCGATCAGCCCGAACGCCATCGGCCCGACGATCATCGCGCCGGTGGCGATCGAATAGATGACGGCGAAGCCGCGCGCCTGGCGTTCGGGTTCGATCAGGTCGGCCACCGTGCCGTAGGTGATCGACGATCCGCCTTGCAGGACCATGCCCAGCACCGGCAGCAGGAAATAGGCGGCCAGGGTCGGCAGCAGCAGGACCGCGACGATGCCCAAGGCCGTCAGGATTTCCACCAGCACCAGGGACCGGACGGGGCCCAGGCGTTCAGCCAGGAAGCCGCAGCCGAACTTGCCGAAGGCGCCGCCGGCCAGCGTCAGGACCACGGCGAAGGCGCTGAGCGCCGTCGGCACCTCCTTCTCGATCATCAGGAAGGCGACGAAGGTCAGGAAGCCGCCCTGCACCACCGTATCGACGAGCACGATCCCGCACAGCGCCGCGAAGGCCCCCCGGTCGCGGACGCCCCAGCCGCCCAGGACCGCGCCGCCGCCCTCGACGTCGGCCGGCGGCGGTTTCAGGCCCGCGCCGGCGCGGCCCAGCGCCGCCAGGACGGCCAAGCCGGCGAGAACGGCCGCCGCACCCAGGGCCAGGGTCGTGTGCTGCCACGCAATCCCGGCGCCGATGGACAGGGTGAACAGCCCGGCGAAGGTGAGCTTGCCCACGTCGCCGAACGAGTTGTAGGTGCCCAGCGCCGCCCGCCGTCCCCGGTCGCCGAACACCCGGCTGACCAGGGTCGAGCACAGGGTATGCTGGAAGCCGCCGCCGACGCCGGCGACCAGCAGGATGAGGACCAGCGACCAGAACCCGTCGGCCCAGGCCAGGGCCATGTACCCGGCGCCCGCGGCCAGCAGTCCGAACGCGATGGGCAGCCGTTCGCCGATACGCTCCGACAGCATGCCCGACGGCAGCTCGAAAGCCGTCATGGCCGTGCGGTTGGCGGCCCGGATGATGCCGACCTGCGCGTAGCTCAGGCCGAACGCCTGGGCCACCACCGGCAGCAGCACGTAGAGCAGGTCCGTCAGGCCGTCCTGTAGGCTGTGGGCGGCGCAGCAAGAGGCCAGCGTGACGCGGCGACGGTGCCTGTCGTCACGTTCCATGGGGCGCCAGGTCGACGCGCGCGACGATGCCCGCAAGGTCCTCCGACGCGGGGGGATAAAGCTCCATCACCAGGGGGTCGTGGCCTGGCACCACATGGTCCGGGCTTTCCGCCAGACGCGCGACCTTGCGGTGGCCCTCCAGCATGTCGCCGATGTGGAGCACGGTCGGAAAAGGGTTCTTGTGCCGCCAGTTGGCGTATAGGTGCATGGAATCGGAGGCGAGCACGACCCAGCCGCGTTCGGTCCAGGCCCGCACGAACTGCATGCCCTGGGTATGGCCGCCCACGTGATGCAGGGTCAGGCCGGGGAACAGCGCGTCGTCGCCGTTGTGGAACTCGACCCGGTCCTTGTAGAGCCCCCGCACCAGATGGCACACGTCGTCGGGGTCGAAGGAGTTGCGCAGCACCGGATAGCGCATGTAACGCCCGGTGACGTAGGACATCTCCAGGTCCTGGATGTGGAACGTCGCCTTGGGGAACTTGTCCAGGTTGCCGCCGTGGTCGTAATGCATGTGGGTGATGACCACGTCGGTCACGTCTCCGGGGTCGACGCCGATCAGTCTGAGACTGTCCACCGGGCAGCGGTACATGGTGCGGCCGCGCGCCTTTGCCGCTTCCGCGTCGAAACCCGTGTCGACCACGACCGTATGGCTCTTCGACTTGCAGACCCAGACGTAGTAGTCGATGGGATAGGGCGCGTCGTGGGGATCGGGCGGGTTCAGGAAGTTCTGCGATTGCGGGCGGGAATGGGTACCGTACTTGATGGCGTAAAGCTCGAAGGTCTCGGTCATTTCTTGGTGTCTCCTCTTGACCGAAGCCTATGACCCCCGCAGGGTCCCGGCAAGTCCCATCCCCCCACAGCGTCCGTTCATTGCGGCGGGAACGGCGGGGCGGTAGACTTCGCCTTCACGAGGATCATCCGACAGGGAAAGCGGGAGCCGACGATGGCGCTGCGACTGACCGATTCCGACCTGAAGCAGTTCGACGAGGAAGGCTGGCTGTTCTTCCCGGGCGTGTTCTCGGGCGACGAGGTGGCGCTTCTGAACGAGGAGGCGCACAAGATCTTCGCGTCGGACCGCGAGGAGGTGTTCCGCGAGAAGGACGGCAAGACCGCGCGCACGGCCTTCGCGGCGCAGAATTTCAATGAGGCCTATCGCCGCCTCGGCCGCCATCCGCGCCTCTTGGGCCCGGTGATGCAGCTGCTCGACGGTCCGGTCTACATGCATCAGTTCAAGATCAACGCCAAGGCCGCCTTCAACGGCGACGTCTGGCAATGGCATCAGGACTACGGCACCTGGAAGCGCGACGACGACATGCCGGAGCCCAGGGCCATGAACATCGCCCTGTTCCTCGACGACGTGACGGAATTCAACGGGGCGCTGATGTTCATTCCGCGCTCCCACAAGAAGGGCACGCTGAAGGCCGGGCACGACCTGAAGACCACCAGCTACCCCCTGTGGACCATCGACGAGGACACGATCACGCAACTGGTCGCCGACGGCGGGATCGTGTCGCCCAAGGGCAAGGCGGGCGGCGTCATCATGTTCCATTCCAACCTGGTGCACGGCAGCCCGTCCAACATGTCGCCCTTCGACCGCACCATCGTCTATCTGAGCCTGTGCCACGTGGACAACCACATTCGGCGCTTCCAGCGCGCGGAATGGATCGCCCACCGCGACTTCACGCCGCTGGAGCCGCTGGCCGACCACTGCCTGGCGGAACTGGTCGAGGCACGCCGGGCGGCGGCGGAATAGATTGCGGCCGTTTGATCAAGGTCAATAGCGGCCGGGCGCGCAGGGTGGTAAGCTGTCGCCATGGACACAAACGAACTTCTCGCCGCCATCAACATGGCGATCTCCGAAATGGACGAACGACCCGAGGACATGCACGAAGTCCATATGCGGCTGATCGAGCTGCTGGACCAGTTGCGCGCCACCGGGGCAGACCTGCCCACCGATCTGGTCGAACTGGAACGCCGCCTGTCCGAGGACGTGGAAGGCGTGCCCGTCGACAGCGAGAAGGACCCGGGCCCGCTCGGCTGAGCCCGACCTTTCCCCCTAATTCCCGCCCTTGTAGATGATGCGGTAGACCGCGCCGCGAAAATCGTCGGACACCAGCAGCGATCCGTCCGCCAGTTCCTTCACGTCCACCGGCCGGCCCCAGCGCGCCCCGTCCGGGCGCAGGAAGCCGGTGGCGAAGGGCTCCCACGAAAGGGCCTTTCCCGTCTTCTTGTCGAAGCGCACCCGCGCCACGCGGTAGCCGTCGGGCACGCGGCGGTTCCACGACCCGTGCTGGGCGACGAAGGCGTCGCCCCGGGCCTCGGCCGGGAACATGGCGCCCCGGTAGAAGCTCACGCCGAGGGCCGCCACATGGGCGCCGAAGGCGACCGCCGGCGGATTGTGCGGCGCGGGCAGGGGTCGGTCCTGGAATTCGTCCGTGCGCGCCGTGCCGCCGCCGAACCACGGGAATCCGAACCACAGGCCTTTTACCGGCGCGTGGTTGAACTCGTCGGGCGGAACGTCCTCGCCCATGTTGTCGGCGCCGTTGTCCGTGAAATACAGGTCTCCGCTTGACGGCTGGAAGTCGAAGCCCACGGAATTGCGGACGCCGCGGGCGAACACCTCGGGCGTCCGCGGGCCGGGCGTGCCCGGCGGGGCGAGGCGGAGGATGGTGCCTTCCATCCCCTTGACCTCGCAGACGTTGCAGGGTGATCCGACCGCCACGTAGAGCAGGCCGTCCGGGCCGAAACGGGCATAGCGCCAGCCGTGCCAGGGATCGTCGGGCAGGGCGTCGAACAGGACTTCGGGCTCGGCCGCCTGCAATTCTTCAAGCGAGCGCGCCCGCCAGCGGCTGATGCGGTGCTGTTCGGCGATGTAGAGCCAGCCGTCCCTCCAGTCGACGCCGTTGGCGACGTTCAGGTTGTCGAATACGCGCACGACCTTTTCCGGGCGCATGTCCCGGTCGGCGTCGACGATGGCGTGGACCTGGGGCCCCCGCTGGCCGACGAAGACGACGCCGAGTTCCGGCACGGGCACCAGGCTGCGCGCCTTGGGCACGGTCGCGAACGGTTCGATGGCGTAGCCCGGCGGCACCTGGATGAAGGGCGGCAGGCTGTCCGCGGCCCGCGCCCCGCCGGCGGAAAGGATCGCCAGAAGCAGGAGCGCCGGCAGCCTCATGACGCCGCGGCCCCCGCCAGCGGCGGGGCATAGGCCAGGGCGCCGTCCCGCTCTTCCGTGTCCCAGGGAAAATTGACCCACACGTGCTGCGCCACCTCGTGGATGAAGATGTCGGGCAGGTCGCGCGCGGCGGGCTTGGCGTACAGGGTGACGAACAGGGCTTTCGGCAGCAGGTCGCGCGCCACCTGCGCCGTGGCGCCCGTGTCGACCAGATCGTCGACCAGAAGCCAGCCGGCGCCCCGGTCGACGACCGCGGCCTCCGGCGTTTTCAGAACCCGGACCCGGCCTTGTTCGCGGCCGTCGTAGCTGGCGACCGACAGGGTGTCGACGATGCGGATGCCCATTTCGCGGGCCACGACGGCGGCGGGCACCATGCCGCCCCGGGTGATGGCGACGACGCCCTTCCACGGGCCGTTCGGCGGCATGGACAGCAGGCGGCGGGCGAGGGCGCGCGAGTCCGCCTGGACCTCGGCCCAGGTGACGGCGCGCTCCGTGCGGGGATCAGCAGGCATGGGGCCCATGATAATGGCGGACGGCCGGTCCCAGAAACGAAAAACCGGCGCCCATGCCGGCGCCGGTCATCCGGATTTGCAGGTGAACCCCGTACTTTAACGGACGTACAGGTGCACTTCGTTGGTCTTGGCCGCGGCCAGGGTCTTGGCAGACACGGCGACGCGGGTCGGCGGCAGGCCCATCTCCACCAGGGACCGCTTGACGTCTTCGGCGTGGCGCTTGGCCTTGTTGGTGTTGATCGCGACGCGCGCGGCCCCGCCGGCCGACGGCGCTACGGCGACCAGGTCGAAGACCGCCGCCGGATGGGTTTCCAGGGCGCGGCTGACGGCCGTGTAGAGGGCCTGCTGATAGGGCACGTTGGGCCGGTCGAAGCGGATCACCACCAGGGGGCGGCGGCCCGTCGTATCGGCCGGGGTGGCGACCTGGCTGGCGCCCTGGCCGCGGCCGGTGACGGCGGCGTCGAGCAGCGAGGCGCCCAGGGATTCACCCTGGCGGATGCCGGCGGAAATCTGCACCAGGTTGCGCTGTTCGGCGCCGATCCAGCTCGACTGGCGGCGCACGTCCTCGGTCACTTCGCGGTGCAGGCGGTCGATCAGGACCACGGTCTGGTCGACCTCGTCCTCGAGGATGGCGAGTTGGCGGTGGTCCTCGTCGACGGCGCCGGAAACCTTGAAGGCGGCGCGCACGCTTTCCGTCAGGAACGAGGCCAGGGTGGAATCCGAGGACACGCCCGTGGACAGCTTGTTCATTTCGCCGATGTCCTGGCTCAGCCGGTTCAGATCCTGCTGCGCCGTGTTGAACTGCTGCACCAGGACCGGGTTGCCGCGGGTCGTGCCGACCTGCAGGCGCGATTTAACGGCGGCGATGGTGCCGTGGTACTGCTGCGAACTTTCGACGATGCGCGAACGCAGCGACTGAAGCTGTTCGTTGTGCTGCAGGATCGAGCTTTGCAGCTTCTGCAGTTCCTCGCGCAGTTCCTGGACCTTCTTGCCGACGAAGGTGCCGGTCGCCTCGCCCGGCGTGACGCCGCTGGGAACGAACTTGGACGAGCCCAGGGCCGGCTGTCCGGTCGCCTGGGCAGCCGATTGCTGCTGCTGGGCGGCCTGCGGTTCGGCCGCGGCCGGCTTGGCGGCCTCGGCAACCGGTTTGCCCGCAGGTTCCGACGCGTTCAGTGAAGGCCACAGATCCTCGTCGAACGAGCACGCCCCCGTGAAGATCACGGCCCCCGCCAGAAGAACTCTCAGTTTCGGAAAACTCATCTCGTCCGCGAGCCCTTGATTTTCCCCCGGTGTGAGCCGGAGTTGTTTATTGATCCCCAGGGAGTATGGCCGTGGACATACCCCGCCCCTCAGTGTCCGGGCGAGTGTACTCAATGGCCCGGAGCACCACAAGTTCCTATTTTAATACGGAGATTCGGCCTTTGACGACCCTTAATCGGGGGCGCCTTCTAGCGCTTGCAAACAAGGAAGTGCTGGAGTAGTGTCCGGCTCCTTCTGGGACGGGGGGCCGCATCCGGCCACGTCCCGGGCGCCCGTAGCTCAATTGGATAGAGCATCTGACTACGGATCAGAAGGTTGGGAGTTCGAATCTTCCCGGGCGCGCCATTTCCCCCGTTTCCCCAGGAATCCGCCGACAATTCGCCTTGCAAAGGTCCACTCCCGGGCGGGCCGGGACGACCCGTCGCCGCGACCTGCTACCGTTGCGGCGGTGCCGTCAGGAACGTCAGCGCCACGAAGCGGTGGCCCCTGGTGACGGGCATGACCTCGTGCAGCAGCGAGCAGGAGAACACCACCGCGGCGCCCTTCTCGGGACGGAACAGCTCGGGCCCGTATTCGGGAAAACGCAGGTCGCCGCCCTCGTACTCGCCCGTGTTCAGGTTGAGCGTCACCGCGAACTTGCGGTTCCTGGTCGCCGGGC
>PFFW01000110.1:34793-35889 GCA_002781745.1 Rhodospirillales bacterium CG15_BIG_FIL_POST_REV_8_21_14_020_66_15
GCATCAGCCGGTTCAGCAATTTCTGCTCCAGCGCCTTGTCGCGCAGGTAATAGTCCTCGCGCCGCTTGGTCGTCGGCACCACCTGCACGCCGCCGCCGGCCGACGACCCCACGGCGACCGTGCCGTCGTCCCGCTCGCCGTTATGCCACAGGCCGATCAGCCAGGCGCAGTCCTCGGGTTCCAGCGCCCTGGGCACAAGCAGCGCCGGGGCCGCGCGTTGAACCACGGCCTGGTCGCGGCCGTGCCGCGCCTGGGCCAGCATCTCGGCGAGCCAGTCCTCCAGGCCCGCCGCGCCGCCGCCGAGCCCGCGCACGCCGATCAGACGCTGATTGGGGTCGAGCACATAGACCGCCGGCGCCGCGACGCCGGACAGCCCCGCGAACCCCTTGGTGATCTCGGACCCCGGGTCGGCCATCACCCGGTACGGCCAGCCGGAGGCTTCCTTTTGCGCCGCCGCCACGGTGGTGTCGCCGGGCACCAGGGTCGCGACCTGGGCGCCGCCGGCGGCAAGGGCGGCCGGGTCGAGCCCGCCCGCCGTCATGCCCACAAGGCCCTGGCCGCCGGCGAACAGCAGGATCGTCGGCGCGCCGGTGACAGCGGAATAGAACTCGAAGGTCCGGCCGTCGGAATCGCGGCAGGCGAACAGGGGCGTGTGATCCCCCGGCGCATATTGCGGGCGGGCAGGGGGTTCGAACAGGGTGGGTGCGGCTTTGATGTGGAGATCCTCCCTTGTGCGACGTGCGGCGGCAATGATAGCGAAGAAACGGTGTTCGACAACATTCGCTTGCGTGCCGGCCGGTTGCATCGTTCCTGCCGGGTGAATACAAGTCGCGCGGGCCGGATCGGCCGCCCCGGACAGGCCCAAAGAATCTAAGGTGATCGACGTGCAAACCGTTTCGGCATATGCCCGCTTGTTGCATCAGGACCGCGCCCAGGCGGCCCTGGCACTCGCCGTCTGCCTGATCGCCGCCCTGTTCCAGACCCTGCCCCCCCCCTATACCCGCCCGGTCGCCGACGCCATGCAGTACGCCGGCATGGCGGCGTCGCTGGCCGACGCCATGGCGACGGACTGGGGGCGGGTGAATGAAATTCTGGG
>PFFW01000142.1 GCA_002781745.1 Rhodospirillales bacterium CG15_BIG_FIL_POST_REV_8_21_14_020_66_15
AACCGCGGCAGCCGCCACGCGCCGGTCGAGCTGCGCATCAAGAAGGACGACAAGGTGCTGGAGATCGATTTCGACGACGGCGCCAGCTTCCGCATCCCGGCCGAACTCTTGCGCGTGGAAAGCCCCTCGGCCGAAGTCCAGGGCCACGGCCCGGGGCAGAAGACGGTGCCCGCCGGGCGCCGCCACGTCAACATCATCGGCGCCGAGCCGGTAGGCAACTACGCGGTGCGCCTGAAGTTCGACGACCTGCACGACACCGGCATCTATTCGTGGGACTTCCTCTACGACATGGGCGAGCGCCGGGACGAGCTGTGGGCCGGCTACCTGCGGGCGCTGGAGGCCCGGGGGCTGAGCCGCGATCCCTAGGCCCCTTTTTAGATGTCCCTTTTTTAGTCTTTATCTTTTGTGAACACCGAGACCTGAAAGGCCTGATGGCGGCCTTTCGGCGTCTCGTGGACGTGACGCCGCGACTCCAGGGGCCGGAACCGCCCGGGCGCCAGGTCCTCAAGAGCCCGGGCGAGGTCCTCGGGCGCGTAGCGCGCCACCGGCAGCCCGGAGCAGGTTTCCGGGCCGTCCGCGTCGAAGGTCGCGATGATCGCCGCGCCGCCGGGCGCCAGCGCCCGGTCCATGGCCGCGACATAGGCCGCCCGGTCCCGCGCCTCGGTCAGAAAATGGAACACGGCGCGGTCGTGCCAGAGCGCATATCGACGGGGCGGGACCCAGGTCCTGACGTCCGCCGCGACCCAGGTCACGCCGGCGCCGCTCTCCCCCAACCGGTCCCGGCTGATCCGCAGCGCCGCCTCGGAAATATCCAGGACCGTCACCGGGCCGTGGCCGCCCGCGACCAGACGGTCGACGAGCCTTGCGGCACCGCCGCCGATGTCGATGACGGCCTCACCGGGTTTTGCGTATTTGGCGGCCAGCTCGTAGGACAGGACGGGCTGTTCCTCGTACCAGGTCAGCTCGGTTTCGCCGCGGGCCGCGTAAACCCCGTTCCAATGCGCCGGTCCATCTGTCATCCGATCGGTCCTCAGCCTGAAAAGGGCCCCTTTTTAGGCGGGATCAGACGGGGCTGTCCGGATAGGCCAGTTCGTGGGTGCTGCGCCAGTCGCCGCCGACGTAGTTGACGATCAGGGTCCGGCGCACGCCGGAGATCGGCTTGCGGCGGAACCCGTGCCAGGTGTCCGAGCCCGGCACGAACACGAGGGCGCGGTTGCGTCGGTGCGGGGTCGGGCCGAAGTAGTCCTCTTCCTTGGGCCCGGCATAGATGTCGGTGCCCCAGTCCTCGCCCTCGGCCGCATCGTTCAGGTAGACCAGCATCGTGAACTTCTTGACCGCGATGTCCTTGTGCGGGTGCAGCCAGAAGCCGTCGCGGTCCTGGGCGAACTCCAGGCGCAGGAAGCTGCCGGCGAGGTCGATGCCGCACATCGCCTCGAACTTCGCCACCGTGGCCGAATCCTGGAAGGCTTCGGCGACGTCCCGGCACACGGCGAATTCGGCGCGCCGGCCGGGGTCGAAGTAGCTGCGGCTGTCGTTGTTGGCGGCCCGCGCGCCCTGCGAGTATTCGGCGCGCGGCGCGTCGAACGGCAGGGCCTGAATGGCGTCGACCACGTCTTCCGTGAACACCTCGTCCAGGATCCAGTGGTCGAACGGATCGGCCAGGGGCGTGCAGCCGTCTACGCTCGCTTGCACCGTGTCCAGGATGGAAGAAGGTGAGGTCATGGTGCCGTCCGTCCTTGCGTCACGCCGGCCGTTCATCGGCCCGGGCTCCCGTGTTAAATGCTTCCGCGGGGCCCGTCAAACGTTCCGTCCGCGCATCAGGCGCGGCAGCTCGCCGGCCTCGCCCATGGCGTGGCGCATGAAGACCTTCTTCAGCCCGGGAAGCGCGTTGACGGCGGCCAGTCCCAGGTCGCGGGCCAGGCGCACGGGCGCCACGTCGTTGGAGAACAGGCGGTTCAAGGCGTCGGTCATGCCGAGCATCAGCGTATTGTCGAAGCGGCGGCCGCGTTCGTAGTCCTCGAGCACCGCCGGCGAGCCCAGGTCCAGGCCCAGGCGCTTGGCGTCGGCCAGGACCTCGGCCAGCACCGCCACGTCGCGCAGCCCCATGTTGAGCCCCTGGCCGGCGATGGGATGCATGCCGTGCAGCGAATCCCCGGCCAGGACGAAGCGCGCGGCCGTCGCCCGCTCGGCCAGCAGCAGCGACAGGGGATAGCTCCAGCGCGGGCCGACCAGGGCGAGGGAGCCGAGGAAGTCGCCGAAGCGGAGCGCCAGCTCGGCCAGGAAATCGTCGTCGGAGAGCGCCATGACGGCGGGCGCCAGGTCCTCCCGTTCCGTCCACACCAGGGACGACTGGTGCTCCTCGCGGCCCGGCTCGCCGCGGATCGGCAGGATCGCGAAAGGCCCGGCGGCCAGGAAATGTTCATGGGCGACGAAGCCGTGCGGGCGTTCGTGGTCGACCGTGCAGACGATGCCCGTCTGGCGGTAGGTCCATCCGGTGGCGCGGATGCCGGCCAGGGCGCGGGCCTGCGAGGCGCGGCCGTCGGCGCCGACGACGAGCGCCGCCGCCAGCACCCGGCCGTCCGCCAGGGTGAGCGCGGCGCGCGGGCCCGAAAGGTCCATGGCGGCGACGGTCGCGGGCGCGACGACGGTCAGGTTGCGGGCCGCCCGCTGCGCCTCGTACAAGGCGCGCCGCAGGTTGCGGTTCTCGATCATGTAGCCGAAGGGCGCGTCGCCGATGTCGCTGTGGTCGTAATGAAGGAACAGCAGCGAGCCCGCGTCGGCGACGCGGATCTCGTTGATCGGCGAGGCGCCGGGGCCCAGGCGGTCCCACAGGCCGGCCGCCGCCAGCACCCGGTGGGTCGCCAGCGCGATGGCGGACGCCCGGCCGTCGAACGCGGCGTCGAGCCCGGCCGCCGGATCGGCGCGGTCGACCAGGGTCACCGCGAGCCCCGCGTTGGCCAGGAGCACGGCGAGCGTGCCGCCGACAAGGCCGCCGCCGACGATCAGGACGTCGATCGGCGCGTCGGCCCGGGTGTCGTCACCTATGGAAGGTATCATGGGATCGCGCCTCCGCCCCGCGCCGCCCGGGCCGGCCCGGGCCGGTCCCCAATCGCGTCCAGAATCGCCCCGCGCCGGGCGAATGTCCAGGCGTCTTGTGTGTCCAATAAATGTGCAAAAAAGTATTTTTGCATAAAAAATGATCTTATCCGCGGCGTCCGCGGCCCGCGCGATTAAAGGCAATTATCTGAAAATAAACAGTTATTTCAGCCTTTCGGGAATCCGGCACGGTTCTTGAAATTGTGCGCTGCGAAATCGGGCCGAGGGGTCCGGCACTTTACGACGGCGGGCGCCGGGTCGACCGGCCGTCCGCCCGGGACGTGGCCAAAAAGCGGAAAGGATTAACGAAATGAAGCTGATCATGGCCGTTATCAAGCCGTTCAAGTTGGAGGAGGTTCGCGAGGCCCTGACGCCCCTGGGCGTGGAGGGCATGACCGTCAGCGAGGTCAAGGGCTTCGGGCGCCAGAAGGGGCAGGCGGAAATCTACCGCGGCGCCGAATACATGGTGAACTTCCTGCCGAAGGTGAAGCTCGAGATCGCCGTCAAGGACGAGCTCGTCGCCGCCATCGTCGAAACAATCCAGAAAACCGCGCAGACCGGCAAGATCGGCGACGGCAAGGTTTTCGTCTACTCGCTTGAACAGGCCGTGCGCATCCGCACGGGCGAATCGGGCGCGGATGCCCTTTAGGAGGTTTTCCAAATGAACATCGAACATCTGAAACACATGCTTTGCAAAGGCGTCGCCCGCGTGGCCGGCGTGATGGGTGCGGCCCTGGCGCTGCTGGTCGTGTCCGGCGCCGCCCATGCCGAGGTTCCCGGCGAAACGCAGTTCATCTTCAACACCTTCTCGTTCCTGGTGCACGGCTTCCTGGTCATGTGGATGGCGGCCGGTTTCGCCATGCTCGAGGCGGGTCTGGTGCGCACCAAGAACACCGCCATGCAGTGCCTGAAGAACATCGCCTTGTTCTCGATCGCCTCGATCATGTACTACCTGATCGGCTACAACCTGATGTACACGGGCGTCGACGGCGGCTTCATGGGCTCCTTCGCCTGGTGGGCCCAGGACGACGCGGCCGCGCTGGCCGGCAAGTTCGGCGGCGAGAACGGCGCCAAGTACGCCGCCGGCTCGGACTTCTTCTTCCAGCTGGTGTTCGTCGCGACCGCCGCCTCGATCGTGTCCGGGACCGTGGCCGAACGCGTCAAGCTGTGGGCCTTCCTGATCTTCACGGTCGTCCTCACGGGCCTCATCTACCCGGTCCAGGGTTCCTGGCAGTGGGGCGGCGGCTGGCTGAGCAAGCTGGGCTTCGTCGACTTCGCCGGCTCGACCCTGGTGCACTCCGTGGGCGGCTGGGCGGCCCTGACCGGCGCCCTCATCATCGGCGCCCGCAAGGGCAAATACGGCGCCGACGGCTCGGTCAGGCCGATGCCGGGCGCCAACCTGCCTCTCGCCACGCTGGGCACCTTCATCCTGTGGCTCGGCTGGTTCGGCTTCAACGGCGGCTCGCAGCTCGCCATGGGCTCGGCGGCGGACGCCATCGCGATCTCCAACATCTACATCAACACCAACATCGCCGCCGCCGGCGGGGTGGTGGCGGCCGTCGTCCTGACCCAGCTGATCTACAAGAAGGTCGACCTGACCATGGCGCTCAACGGCGCGCTGGCCGGCCTGGTGTCGATCACCGCCGGGCCGGACACGCCGTCCCTGGGCCTGGCCGCGATCATCGGCGCCGTTGGCGGCGTGCTGGTCGTGGTCGTCGTGCCGCTGCTGGACAAGCTGAAGATCGACGACGTGGTGGGCGCCATCCCGGTGCACCTCTGCGCCGGCATCTGGGGCACCCTGGCGGTGCCGCTGTCCAACAAGGACGCGACCTTCTACCACCAGGCCGTGGGCGTGCTGTCCATCGGCGCCTTCGTGATCGTCGCCTCCGCCGTCGTCTGGTTCGTCCTGAAGATGGTCATGGGCGGCGTGCGGGTGTCGGCGGAAGAAGAGGAACAGGGCCTCGACATGGCCGAATGCGGCCTCGAGGCCTATCCCGAGTTCCGCGGCTCGCAAACCATCTGATCTCCTCCACCACAACTCCCCTCTCGGGGCCGGAAGTCCGCTTCCGGCCCCCTTTTTTTGTTCGGCCCCGGCGGGTAGACTCCGCCCGCCCGCCCTCTGCAACGGAACCGCCCGGCGCCGCCCATGCTGAACCCCCGTTACGACGACCTGCCGGTCTATCCCTTCGACCGTCTGCGCGCGCTCCTGGACCCCCACGCCCCGGCCCCGGGGCTGGAGCCCATCTCCCTCGCCGTCGGCGACCCGACCTTCGACCCGCCCCCGGCGATCGCCCAAACCATGGCGGACAAGGCCGATCTTTGGGGCCGCTATCCGGCGACCGACGGCACCCCCGGCTTCCGCGCCGCCGCCGCCGGCTTCCTGGAACGCCGCTACGGCCTGGGCCCGGGCGTCCTCGACCCGGAGCGCAACGTGCTGCCCGTGGTCGGCACGCGCGAGGGCCTGGCCATGGTCGCCAACCTGGTGGTGCCGCCGGAAAAGTCCGGGGCGCGGCCGCTGGTGGTCCTGCCCAATCCCTGCTTCCACACCTACGTGGGGGCGGCCGTGTTCTCGGGCGCCGAGCGCCGTCCCCTGCCGGCCACGGCGGACACCGGCTTCATGCCCGACCTGACGCGGATGACCGAGGCCGAGTGGGCGCGCACGGCGCTGGTCTATCTGTGCTCGCCGGGCAACCCGCAGGGCGGCGTGGCGCCCATGAGCCTGTTGATGGACCTGATCCTGCTGGCCCGCCGCCACGACTTCGTGCTGGTCGCCGACGAATGCTATGCCGAGATCTACGACGCCGCCCCGCCGCCCGGCGCGCTCGAGGCCTGCGCCGCGCTCGACGGCGATTTCACCAACGTCCTGGTGTTCCATTCCCTGTCCAAGCGGTCGTCCGCACCCGGCCTGCGCTCGGGCTTCGTCGCCGGCGACGCCGAGCTGATCCGCCGCTACCGCATGCTGCGCAACTATCTGGGGGCGCAGATGCCGCACCCGGCGCTCCATGCCTCGGCCCGGTTGTGGGCGGACGATTCGGACGCTTTTCGCTATCGCGCCGCCTATCGGGACCTCGTCAACACGGCCCAGGAGATCCTCGGCGAGCGCTTCGGCTTTCGCCGCCCGGCGGGCGGATTCTTCCTGTGGCTGGATGTGGGAGACGGTGAGGAAGCGGCGCTAACCCTTTGGAAAAAAGCGGCAATCCGGGTGCTGCCCGGGGCCTACATGAGCGCGCCGCTGGGCGACGGCACGACCCCCGGCGACGCCTTCATCCGGGTCGCCCTGGTGCATGACCGGAAAACCATAGAGACTGCCTTAAGACGCCTTGTTAAGGTCTTGTAAACCTTAATAACCTAGAAAGCGCTTATGGCAGCGTCACCGCAAACCTCCGGCCTGGTCAACCTGTTCCCGCAGGGCACGGGCGCCTTCGTGCGCCGCCGCCTGGCGGAACTGGCGGGCCTGGCCCTGGTCGCGGCGGGCGCCGCCGGGGCCGTCGCCCTGTTCAGCTTTCACGCCGGCGACCCGTCGCTCAACACGGCCTCGGGCGACGCGGTGGGCAACCTTCTCGGCCGTCCCGGCGCCGTCGCCGCCGACCTGGGCCTGCAGCTGTTCGGCGTGGTCGCCGGCCTGCTGCCGCTGGTCGCCCTGGCCTGGGGCTGGACCCTGATGCGCGCGCGGGCCCTGCCCGGCCTGGCGCGGCGCGTGGCTCTCCTGTTGATCGCCGTGCTGACCCTGACGCTCGCCATGACGCCGCTCGACCGGCCGGAGACCTGGCCGCTGGCGACCGGGCTCGGCGGGGTCACGGGCGGATTCGCGTTCGACGGCCTGGCCCGCGTGATGGCCCGCGTGCCCGTCGCGGTGCCCGGCGAATGGCTGGGCAGCGCCGCCGCCGTCATCGGCACCCTGTCCTTCATCTGCGCCCTCGGCTTCACGCGGCGCGACTGGAGCGCCGGCCTGCGCGCCCTCGGGGGCGCCCTGGCCGGCCTGGTCATGGGCTTCGTCGCGGCGCTGCGCTGGATCGCCGGCCTGGCGCGGCGCGTGAAGAACACGAATCCCCTGGACCTGGACGGGCCGCTGCGGGCCGACGCGCTGGACGATCCGGACGCGGACATCGGCGAACACCCCGTCACCGCCCGCCGCGAGCGCGCGGCCGTGGGCAGCGACCCCGGGAAGGGCCTGCTGGCCCGCGCCCGCGACCGCAAGGCCCTGAAATCGAAAAAGGCGCTGATCGCGCCGCCGGCGGCCAAACCCAAGCCGTCGCGGACGGCCAACCGCCAGCGCTCGTTCGATCTGGTCGGCGACGGCACCTACCGCGCCCCGACCCTCGACCTGCTGGGCG
The DNA here is from genome assembly GCA_002781745.1 of Rhodospirillales bacterium CG15_BIG_FIL_POST_REV_8_21_14_020_66_15. Classification (GTDB taxonomy): domain Bacteria; phylum Pseudomonadota; class Alphaproteobacteria; order Rhodospirillales; family Casp-alpha2; genus UBA1479. Next base: position 7,431 of record PFFW01000142.1, read on the forward strand.
GCCCCGAGGTCATCCTGGGCCCGGCCCACGACCCGGACAAGCTGGCCCAGAACGCGCACTACCTGGCCTCGGTGCTCGACGACTTCGGCGTCAAGGGCGAGATCGTCAAGGTGCGCCCGGGCCCCGTGGTGACGCTCTACGAGCTGGAGCCGGCGCCGGGCACCAAGACCTCGCGCGTGGTCGGCCTGGCCGACGACATCGCGCGCTCCATGTCGGCCATCAGCGTGCGCATCGCCGTGGTGCCGGGGCGCAGCGTGATCGGCATCGAACTGCCCAACGCCGACCGCGAGCCGGTGCACCTGCGCGAGCTTCTGGCCTCGCAGACCTTCGAGCGCACCAAGGCCAAGCTGCCGCTGACCCTGGGCAAGGACATCGGCGGCGGGCCGGTTATCGCCGACCTGGCGACCATGCCGCACCTGTTGATCGCCGGCACCACCGGATCGGGCAAGTCCGTCGGCATGAACGCCATGGTGCTGTCGCTGCTCTATCGCCTGTCGCCCGAGGAATGCCGCTTCATCATGATCGACCCCAAGATGCTGGAGCTGTCGGTCTACGAGGGCATCCCCCACCTGCTGACGCCCGTCGTCACGGATCCCAAGAAGGCCGTCGTCGCGCTGAAGTGGACCGTGCGCGAGATGGAGGAGCGCTATCGCGCCATGTCGCAGCTCGGCGTGCGCAACATCGAGGGCTACAACGCGCGCCTCAAGGAGGCCAGGAAGAAGGGCGAGGTGCTGTCGCGCCGGGTGCAGACCGGGTTCGACGCCGAAGGCCGGCCGGTGTTCGAGGACCAGCCGCTGGGCACCGAGCCGCTGCCCTTCATCGTCGTCGTGGTCGACGAGATGGCCGACCTCATGCTGGTCGCCGGCAAGGACGTGGAGGCGGCCATCCAGCGCCTGGCGCAGATGGCGCGCGCCGCCGGCATCCACATCATGATGGCGACCCAGCGGCCGTCGGTCGACGTCATCACCGGCACCATCAAGGCCAACTTCCCGACCCGCATCTCGTTCCAGGTGACGTCGAAGATCGACAGCCGCACCATCCTG
>PFFW01000010.1:0-5542 GCA_002781745.1 Rhodospirillales bacterium CG15_BIG_FIL_POST_REV_8_21_14_020_66_15
GTTCAGTTCCTGAAGTTTGAGGACGGCATCGTCGTAGTCAAAGATGCCTCCTCAGCAGTTCCAACGACTGCTCGATGTCCTGGACGATGGAATGGATTTCGGCGCGCATGGCGGGGGTCCGTGGATTCCGTATGGTGGATCGGCAGGGGGTTGTAGCGGACGCGGCCGCTTTGATCAATACAGCCCGCCGGTGCCGCCGAACGGCTGCTGCGTGGCGTCGCCGTTCCCCGACATGCCCTGGCCGGCCGAGATGATCTCGGTGTCCTCCCTGGGCACGGTGCCGGGCTTGAAGCTTTCCCAGATCACGTCCTCGGTCTGGCCGATCAGGGCCGGCAGGCCGGTCTGCGCGTCGACACGGACCAGGCGGATGCCGGGCGGGATGCGGAACGGGATGGCGGGGGTGTTCTTCAGCGCCCGCTTCATGAACTGGGCGAAGATGGGGGCGGCGGCGGACGAGCCCGTTTCCCGCCGGCCCAGGGTTTCCGGGCTGTCGTAGCCGACGAACACGCCGACCACGAGGTCGGGCGAGAAGCCGACGAACCAGGCGTCGCGGTTCTTGTTGGTGGTGCCGGTCTTGCCGGCCAGCGTCTTATTCACCTCGCGGCCGATGCGCACGCCCGTGCCGCGCTTGACCACGCCCTCCAGCATGGAAACGATCTGGTAGGCGCTGGCCGGATCGGCGACCTGTTTGCGGGTGTCGGGCACGCTGGGCACCTGCTCGGCGCCGGTCCAGGCCCCCGTGCGGCAGTGCGGGCAGGGCCGGTCGTCGTGGCGGAACACGGTGCGGCCTTTGCGGTCCTGGATGCGGTCGATCAGGGTCGGCTCGATGCGCTTGCCGCCGTTGACCAGCATGGCGTAGGCCGTGGTCAGGCGCAGCAGCGTCGTCTCGCCCGCCCCCAGCGCCATCGACAGCGCGCGCGGCAGGTGGTCGACGATGCCGAAGGACTCGATGTACTGGCTGACCTTCTCCATGCCGACGGTCTGGGCCAGACGCACGGTCATCAGGTTGCGCGACTTCTCGATGCCCAGGCGCATGGTCGACGGGCCGTAGAACTTGTTGGTGTAGTTGCCGGGCCGCCACTTGGGCAGGCCGGGCCCCTGGTCGACCACGAAGGGCGCGTCGAGGATGCGGGTCGACGGCGTGTAGCCCGCGTCGAGCCCCGCCAGGTAGACGAAGGGCTTGATCGCCGAGCCCGGCTGCCGCCAGGCCTGGGTCACCCGGTTGAACTGATTGATCTGGAACGAATAGCCGCCGGCCATGGCCAGCACGCGGCCGGTATGCGGGTCCATGGCGACGATCCCGCCCTGGACCTCGGGCAACTGGCGGAGCGCATACGTTCCCTCGGGCAGGGGCTTGCCGTCCTCGTCCTCGGTCTCGGGGGTGACGGCGACGATGTCGCCGGGCACGACGACGTCAGCGGGGCGTTTCGGCCGCGGCGCCCAGGTCTCCTCGTCGATGCGCCGGCGCGCCCAGGACATCTGCGACATGGGCAGGCGGCCAACCGTGCCGTCGGCCAGGCCCAGGTGCGCCGCCTCGCCGTCGACTGCCGTGACGACGGCGATCCTGTGATGCTCCAGGCCCTTGGGCGCCTTGAAATTGGTCAGGATCGAGCGCCATTCGGGCGCGCCGGAGAAGCTGACGCCGTCGGGTACGCGCGCCAGCGGCCCGCGCCAGGCGCGGACCCGGCGATCGAAGCTTTCAAGCCCGTCGCGAAGCGCCTTTTCGGCGATGTTCTGGAGGCGCGGATCGAGCGTCGTGCGCACGGACAGCCCGCCGTTGTAGAGTTGGTCCTCGCCGTACTGCTCCAACAGTTCGCGGCGCACCTCCTCGGTGAAATAGTCGGCCTCGACGAATTCCGCCTCGATGCGCGGCGCCACGCGCAGCGGCTCGGTCCAGGCGCGCTTGGCCTCCTCGTCGGTGATCATGCCGTTCTCCAGCATGCGGTTGACGACCCAGTCGCGGCGCGCCTGGGCGGCGTCGTGATGGCGGACCGGGTGGTAGTTGTTGGGCGCCTTGGGCAAGGCCGCCAGATAGGCGGCCTCGGCCACGGTCAATTCGTCCATCGACTTGTTGAAGTAGTTGAGCGCCGCCGCCGCGACCCCATAGGAGCCCTGGCCCAGATAGATCTCGTTCAGGTAAAGCTCGAGAATCCTGTTCTTGGTAAACGCGCGCTCGATGCGGAAAGCCAGGATCGCCTCCTTGATCTTGCGCTCGAGCGAGATCTCGTTGGTCAGAAGGAAGTTCTTCGCCACCTGCTGCGTGATGGTCGACGCCCCCACGGGCCGGCGGTCGGAGCCGATGTTCTTCAGATTGCGCAGCGCGGCGGCGGCGACCCCCGGAATGTCGATGCCGGGATGTTCGTAGAAGGTCTTGTCCTCGGCCGCCAGAAAGGCCTGCACGACCCGCCGGGGGATCGCCTCGATGGGCACGAACACGCGCTTCTGGCGGGCGAACTCGGCGAGCAGGCGCCCGTCGCCCGCGTGCACGCGGGTCATCACCGGCGGCTCGTAGTTGGCGAGCTGGCGATAGTCGGGCAGGTCCTGGCCGTAGGTGTACAGCACGTACAGAAGCCCCGCCCCGCCGACCATGGCGAAGATGACGAACAGTCCGACGATCGAGGACAACAGGCGGAACATTCTAATGCTGCACTTTCACGTGGCCGGGCGTCCGCCCGAGGAACCGCGCCCGGGCGCGGTGAAGGGGCCGGTTCGCCGTAAATTTCCAGAGGTTTATGAACAAATTATGGCGCCCGCACCCTGGCCTGTTCGACGGCGCCGAAATAGCCGTCGATGGCGGCGACGATGGCGGCGGCAAGCTGTCGGCGATAGCTTTTGCTGGTCAGGCGCCGTTCGTCGGCGCTGTTCGACAGGAACCCGGTTTCCAGCAGCACCGACGGCAGGTCCGGCGCCTTGAGCACGGCGAACCCCGCGAACCGGTGCGGCCGCGGCAGGACCTCGGTCTTGTTGCCCAGTTCGCTGACCAATATGCCGGCGAAGCGCGCCGACTGGTTCATGGACTCGCGCTGCGCCAGGTCGATCAGGATGTTGGCGACGTCGGCGCTTTCGTGGCTCAGGTCCATGCCGGCGATCAGGTCCGCCTTGTTTTCCCGTTCCGCCAGTTCCGCCGCCTCCTTGTCCGAGGCCTTCTCCGACAGGGTATAGACCGAAGGCCCGGAAACCCTGCTGTTGCGGATCGAGTCCGCGTGCACCGAGATGAACAGGTCGCCGCCTTTCTTGCGCGCGATGGCGACGCGGTCGCGCAAACGGATGAACACGTCGCGGTCGCGGGTCAAGTCCGCACGGTAGCGGCCGGAGGCGAGCAACTGGCGGCGAATTTCCCGCGACAGCGCCAGAACCACGTGCTTTTCGTAGATACCCTGACGGCTTTGCGCGCCCGGATCGACGCCGCCGTGGCCCGGATCGATGATCACCAGGGGCTTGAACGCGGACACGCGCGCGCCCGGTCGGCGCGGCGGCATGGGCAGGTAGTTGGCTTCCTGGACCTGGGCGGCGATGTCGGACGGCAGGGGGTCGGCCCGGCCGGGCATCCGCGCCGCGTCGTCCGGCGCGACCAGGGCGGCGGTGCGCCGGGCGATGGCTTCGAGCCGGCGGGCCGCCGCGGCGGAGGCGGGCCCGGCCGCCTCCCTGGGGCGCAGGCCGGCGATTTCGCGCGGCGGCACGGCGACGGAGGCGAGGAAGGCCGCGTGGCTGGTGCGCGCGGCCTCGACCACCAGCTCGAAGGCGGCGGGCCCGACGCCGGGCGTGACATAGGCGTCCCGCACCTGCACGGGCTTCACGAATTCGAACACGATGCGCGAATTTCCAGGCCGGAACAGGCCGTAACGGACGCCGGAGAACACCCCCTGCCTGCCCGGCAGCGGCTTGGCCGGCAGACGCCAGCCGACCTCGGGCAAGTCGACGACGACCCGGTAGGGATCGGCCAGGGTGAACAAGCGGAACGCAACCCGGCGGTCCAGATGCAGAGCGAATCGGGCGCCGTCCCCGCTGATCCCACTGCGCAGGTCCGTGACCACGGCGTCGGCGGCGCGGGCCTCGGGCAGGATCACGAACGCCAGACATAAGACGCTGAAAACCAAGGCGCAAAAGCGGATTCGCCCGCCCGCGCCCATGGATCGGTGATTCGACCGTGCGCTCATGCCCCCGGTGCCGCGACGTTATGGTGTCCGCTCGCTGTCATGCCGCAGGCATTTTATGATAATCCTTTGATTCCGTCCGCTTTTTTCTCGCATCCGGGGGGTTTTCCGGACGCGGCGTGAATTTCCTTTCAATCCCAGGCCCCTATCGGCGAACGGAGCATAAACAACGTTGTGGAAGCGGCGGTCTGTGTCTATGTTAAGGGCGAAGAATTCCACCGGCCCGTGTCCCCCACACGAAAGGTACGCGGGCGAGGAATGGCTCCGTCGAAGCCGGAACCGTCTGGGCATGGGTTTTCCCCCTCTGCCGAGGCGACGTCGAGGCGCCGTTCGCCGGGGCCCTAGAGTGTCCGAACGAGGTTTACCTCATAAAGGAATGATGATGCTGGCAACGGCCGAGCAGTCACCGCAAAGGTTTGTGGCGTTTTCGAATTCGAACGCCGGGGTGACTGCGCGCGCGTCCGGCTTAACACCCAAGAAAAGTGCCCCGCGGCGGAACGATGTCCTGCCGGAACCGGCGAATATGCGCGCCGCCGGGCACTGGAGAACACGTTTTTATGTCGACAACGAGAATGCTCATCGATGCGTCGCACCCGGAAGAGACCCGGGTCGTGATTGCAGACGGCAACCGCCTGGAAGAATTTGACGTCGAGTCGGAATCACGGAAGCAGCTAAAAGGTAACATCTATCTGGCCAAGGTAACGCGGGTCGAACCCTCGTTGCAGGCGTGCTTCGTGGACTACGGCGGAAACCGCCACGGCTTCCTGGCGTTCAGCGAAATCCATCCCGACTACTATCAGATCCCGATCGCCGACCGCGAAGCCCTGGTCGCCGAGCACCAGGAACAGGAAGCCAAGGTGCACGAGGACGGCGACGCCGAAAACGGCGGCGAAGGCGTCGAGGTGCTGGGCGGCGAGGACGAGGAAATCCCCGTGCGACGGCCGGTCAACCTGCGCCGCCAGTACAAGATCCAGGAGGTCATCAAGCGCCGCCAGATCCTGCTGGTGCAGGTCGTCAAGGAAGAGCGCGGCAACAAGGGCGCGGCGCTGACCACCTATCTGTCGCTCGCCGGGCGCTACTGCGTGCTGATGCCGAACACGGCGCGCGGCGGCGGCATTTCGCGCAAGATTGCGCAATCGAGCGACCGCAAGAAGCTGAAGCAGATCCTGGGTGAACTGGAAATCCCCCAGGGCATGGCGGTGATCGTGCGCACGGCCGGCTCCAAGCGCACCAAGGCGGAAATCCGCCGCGATTACGACTACCTCATGCGGCTGTGGAGCGAGGTCCGGGAAAAGACCCTGAAATCCATCGCGCCTGCCCTGGTCCACGAGGAAAGCGATATCGTCAAGCGCGCCATCCGCGACCTCTACACCAAGGACATCGACGAG